>CAMQHT010000028.1 GCA_947001705.1 uncultured Collinsella sp.
CCCCCCCCCCCCCCCCCCCCCCCCCCCCCCCCCCCCCCCCCCCCCCCCCCCCGCCTCTTGCATAAAGCTCTGCTGAGGTTTGAAATTAGCTCGCTATGTAAATAAAGAAACCTTAATTCCCAATACTTCAAATTCTGAAATTAGACAATGCACTTCTTGAGTCTTAATTGCAAATATCGGATTAATTCGAAATAATGAAAGACGATTAAGCTATTTGATTTCAAAGGGGCGATGAAGCGATGGCGTACAAGACGCTCGAAAAACTCTTTTATGCAGATTCAAGCTCCGATCGTTATGCTTGCCATGACGAGCTGCTGCGCGAGCGCCTTACTGCCGACGGCACGGTGCGGACTGGAATTCACCTTGAGCATGGTGAACTGTTCGCTTGTGTTCCTTTGAACCTGTCCGTTGCTAGCGAGCGGATCCTCAGAAAAGAGCGAAAGATTTCCAACCTGTGGAACAGCTTGCCTTATGTGGCTTTGGGGGCCTCGATTCGTTCGCTGGTGCTTGAGGAGGTTGTTTTCAGCAACGAAATGGAGGGTGTGCACAGCACACGGCGCCAGATTGAAGCGGCGCTGGAGTCTGCGGAGGATGCCGCGGTCGAACTTTGCGGTGCCGCCGAAAAGGAGCACACTCCTTTTATTGAATTCGCTCGCCTCTACCTTCAGCTGGTGGATGGTTCAAGTCGTCCCGGCAAACCCGAGGATATCCGCGAGATTTTCGATGCCGTCACTAAGGGCGTGCTTGACCCGAAGGACCGTCCGGATGGCAAGATGTTCCGTTTGGGTCCCGTTGTGATTGAGAACAGTCGGGGCAAGATTCTCCATCAGGGTGTTTCCTCGGAGCCCGAAATCATTGACCTCCTTGACAAGATGATAGAGTTGGGCAATCGCGAAGATGTCCCAAGCCTCTATGCAGCCTCAATCTGCCATTTTCTCTTTGAGTACATTCACCCCTTCTATGACGGTAACGGAAGAACGGGGAGATATCTTCTCGCGTTGAGCCTGAACGAGACGTTGTCGCAGCCTACGGTGTTGTCGCTCTCCAGGACGATTGCTGAGAATAAAACCGCATATTACAAGGCGTTTGACGTGGTGGAGAGGCCCCTTAATGGTAGCGAGGCTACTCCGTTTGTTGCAATGATTCTTGATTTGGTCGAGCAAGCGCAAGATGCCGTTCTGAGTGATTTGGCCGAAAAGCGCGTACAACTCGATGATCTTAAGCGGGCGATCGATGAGCTCGACGATACGTTTACCGAAAGGGCAAAAGATATTCTGTTTTATGCGGCACAGATGCATATCTTCGGTGCCTTTGGCGAATCTACGCTTGATGGTGTGTCGGGCTATCTCGATGTGACAAAACCGACAGCGAGTAGGTCATTGTCGAGCCTAATCGCTGCCGGATATTTAGAAAAGGTGTCCGCAAGGCCGCTCGTGTGCAAGATGACGGTGGCGGGACTTAATCTGCTCGGGCTAGAGTGAATATCGGTTATCAGACAAATGAACACTCCGAGCGCTTGCCCGCCATTCCTCCATGGTGTGAAATCGCTCTTATCCCATTGAGGCGCCTTTGAGGTCACCAATGGACTGTTGCGGCGAGCGGTGAAAGCTATGATTCAATTTCGTTTGACACGTACGCCAGGAGTTCATCGTCTAAGGCCTTCAGAGAGTTCTTGATTTCCCGCCTGCGCTCGCGAGCCTGTTCGATTTTTGCATCACATTCTCGTTTTGCCTTGAATTCGAACGGGCTGAAAAAGGAACGTTTGCTCTTAAGCTCTCGAAGTTCTTTCCCCAAACGGTCAAATTCATCTTCGAGCGCTTGTTTTTGCGACTTTTTAATAGGATTATCTAACCAATATTTGGCTTGGAGTTCTGCTTCTTTTTCAGCGCGCTCACGTTCCTTCTTCTTCTCGGGGTCGTATTCGTCACGCTTTGCCATGTCCTCTTTGAGGCGTTCCTTTCGTAACGTGATCGACTCGGCATTTAGTGAAAAGCCTTCCTTCACGCTATTTGATACATATGCGCCGTGGGCTCTCGTATAGGTTTTATGTCCAATGTTCAACTCTTCAATTACACATAAGTTTGACCACACATTGAACAATAGCTCGGGTGCCAAGATAAGACCTGTAATCGAATGGCCCTCAGTCTCTGTCTCTAAGAATTTAATCGCGGTTCTCAACGCTAATTCATATCGAATGTATACGAGCGTGCACATGTCGAAAGCGTCCTCTTCTGCGGACTGGTCGACGCCGCTGCCGTCAAGATAGTAATCAAAAATGTTGTTGTTTTCCCACTTGTCTCGCCATTTGGTCACACCGTCTACTACAGAACTGTTGATGATGCTTGCTGCTGTAAAATACATCCGTGGTATCTCTCCAGTAAAGAGGTACTTCTCCATGTCTGTATCATTTAAAGCGTGGCGTTGACCGTCAGAAATATCCGGAGAGTTGAGCCTTTCTTCCTTTGCTTTACAAAAAGTAAAGGAAAGCTTGCCAATTGCTGTCCATTGGCTTTTTCTTATTTCGAGATGGGATGCCAGTGTATCTGTAATCAACGCGAGATTATTATCTGATGGTGTGTTGATTATTGGCTCGGCATACAAAGAGCTGGCTGCTTCGACAATATCATCGAGGTGCAGTTTTAAACTTTTGATAACGCTCCACGCATGAATTAGGCCTTCACAGGTTTTTACTTCATTTGGAAGCAGCTGAAAGGTTTTGAGAAAACAGTCCGAAGATTCGCGAAGGCGATTGTTTTTAATTGTCAGTTGCCAGTCGATTGCTATTGACTTGATTGCCCAAGCATCAATGTTGTCTAAATCAATCTCTAACACCTTGTTCGCATATCGTTCGGCTTCGCAGAAGTTTCTAGTTTCGCATGCAGTTTTGGCCAACTTGAGCAGCCTTTTTGCATCAGCCGTCTTGTCTGTTTTCACCGTGCCTTCGACTTGAACAACGCCTTCGACCATCATTTTCTTTGCGGACTCGAGCGTATATTTCATACCGCAGTTTTGGCAGACGAAGAAATCCCCATCTTTGACGATTTCGGTGCCGCCGCAAAGTTCACATTTCAGGGCTTTCATGAAGCTAGACCTCTTTCTTTTCAACGATATATATCCATGCAAGAAGCGTTTCTTTGCGAATGAGAATCCGGGCAGTAATTCTTTTGCCGTCGCGATCTTCGATTAGCACTAAACCGGTTGGAAACAGATACGTCTGTCCGTGTGCAATCCCATTTCGTAGATGGCGAAATAGGCACTGCATTCTGTTTTCATCACCGCTGCGGCGCTCGATGGAGTTGTCCTCTCGGAGCGTTAGTTTGACATCTTTGTGTAGAACCGCTCTTGGGTGTTCGGCGCATATTTCTTTATCTAGGGCCATGTTCTCCAGAGTTCCATCAATGGTCTGGCTTCCTATGAAAATGAAAGAGGTTATCCCGGACGCCTTTAATAGCTTTCTCTCTAGTATCTTGATGGAGGGTCCGTTCCAACCTAATGACGTCAACGTCCGCTGCGTCGACAAAGCGGTCTTATCTTTTGCGATGGGTGCTTGCAAAACGTAGAACCGAAATAGCTCTGACAGCTCGTCTGGCGTAAAGCAATCTGATAGAGGGGCTCGATAACCTTCGAGTTTGAATTTAGTGCTGTCGCAGGCGTGTTGATAGTTTTCATTGACGTGTGATTTATTGGTTCCCATACCCGGCTTCCTCTAGAGCTTATTTATGATTTCCTGCTGACGGATATATGCTTTTAGTTGCTTACAAGTATCTTGGGTGTCGGGGAGCGAATTTGCTTTTACCGCTTTGTCGAGATTTTCGATAGCGATAGGTATCAAATTTGAAAGGGGCCGGTTTTCCGTTTTATCTGAAACGGGGTTTGCGTAGCGCATAGTTTCCAGAACGTCTGCGATTGCCGGTTTCAGATCGCTAGGTGCTTCTTCTAGGAGCAGTTCGAGTTTGATTTTGTTTGATTTCATTGAATTGGTAAGTGTCGAGACATGTTCCTCGACATCTGAGGTTTGACTCTCGGATGCATTTGCTACACACAGCGTAATTACTGACGTGCCAAGTAAAAGGATGCTGAAACCCGAAAGAACGGACAACGCATCGGTCTTTAGCGCTGCTCCGAAAAGAACTAGGGTCAGCTGGATTGCAAATGAAGCCCCCATGAGGACTGTCTTGGAAATACCAAGCAGCTTTAGTTTCTTTGCGGGGTCATGAAGGAGGACTGCGACCAACAAGGAGAGCGCAACCAAAGAGAATGCGCTCTCAATCCAAAAAGTGGTTGAGGGTCCAAATAAAAGTATTGTCACGCTTTCGATAACTATGAAGAGGGCTACGGGGATTGCTGCAATATATGCCTGTGTGTTCTTCATTACGACCTCCGTGCTCCGCACTCGGGACAGAACTTCTCGGTTCCAGAGAAGCGATATCCACACTCGGAGCAGAACTTTGCAGCACTTTGCTGCGAATTGGTATCCGCAGGGATGGGCTGCGTCGCGGACGTGCCGGTCGCTTGTGAGAGTGCATCGGTCATAACTGACCCCATGGTTCCGCCGACACCGGCCATTACGCCCAGGCCAATTCCCATGTTTGCGTATTCGCCAGTCGCTTCGTTTTGGGCCATCTTTTCGGCAACATCGAAGCTGCGTTCCTGTTGATAGGTATAGCCCTCGATTTGCCGTTTTTCTGCGCGTGCTTTTGCGGAGATTACGGTGCGCTGCGCCGCAGTTTCTTGTTCGATAATGCTGACCTGTCGTTTTATCTGTGCTTCGCGCACGTCGGCATATTGCTTGAAATGGAGGTCCTTAAACTTCTCGTATACCGGATCACCTTCGGGTTTGACGATCGCGGTGACCAGCATTTGCGTTAATGAGAGGCCGTATGCGGCAAAGTCGGGAAGCAGCTTGTTCTTAAGCGAGTCGGATAACTCTTCAAGGTGTGCATCAAGTTCGAAAATGGAGAGTTTTTGTTCGGTAATTACTTGTGCAAGATGAGTTTTTATTCGAGTTTGCAGGAAAGCTTTGAAATAACTGATCAGCTTGTCCTGGGAGAGCAAAGCT
The DNA here is from genome assembly GCA_947001705.1 of uncultured Collinsella sp. Taxonomy (GTDB): domain Bacteria; phylum Actinomycetota; class Coriobacteriia; order Coriobacteriales; family Coriobacteriaceae; genus Collinsella. Next base: position 5,060 of record CAMQHT010000028.1, read on the forward strand.
TCGGTTCCAACAAGCTTGAGAAGGAGCCTGCGGGGCTCTTTTACAGCAAGAGCCATCTCTCCGGACGCCCCGAGCGAGAGCGGAAATCCATAAGTCGGTTCCATGAACTGAATCCTGGAATTGGTTCCCCAGCGGATGCCCATCTGCTCGATGAGGTTAACAAAGTAGACCTCTGAGTGAAACGGGCTGACACCACCGGTCGTTATCTTCGAAATGCCGTTCAGTAACGGTAGATTTTGAGTCTCAAGTTCATGCCTGCCTGGTCCAAACGAATCCAGGGCCTGTCCATTAAGGAAGAAAATTGCTTCTTGGGTCTCGTGAACAATGAGTTGCGAGCCCGTATTGAAGTCTTCTGAGGGGTGTTTCCAGATAAAAGATTGGTTGTTGCCCTCATATTTGATGACATCCGTGATGCTCATAGTCACCTTGTTTCCATGGTTAGTAATGTTGATTTGCTAAGATAGCCGTCGTTGCTACGACGGCAAAAGTGGTGCTGAGACCCAGGCGCAGGATGTCGCCGGGGTACAGCCGGGCGGGTGCTCCGGTGCTGATGTCGAGTTCGTTGTTGTCGGCTGTTCGAATCAGATACGTGCCGTTGGTCGAACCGAGGTCTTGTGCGTACCAAGCATTGTTCTCGGCGAAGATACGGAGATGTCTGGCGGAGACATCCAGCCCAACATCGGTGACAGCGCCGTCTTCGAGTGCGAGCGCTCCGATGGTGGTGCCCATGGCAGAAGGCTCAATGACATAAGGGCCGCCGATGACGAGTTCGTTATCGATCCTGATAAGGCCGATCGCATGTTCGGTGCCCGTTTGTTTTAAATCGCATGGACAGAAAGAAATACTTGAGGGGGTAAACGACCTGACATTCTCTGCGAATTCAAAGCGGTTCCTGATGTACGCGATAGCACGGGCCGGATCGCACCAACAGGCGGTCGAAACAACGAGCGCGATTGAGATAAGAGCCCTGTCATTTTTGTCTGGCTGGCAGCTGACGAGGCGCGAGGCGGCGTTCCGGTAAAGGAACCCATTGCGCCCACAGGCACTGAGCGCTTGAGCCATCGCGTCAGTTGCTGCCGCAATCATGGTATAGATGTCGGCGTTCGAATACCCTTTTTCCTGTAGCTTGTGCAGGATTTGATTCGATGCGCAGGACCAGTCGGTAAAGTAGCGATCTTCTAGGGAGCCCGGCTGCGAGTGCACAATCGTGCGCGAAAGCCAGCTGGTGTCCTGTGCCATTTGGGCGGTAGGCTGTCCATTTGTTAACGGCAGATCGGATAGTAACAGTTCAGCAAGTGCGCGATGGCTCAGGGTAAATGAAGTCTTGAACAGGGAGAACATGACCTCGAGCGGTGTTTGCCGTCTTGGCATGATACTCTCCCTTCCTTGACCTTATTCGCTAAATAAAGGATAAGGGTGCCACTAGCCGATTTTACTGTGCAACAAATTGCACGTCGGCGAGCGGTCGTGCTGCCTGATGCGCTTGCTCCAGAATGAGAGCTGGTTATCTTAGGGGTGCTATACGGTCTCGTTTTGATTAGGATGGCATGACTCAACCGCCCTTCGGGAAACTGTGCCCCGGAATGGATAACCAGATTGGGATGTAGTTTCCGCAGTCCCGACCCGTTGCGGAAACGGTGTCCCAGAATCGGCGTTCGAAACGGGACACAGTTTCCCTTACAAACAGAACAAGGTGCGCTGCCTGCGGTTGATGCAGACAGCGCACCTTTTGCGTTGAGCTCCGTTGAGGTCCGAAATCGTGGCTTGCGACCTTTAGGAGCGGGCGGCTCCGTCGACGGGGAGCACGGCGCCAGTGACGTAGGAGGACATGTCGCTCGCCAGGAAAACAAAGGCGTTGGCGACATCCTCGGGCTCGCCCATGCGACCCAGCGGAATGGTGGCGATGATGGGCTTGATGACCTCTTCGGGCAGGTTGGCGACCATATCGGTCTTGGTCACGCCGGGTGCGACGGCATTGACGCGAATGCCCATGGGGGCGAGCTCGCGCGAGAGCGACTGGACCATACCGTTGACGGCAAACTTGGACGTGGGATAGCCAACGCCGGAGGGCTGGCCGTACTTGGCGACCATCGAGCTTGTGGTAGTGATGGTGCCGCCGTGGCCGGCCTCGGTCATAATCTTGGCGGCAGCCTGGTGGCCGTTAAAGACGGCGACGACGTTGAGGTCCATAACTTTGGCGAACTCCTCAGCCGTGTAGTTGAGCAGCGGCGAGCGCTGGGAAATTCCGGCGTTGTTGACGACCGTGTCCAAGCCGCCCATGTCGGCTGCAGCCTGGGTAAAGGCCTCGGTCACGGCTTCGAGTGAGGTGAGGTCGCAGGAGCGGCCCCAGACCTTGGCGTCGGGATAGACGGCTGTCAGCTTCTCAACGGCCGCATCGGCGGTCTCCTGACGCGAGCCAAAGACAGTGACGGCGGCGCCCTCCTCGATAAAACGGCAGGCGATGGCATAGCCGATACCGCGCGTGCCTCCGGTGATGATTGCTTTCTTGCCCTCGAGCAACATGGTATTTCCTCTCATCGCGGGCGGACATTCGCAGCACAGCGTAGCCGTAACCGGAATCGGCCGTGTTTGCATATCGGTGAACGGTAGCCCGCGTTACCGATGAGCGGCTCGCGCAAATGTGTCCTGTCGTTGTGCTTAGGGCAGGAGACAAAAGGGCTCCCATCCCACATCGGACGGGAGCCCTCAAAGCGCGTATTGCTAGGCGAGCGTTGGGTTAGTTGGCCATAACGCCTTCGGTCCAAGCCTCAACGTCCTCGATGCGCAGGACGTTGGCGACCTCGGCCACACAGTCGACGCTGGCAAGCTCGGCGGCGGCAGCCTGGACGTCCTTCTCGAGTGCGCGGTGCGTCAGGAAGATGACCGAGCAGGCATCGCTGACGCCCGACTTGCCGTCCTCGACCTGGTTGATGAGCGAGATCGAGATGTTGTGCTTGGCAAAGATGTCGACCGTCTCGGACAGGGCGCCCACGCGGTCGGCGACCTTCAGGCGCACATAGTACTTGGTCTGGAGCTCGTCCATAGGCTTAAAGGCGAGGTTGTGACCATAGGGCTCAATCTCGGGCAGCGGAGCCACGCCGCGGCTGATCTGCTCGGAGAGCGACAGGATATCGCCCACGACGGCGCTCGCGGTGGGGAAGGAGCCTGCGCCAGCGCCGTAGAACATGGTCTCGCCCACGGCGTCGCCTACCACGTAGACAGCGTTCATGGCGCCGTTGACCTTGGCGAGCATATGGTCTGCCGGGATGAGCGTGGGGTGCACGCGGACGTCGACGCCGGCTTCGGTGTTGCGTGCGATGCCCAGCAGCTTGATGGTGTAGCCGAGCTCGCGGGCCTGGGCAATGTCCTCGGCGCCGATGGTACGGATACCCTGCTGGTAGACATCGTCGGTGGTCACGCGGGTGCCAAAGCCGATGGAAGCGAGGATTGCCGTCTTGCTGGCGGCGTCGAAGCCGTCGACGTCGGCGGACGGGTCGGCCTCGGCATAGCCCTTTGCCTGGGCGTCGGCGAGCACGTCAGCGTAATCGGCGCCCTCGGCGTCCATGCGCGACAGGATGTAGTTGGTGGTGCCGTTGAGAATGCCGGCGATGGTCAGGATCTTGTTGCCCACCAGGTCGTGCTCGAGCGTGCTGACAATGGGGATGCCACCGCCGCAGCTGGCCTCGCACTTAATCTGCACGCCGCACGCGCGCGCCTCCTCGGCGAGCGTCTCGACATGACGGCCCAGCAGGGCCTTGTTGGCAGAGACGACGTGCTTGCCGTTCTCGAAGGCGGTGGTGAAGATCTCGGTCGCGGGGTGCTCGCCGCCGATCAGCTCGACGACGATGTCGACGGCGGGGTCGGTGACGACGTCGTGCCAGTCACTCGTAAAGGCCTCGCGCTCAATACCGGCGGCTTCGGCCTGCTCCCAGGCAAGCGCGCAGGCGCGGGTTAGCTTAAGGTCGATGCCGTAGGCGGCCAGGTACTCATCGTGGTGGCTCTTGATCAGACGGGCCACGCCGCCGCCGACGGTTCCCAGACCGATGAGGCCGACGTTCACGGTGCGCAGGGGTTCGCTCATAGATAGCTCCTTCGTGCATCTTATGGATGGATTAACCGCTTAAAGGTTGAGTGCATTCTAGCGTGAACCGAGGGCGCGTGCTCGCCAGGCAACAGGAGTCGCACAAAACGGCACCCCCGAAACGCTGCGGAAACATTGGAAACACGCTCGCTACAAACGAACTTCCGTAACAAACTGTCAACGTTTGCACCATAAGGTTTGCCCCGTACCGCAAGACGGCCGCGCTGCGGCCAGCGAAAAAAGGGGGACACCATGTTCAACATCAACAGCACGCTCAGCCGTAGGAACTTTCTCGCCGGTGCCGCGGCGCTTGGCAGCACCGCGGCACTCGCTGGTTGCTCGTCGGGTGGCTCGGACGGCGGCTCCGCCGATGACGGCAAGACCTTCAAGATCGGTGTCATCGGCCCTCTGACCGGCGCCGCGGCAACCTATGGCGTTTCGGCCGAGAAGGGTGCCAAGCTCGCCGCCAAGGATTTTTCGACCAAGGACCTCAAACTCTCGCTTAAGTCCGAGGATGACGTCGCTGACGGCGAGAAGGCTATCAACGCCTTCAATACCCTGTGTGACTGGGGCATGCAGGCGCTCGTCGGTCCGGTCACCACCGGTGCTGCCGTCGCTGTCTCGGGCGAGATTGCCGACGACATGCTCATGGTCACGCCCTCGGCCTCGTCTCTCGACGTCACCAAGGATAAGACCACGGTCTTTCAGGTTTGCTTCACCGATCCCACCATGGGCGCCAGCGCCGCGAAGTTCTTGACCGAGAAGTACGCGGACGCCAAGATCGCCCTGTTCTACAACTCCGGCGATACGTACAGCTCGGGTGTTGCCGATGCCTTTGCCGAGCAGGCCAAGGCGTCCAAGCTCGACATCGTCGATACCGAGACCTTTAAGGACGACTCTTCCACGAGCTTTACCAACCAGCTCACCAAGGCCAAGGAGGCCGGCGCCACGCTTATCTTTGCCCCGATCTATTACACGCCGGCGTCCGTCCTGCTCAAGAACGCCAAGGACATGGGCTACGACATGACCCTCATGGGCACCGACGGCATGGATGGCCTGCTCTCTGTGGAAGGCTTCGATACCTCTCTTGCCGAGGGGGTACTGCTCATGACCCCGTTTTCCGCCGACGATGAGAAGAATGCCGACTTCGTCAAGGCCTATAAGGATGCCTACGACGAGACGCCTAACCAGTTTGCCGCCGACGCCTACGATTGCGTCCATGCCATCGCCGAGGCTATCGATAAGGTGGGCATCGACATTACGGCTGACGGTGCCGACATCGCCGGCGACCTTGCCAAGGCCATGCGCAAGATCAAGATCGAGGGCCTGACGGGCGAGCTGACGTGGAACGACGAGGGCCAAGTCGAAAAGCCCGCTACGGCCTATGTGATTCAGGACGGCAAGTACATCGCCGCCTAAGTGCGCATAAAGCACGACCGGTGAGGCCGTTTTATTCAGGGCAAGGACGCCTGTAACAGAACGGAAACATTACTTTCACACAATAAAGTGGCATTACTGCATAAACCGACAGGAATACGCAGAATTATGGATAAATGGGCAAAACAAAAGAAAAGTTGAAATAATCGCCACTTTTCTCAACTAAAGCGTCTACTATTTTGCGAACGCCGAACACGGCGAAGGATGGCCTGTCGGGTAACCGAAACCCGACGAGATTTGAGAGGAGAGCCGCATGTCGAGCCTCACCGGTAAGTCATTGAACCCTGTTATGAATCGCAGGAGCGTTATCGCGAGCGCAGCAGGTCTGGGGGCGATGTCCATTCTAGCTGGCTGCTCCTCCAACGGCGGCGACAGCGGTTCCGCGTCGGGCGACGCTTCGTTTAAGATCGGCACCATCGGCCCGCTGACCGGCGCCAACGCGTCCTACGGCAAGTCCGTTACACAGGCTGTCGAGCTTGGCTGCAAGGATTTCTCGACTAAGGAGCTGCCGCTTGTCAGCAAGGCCGAGGACGACCAGGCTGACGGCGAGAAGGCCGTCAACGCCTTCAACACCCTGCTCGACTGGGGCATGCAGGCCCTTGTCGGTCCGACCACCACGGGTGCGTCGGTCGCCGTTGCTGCTGAGTGCGGTAACGACCCCGAGACGTTCATGATTACCCCGTCCGCGTCCTCCGAGGACGTTACCAAGGGCAAGGATTGCGTCTTCCAGGTTTGCTTCACCGACCCCAACCAGGGTGTCAACGCTGCCAAGTTCCTGGCGCAGAAGTATGCGGACGAGAAGTTCGTGCTGTTCTATAACTCCGGCGACGCCTATTCTTCGGGCATCGCAGATTCCTTTAAGGCCCAGGCCGCTGAGTCCAAGCTCGAGATTGTTGACGAGGAGACCTTTAAGGACGACTCCGCCACGAGCTTTACCAACCAGCTGACCAAGGCCAAGCAGGCTGGCGCCACCATGATCTTTGCGCCGATCTACTACACACCGGCGTCCGTCCTGCTCAAGAACGCCAAGGACATGGGCTACGACGTCAAGATGATGGGCTGCGACGGCATGGACGGTATCCTGGGCGTTGAGGGCTTCGATACCTCTCTTGCCGAGGGCCTGCTGCTCATGACCCCGTTCTCCGCCGACGACGAGAAGAACGCCGACTTCGTCAACGCTTACAAAGATAAGTACGGCGATACCCCCGACCAGTTTGCCGCCGACGCCTACGACGGCGTGCATGCTGTGGTCGAGGCTCTCAAGGAGGCCGGCCTGGGTGTCGACGCCGACCCCACCGAGGTTGCCGAGAAGCTTCCCGAGGCTATGCGCAACATAACTGTTGACGGCCTGACTGGCAAGCTCTCCTGGAACGACAAGGGCCAGGTCCAGAAGGACCCGACGGCGTACGTCATTACCGACGGCAAGTACGTACAGGCCTAATAGGCCGCCTTACATAGAGCGGTTTTGATCCCAAGCAGGGGAGGTTTTGGCCTTCCCTGCTTGCTTGGTATCTAGGGACGATGTAACGTCCCTGTTTCATACATCAACTGGAAACCTATTCGAAAGGGGGATGTGGAACATGACGGTCTTTATCCAATACCTGGTCAACGGCCTATCCATGGGCAGCGTCTACGCCATCATCGCGTTGGGCTACACCATGGTCTACGGTATCGCCAAGATGCTCAACTTCGCTCACGGCGACGTCATCATGGTCGGTGCCTATGTCTCGTTCTGTGCCACGTCGTATCTCGGCCTCCCGGGCTGGGCATCTGTAGTTCTTTCTTGTGTGGTCTGCACGGTTCTCGGTGTTCTCATTGAGGGTCTGGCATACAAGCCGCTGCGCCAAGCAGGCCCTCTGGCCGTTCTGATCACGGCCATCGGCGTGTCTTACTTCCTGCAGAACGCCGCGCAGCTTCTGTGGGGCGCCACGCCCAAGAACTTCACTTCGCTCGTCACCTTCCAGGTGCCGGAGTTCTTGGCCAAGTTCAACGTGAGCGCCGTCTCGCTCGTCACCATCGTCGCCTGCCTGGTTATCATGGCCGGCCTGATGTTCTTTACAGGTAAGACCAAGATGGGCAAAGCCATGCGCGCCGTGTCCGAGGACAAGGCCGCCGCTCAGCTCATGGGCATCAACGTCAACCGCACTATTTCGATGACGTTTGCCATCGGCTCCGCCCTTGCCGCCATCGCCGGTGTGCTCCTGTGCTCCTACTCGCCGGTCCTGCAGCCCACCACGGGCGCCATGCCTGGCATCAAGGCCTTCGACGCCGCCGTCTTCGGCGGTATCGGTTCCATCCCCGGTGCCTTTGTCGGTGGCATTCTCATCGGCATCATCGAGGCGATGGCGCAGGCCTACATTTCCACGAGCCTTGCCAACTCCATCGTCTTTGGTGTTTTGATCATCGTCCTGCTCGTCAAGCCTGCCGGCCTCTTGGGCAAGTACGTCCCCGAGAAGGTGTAGGTGAGCGGTATGAAGTTTCTTAAAGACAAGCAGACGCGTCACGACTTTGTCACGTACGCCATGTGCATCGTGGCCTTCGCCATCGTGTTCTTTATGCAGTCTAGCCACATGATTCCGCGCATGATCGCCGGTCAGCTGGTTCCCATCACGGCCTATATCGTCATGGCCATTTCCCTCAACCTCGTCGTCGGCATCGCGGGCGACTTGTCGCTGGGCCACGCGGGCTTTATGAGCGTCGGTGCCTATACGGGAATCGTCACCGCGGTCGCCCTCGAGAGCGCCGTTCCCTCCGACCCGGTGCGCCTGATCATCAGCATCGTGGTCGGCGCTATCGCTGCCGCCATCCTGGGCTTCTTGATCGGCATTCCGGTCCTGCGCCTGAGCGGCGACTATCTGGCCATCGTGACCCTGGCTTTTGGCGAGATCATCAAAGAGATCGTCACCTGCCTTATCGTGGGCGTCGACTCCCGCGGCCTGCATGTGATTTTTAACATCACGGGTAACTCCACGATCGACGACCTGCACCTGCTCGAGGACGGCACCGCCATCATCAAGGGCGCCCAGGGCGCCTCGGGCGTGTCGACGTACTCGACCTTCCTCGCCGGTGCCATCCTGGTCATGGTCGCACTCGTGATCGTGCTCAACCTGGTCCGCAGCCGTACCGGCCGTGCCATTATGGCCGTGCGCGATAACAAGATTGCAGCCGAGTCCGTGGGCATCTCCGTCACTCAGTACCGCATGATCGCCTTCGTGGTTTCCGCTGCCCTCGCCGGTGCTGCCGGAGCCCTGTTCGGCGGTAATTTCTCGCAGCTTTCCGCCACTAAGTTCGACTTCAACACGTCCATCCTCATCCTAGTGTTCGTGGTCTTGGGCGGCTTGGGCAACATGCGCGGCTCCGTTATCGCCGCAGCGCTGCTCACGGTGCTCCCCGAGCTGCTCCGTCAGTTCTCGGACTACCGCATGCTCATCTACGCCATCGTGTTGATTCTGGTCATGGTCTTTACTAACAACCCGCAGCTCAAGGCGTTCTTCGCACGCATTAAGGACCGCTTTGCTTCTAAGAAGGAGGTGGCAGCCGATGCCCAGTAAGTTTGAGTTCAAGAAGGGCAAGATGGTCCCGTATCCTTCTGGCGCCATCGTTCCCGATCGTGACCTGGGCGAGCGCCCTGCACTCGAGTGCATCCACCTGGGCATTGAGTTCGGTGGCCTTAAGGCAGTCGACGACTTTAGCCTGACTATCGGCAAGACCGAGATCGCCGGTCTGATCGGTCCCAACGGCGCCGGCAAGACCACGGTCTTCAACCTGCTCACCAAGGTGTACCAGCCCACGCATGGCACCATCCTGCTCGACGGCGAGGACACCTCGGGCAAGTCGGTCTACCAGGTCAACCGCATGGGTATTGCCCGTACCTTCCAGAACATTCGCCTATTCAACACCATGACGGTGGAGGATAACGTCAAGGTCGGCCTGCATAACCAGGAGCGTTACTCCGGCTTTGAGGGCGTGCTGCGCCTGCCGACGTATTGGAAGCACGAGAAGGCTGCTCACGAGCGCGCCATGGAGCTGCTGTCCATCTTTGATATGGAGCATCTGGCAAACGAGCAGGCCGGATCGCTGCCTTACGGCGCACAGCGTCGTCTGGAGATCGTCCGCGCGCTTGCCACCAACCCCAAGCTGCTGCTGCTCGATGAGCCTGCCGCCGGCATGAACCCGTCCGAGACCGCGGAGCTTATGGAGAACATCGTCAAGATTCGTGACACCTTCGGCATCGCCATCATGCTTATCGAGCATGATATGTCGCTCGTTATGAACATCTGCGAGGGCATCTGCGTGCTCAACTTTGGCAAGGTCATTGCCAAGGGTACGGCCGAGGAGATCCAGAACAACGACGCCGTTATCGAGGCATATCTGGGCAAGCAGGATAAGGGGGAGAACTAAATGGCAGAGCCGATGCTTTCCGTCTACAACATCAACGTCTGGTACGGCGCCATCCACGCCATCAAGGACATCTCCTTTAACGTCAACGAGGGCGAGATCGTGGCCTTGATTGGTGCCAACGGCGCCGGCAAGTCCACGACGCTTAAGACCGTCTCGGGCCTGCTGCGCTCCAAGACCGGCTCCATCAAGTTTATGGGCGAGGACATTACTCATACGCCCGCAGATAAGCTGGTTGGTAAGGGCCTGGCCCAGGTGCCCGAGGGCCGTCGCGCCTTTTTGCAGATGACGGTCGAGGAGAACCTGGAGATGGGCGCCTACACGCAGCCCAAGTCCACGGTGGCTCCGGGCCTCGAGCGCGTCTACGAGCAGTTCCCGCGCCTGAAGGAACGCCGTCGCCAGGTCGCCGGCACCCTTTCGGGCGGTGAGCAGCAGATGCTTGTTATGGGGCGCGCTCTTATGAGTAACCCCAAACTGCTTATGCTCGACGAGCCTTCCATGGGTCTGGCGCCGATTCTGATTGAGCAGATCTTCCAGATTGTCGAGGACCTGCACAAGGCCGGCACCACGGTGCTTCTGGTCGAGCAAAACGCACAGATGGCTCTTTCCATCGCCACGCGCGGCTACGTGCTCGAGACCGGCAAGATCACCATGACCGGCACCGGTCAAGAGCTCCTGCACGACGACAACGTCCGCAAGGCCTATCTGGGCGGTTAATCCATTCAACAAAGGGGGCGCTGACCAACCCGGTCAGCGCCCCCTTTTAAGTTGCGGTGAAATAGGGACTGAATACGGGCTCCAGAGGCCAAATGAGTCCCTATTCCACCGCAACTTCATGGGGATGTGTGACAATGCCCGTCGGAAAACATCTGCTGTCTTTGGGGGTCTATCTATGCTGTACGAGTTTTGTGCCGAGAACTTTGAGCGGGTGCCGGCGGCTATCGAGGCCGGTGCAAGGCGCATCGAGCTGTGCGATAACCTTGCCGTCGGTGGTACCACGCCCTCGGCCGGCGTTATCAGCGCTACGACCAACTATGCCCACGAACACGATGCACGGGTGATGTGCATGATCCGTCCGCGTGGCGGCGACTTTCACTACAACCAGGATGAGCTGCGCATGATGGAGATGGACTTGGGCCTTGCCGTGAGTGCGGGCGTTGACGGCTTGGTCTTTGGCTGCTGCAAACCCTGCGCTGGCGGATGGGCGCTCGACGAACTTACGCTTGGCGCCCTCGTGATGGCTGCGGGCTGCGCGACCGAGGAATGTAAGCGTGATCCCATCGACATCACCTTCCACATGTCATTTGACCAGCTCTCGCCCGAGGCTCAGCTCGATGCGATTGATACACTTGCCGACTGCGGCGTTACGCGCATCCTCACGCATGGCGGCGCTGCCGGTACGTCGATCGAGGATAATTTCGATTGCCTGGCTCGTTTAATCGAGTATGCGGGCGATCGTTTGACCATCCTTCCCGGCGGCGGCATCACTACGGCAAATCGCGACGCGGTCGCGGCGGCGCTAGGCGTCTCCGAGCTCCATGGCACCAAGATCGTGCCGCTGGAGGTATAACCCGTGGCGCTGGTATTTGACGTTCAGCAGGCGAGCGGTAAGCCCGACGATAATCGTCGCCCTGGCACCGCGTGCCCCTTTTGCGACACGGAGGGACTTGCCAACATCATCCAGCGCGATGGTGACTGTATCTGGCTCGAGAATAAGTTCAAGACCTTGCGGGCCACACGTCAGACCGTATTGATCGAGTCTGCCAATCACGACGCCGACCTGGTGACCTATGAACCGGATGAGCTGCATCATGTGATGCGGTTTGCCCTGGGCTGTTGGCAGCAGATGATCGATTCCCAACAGTACCGCAGTGTGCTCATGTACAAGAACAAAGGCCCACTTTCGGGCGGCAGCCTCGTCCATCCACACATGCAGATTGTTGGCCTGGAACAGGAGGACGGCTATGCGGCGCTGACCTCAGCCAACTTTGAAGGCATCAGTGTCTGGCAACAGGGGAGAATCTCGGTCGACATCTCAACCGAACCGATCATGGGGTTCTTTGAGGTCAACGTTTCAGCCCCGCAGGGAATCGCCGCCAGCGATGACACGAGAGACCAAGCCGAGACGGACCTCTTCGCCGATGCGATTCAGGTAGCTCTGCGCTATATCCTGAACGAGCACCATGGTGGTCGCGCAGAGTCGTACAACTTGTTCTTCTACCACATGGACGGTCGGACCATTGCCAAGGCGCTGCCGCGTTGGGTGGTTTCGCCCTACTTTGTCGGGTATCGGCTGGCTCAGGTCAATGCTGAGACCACGCTCGATGTCGATGCGGAGCGACTCCGCGCACATCTGGAGGCGCTCACATCGTAAAGTGAGCGCCCGCACACTGCGGACGGTTTAGCGCGCCATTGCATCGCGGCCGGCCTCGACGCGCTTGCGCTGGGCGGCGCGCTCCTCGCCGGTCAGACGCTCAAAGAAGTGCCCGATAAGCGAGGCGAGCACCTGCTGAAACAACGTTCCACACATGACGGGAAACACAACTTCGCCCGGAAAGTATTGCGTGGCGATGACGGCGCCCGAAGAGATATTGCGCATGCCGCAGGTAAAGCACATGGTGGTCGTTTCGCTATATGGCAGATGCAGCGCGCGGGCGACCAGAATGCCCACGACAAAACCGCTGATGGCGAACACCAGAATAAAGAGGGCGACTTCCAGGCGCACCGCGTTCATGTGTAGCACGTACTCGCTCATGGCGGTGGAGTTGGACGCGATGACGCCCATCATCATAAATTTGCAGGCGGGCGAGAGCGCGGGGGAGAGTTTTTCGTGTCCCCAGCCGCGCGTGAGCTCGTTGATCACGATGCCGAGCACGGCGGGGATGGCAATCATAAAGGCCATGTTCTGCATCATGCTCGGAACATCGATTGCGACGGTGGCGCCCAACAGGAGCTTGAGCGTGAGCGGAATCGTCACGGGCGATATAACCGAGGACGTCAGGATGATGGTGAGCGCGAGCGGGCCGTTGCCGCCAAACATGCTGATCCACATAAAGGCAGTGACTGCCACGGGTACGCTGTACTCGAGCACGATGCCGCAGACAAGGTTGGGGTTGGAACCAAAGAACAACGATCCCATGGCATAGGCCGCGATGGGAATAAGCGCCGCCGAGACAAATAACGCCAAAATCAGATGCAGGGGACGGTGGAACACCTCAGCCACCTGGTGGAAGGTGTTGCTGAGCGCGCCTTGGAACGTCATAAAGGCAAACAGGGTGGGAACGATGGGCTTGAGAACGCCGATCTGCTGAGGAAAGAGCACGCCGAGCGCCACGCAAATCGGAACGATGACCTGCATATGTCCTGCGAGAAATTTGCCCAGTCCAACCCATTGCTTCATATGCTCTTGTGACTCCCTTTGCTCGTGAATCCGTTTTGAATGGATATGCTAGACGCTCGCATGCGTCCGTGTGGCTGAAACGCTCGATTATTTCGAGGCTATTACCGCCCTCGTTTATCGAAACCACGGCGTGCTGGATGTTGTGCGTCCGCGCTGCACGGTATAATAAATCCGTTCAACAGATCTGCCTGCCGAAGCGGGCATGCACAGAGGACTCATCGCTATGAACCGTGAGAGGTATCGCGGCGACCTGCCCCTATCGGGGGTGGGCGCCTATGTCATCGCTTAAGACGACGCATCGCTGGGCGGTCGCTCAGCAAAACCCCGAGCTCGAAAAGGAGCTTTCGGCTGGCCTGGGCATACCCGGGCTGGTGGCGCGCATTATGGTTGCGCACGGCATTACATCCATCGAGGAAGGCCAGCTGTTTTTGACGCCTTCGCTCGATCGCGACTGGGCGGACCCACTCGTTATTCCGGGCATGGTGGTCGTCGCCGACCGCGTTGAGCGTGCTATTCGCAGCCACGAGCGTATCGCCGTCTTTGGCGATTTTGACGTCGACGGCATTACGTCGACTTGTCTGTTGACCGAGGCGCTACGTTCGTTTGGCGCCAACGTCACGCCGTTTATTCCGCACCGCTTTGACGAGGGCTACGGCCTGTCGCGTGCGGCGCTCGACCGCGTCAACGAGCTCGCTCAACCCAACCTGATTGTGACCGTCGATAACGGCATTGCCGCCAAGGAAGAGGTTTCCTATCTGGAGAGCCTGGGGATCGATTTGGTGGTCACGGACCATCACGAGCCCTCCGACCAGGTGCCGCAGGGTGTGCCCCTGACCGACCCCAAGCTCGAGGACGAGGGCCCCTCGCGTGAGCTTGCCGGTGCTGGTGTGGCGCTCAAGCTGGTGCAAGTCCTGGGTGAGCGCCTGGGCAAGCCGTCGTATTGGCGTTCGCTAATCGAGGTTGCGGCGCTTGGTACCGTGTCCGACATGATGCCGCTCACGCCCGAGAACCGCGCACTGGTCGCCGAGGGCATCCAGCAGATGCGCGTGACGGCCCGCCCCGGCTATATCGCGCTGGCCGCGCTCGCCAAGGCCGACCTCTCTAGCATTACGGCCGATGGCTTGTCGTTTTCGCTCATCCCCCGCTTAAACGCTGCCGGCCGCATGGCTGATCCCAAGCTGGCGCTCGACCTGCTGCTTGCCCGCGATCCTATCGAGGCAAGCGCGCTGGCGGCCGAGCTCGAGGAAATCAACCGTCAGCGCCGCGAGATCGAGGCGGAGCTCACACGCGACGCCATGGCAAAGGTCGAGGAGACTTATGATGGCGGTCGCGCAATCGTCGTGGGTGGCGAGGGCTGGCACGAGGGCGTCAAGGGTATCGTAGCGAGCCGTCTGACCAACCGTTATCACGTGCCGGCGCTGCTCTTCTCGATCGAAGACGGTATCGCTCGCGGTTCGGGTCGCTCGGTGGGTAAGGTCAACCTGTTCGACGCCGTAGAACGCTGCTCCGATCTGCTGATTCGTCGCGGCGGGCATGCGGGTGCGGTGGGCGTGACCATCGAGGCGTCCAAGCTCGACGAGTTCCGTCGTCGTCTTTCCGCCGTGCTGTCCGAACTTCCCGCCGAGGACTTTGAGGACACCGACGAGGTTGCCGCCACCGTCGACCTCTCCGAGCTGAATATCGAGACCATCGAGCAGATCTCCCGTCTTGAGCCGTTTGGCCAGGGCAACAAGGTGCCGCTGTTGGCGGCCGAGGGCGTGACAATGTGCGATCGCGCCGTGGTGGGCAAAACCGGCGAGCACATGCGCTTCGTGGCGACCGATGGCGCCGCGAGTGTGCCGGCCATTATGTTCCGCGTGCCGCAGATCGATAAGCTCATCAATTGCGACAGCGCTGTCGATTTGGTGTTCGAGGCCGTGGCCGAGCATTGGCAAGGTCGCGTAAAACCCAAGCTCATGATCAAAGATGTCTTGGTGCGCGATACCGCGGCGCCCAGCGTTGACGACCCGGCATGTGAGCTTCGTCGCGGCGTACAACCGGCGGATTCTGGCCTGCGCCTGGAGTTGCGTAAACGCGAGACGCTCGCCCAGCTTTCTTATACCGAGCTCACGCGCTCGCTTATCCATAGCTTTATCGGCTCGAACCAGCCGCACCGCGCGCAGGTCGAGGCACTCGATGCCCTGGCCGATCACCAAAGTGTTCTGGCCGTTATGGGAACGGGGCGCGGCAAGTCTCTTATCTTCCATGTGCACGCCGCGCGCGAGGCGGTCCTTCGTGGGCGTGCGAGCATCTTTGTCTATCCGCTGCGTGCGCTCGTTGCCGACCAGGCCTATCACCTCTCATCGACGATGGCTGCGCTTGGGATTGGCGTGGGCGTGTTGACCGGCGAGACCGTGGAAGCAGCGCGCGATGACGTGTTTGCCGGCCTGGCTTCGGGCCGCACCGGCATCGTGCTCACGACGCCTGAGTTCCTGTCTATTCACCGCGACCGCTTTGCGCGCTCGGGGCGTATCGGATTTGTCGTTATCGATGAGGCGCATCATGCCGGTCTTGCCAAGGGCGGCGACCGCAGCGCCTATCTCGACATGCCCGATATCCTCAAGGCTCTGGGCGACCCGGTCGTTCTGGCCACAACTGCCACCGCAACGGCTCCGGTTGTGGCCGAGCTCGCCCGCGTGCTACCGATTACCCGTACGGTGGTCGACGAGACGGTGCGCGAGAATTTGCAGCTCGAGGATGACCGAGATCTTGCGAGCCGCGAAAACCGCCTGGTGTCAATCGTGGCGACGGGGGAGAAGACCGTCATCTACGTCAACTCGCGTGATCAGTCCGTGGCGCTTGCCAAGACGCTACGCAAACGCGTTCCCGACTACGCGTCGCATATCGCCTTTTACAACGCTGGCCTTACGCGCACCGACCGCCATCGCGTAGAGGAGGCGTTTCGAGACGGCAGCCTCAGCTGCATTGTCTCGACATCTGCCTTTGGCGAGGGCGTCAACCTTCCCGATATTCGTCATGTCGTGCTCTATCACATGCCGTTTGGCGGCATTGAGTTTAACCAGATGAGTGGCCGCGCCGGTCGCGATGGCCAGCCCGCCGTGATCCATCTGCTCTATTCGTCGCGCGATGCCCGCATTAACGAGCGCCTACTCGACTGCTATGCGCCCGAGCGCGACGAGCTCGTCACGCTCTATCGTGCGTTGCAGACCATGTGGCGCTCCAACCGCGGCAAGACCGGGGACGATTCCTTTAGCGCGAGCGATATCGACATCGCGCAGATGTGCCTTGCCATCGATGCGCGCACGCCGGTCGACGAGCGCTCGGTGGAAAGTGGCCTGGGAATCTTCGAAGAGCTTGGTTTCTGTCGCGTTTCGGGGTTTGACGACACTCGTCGCATCGCGATGGCCGAAAATCCCGGCCGCGTGCAATTGAGCAGGTCGATTCGCTATTTGGAGGGCTTGCGCTCGCGCATGGAGTTCTCGGCTTTTCGGAGCTGGGCACTCGATTCGTGCGCTTCTGATATGCTAGCCAAAGTTAACCGCCCGATCGTTCCGCGGGCCTAGGGGAAGGGGACCTCGATGGATGCCGCAGCCCGTACCGCCCATGATTCCACCCTCCAGCCTTTTTCGGAGATGGAGCACTATAAGCATGCCGATGAGCTGCCGCCCGAGATTATGGCGGACAGCTACGACAAGCTGGAGCGCCTGTGCCTCAAATATATGAATGAGGACGACTTCTCCAAGGTGGAGCAGGCCTACTGCTTTGCCGCCGAGAAGCACTGCAACCAAAAGCGCCGTTCGGGCGAGATGTACATTAACCATCCCGTCGAGGTTGCCATCATTTTGGCCGATCTCAAAATGGACTGCGATGTGGTGTGCGCCGCGCTGCTGCACGATACCGTCGAGGATACCGAGACCTCGCTTGCCGATGTTTCCGGCCTGTTTGGCGATACGGTGGCCGAACTCGTCGATGGCGTGACCAAGCTCACCAACATCGAAGTCGACAGCATGGACGAGAAGCAGGCCCTCACGCTGCGCAAGATGTTCCTCGCCATGTCCAAGGACATCCGCGTCATCATCGTTAAGCTTGCCGACCGTCTGCACAACATGCGCACCCTTGCAGCCCTGCGTGAGGACCGTCGCCTGTTTAAGGCTCGCGAGACCATGGATGTGTATGCGCCCCTGGCCGACCGTCTGGGCATGAGCTCCATTAAATGGGAGCTCGAGGACCTGTCCTTCTTCTACCTTGAGCCCGACGCCTACCAGCGCATCGCGCGCATGGTGGCGGAGTCGCGTGAGGTCCGTGAGCGTTATCTGGCCGAGACCATCAAGACGCTCACCGATGAGCTCAACCGCATTGGCCTGGAGGACTTCCAGATCAACGGCCGTTCCAAGCACTATTGGTCCATCTACCAAAAGATGAAGCGCAAGGGCAAGGAGTTCTCCGAGATCTACGACCTGGTGGCACTGCGCGTCATCACGCATTCGGTGCGCGATTGCTACTCCACGCTCGGCGCGGTGCATACGCTGTGGCACCCCATGCCCGGTCGCTTTAAAGACTATATCGCCATGCCCAAGGTCAATAACTACCAGTCGCTCCATACGACGGTTATCGGCCCCACGGCCCGCCCGCTCGAGATTCAGATTCGAACCTATGAGATGCATGAGCAGGCCGAGTACGGCATTGCCGCCCACTGGCTCTATAAGAAGTCGGGCGGATCGTCTGCGTCTAAGACCAATGATGCCCAGCGTCTGGACGACCAAATTAACTGGCTCAAACATTCGCTCGATTGGGCTGCGTCTGATGAGATCACCGACGCCAAGGAATACCTGCATTCGCTGAAGGTCGACCTCTTCGATCAGGAGATCTTCGTCTTTACGCCCAAGGGCGAGGTCATGGCGCTTCGTGCCGGCTCCACGCCGCTCGACTTTGCCTACGCCGTTCACACCGAGGTGGGAAACCACTGCGTCGGCGCTAAGATCAACGGTGCGGTGGCCCCGCTCACGCACGAGATCAAGACGGGCGACCGCGTTGAAATCCTGACCAACAAGAGTTCCAAGCCGTCGCGCGATTGGCTCAAGATTGTTAAGACGCCTTCCGCCAAGTCAAAGATCCGCCGCTATTTTGCCGCCGCGACCAAGGACGACGACGCTGCCGCCGGTCGCGATATACTGGCCAAGGACCTGCGCAAGCGCGGGTATGGCATCTCTACGCCGCGATCCACGCGTGCGCTCAACGCCGTGGCGGAGCAGTTTAACTACAAGCAGCTCGAGGACTTGTTTGCCGCCGTCGGCGCCGGCAAGGTTGCCCCGCGCGCTGTGGGTAACAAGGTCGAGCAAATCTTGGACCCCAAGCCCGAGGAGCAGCTCACCAAGACCGAAGCCATTGCCGAGGTCGTCAAGCAGCCGGCCCGAGGCTCCAACCGCAAGCCGCAAAAGCGCGGCAAGAGCGCCAGTAACGGCATTATCGTCAAGGGCGAGAGCAACAGCGGCCTGCTGGTCCGTCTGGCTCATTGCTGCAACCCCGTGACGGGCGACGACATCGTCGGCTTCATCACGCGCGGTCGCGGCGTCTCGGTGCATCGCGCCAACTGCCCCAACGTCAAGGGTCTTATGGAACATCCCGAGCGCATGATCGATGTGGAGTGGGACGGCGCTGCCGACACCCTCTTCCAGGTCGAGATCGTGGTCGAGTGCTTGGACCGCATGGGCCTGCTCAAGGATGTCACCATTGCCATTGGCGATGCGGGCGGCAATATCCTTTCCGCCGCCACCTCGACCAACCGCGAGGGCATTGCGACCCTGCGTTTTATGGTCGAGATCTCGGACGCGAGTGGCCTGGATCCGCTGCTGGCCTCTATCAGCAGTGTTGACTCGGTCTACGACGCGCGCCGCCTGATGCCCGGCGAGGGTGGAGCCCAGCTTAAGCGCCGCGTTTAGGCGTGACGAGCGCGCCACATTATCGATATTCGCTACACTCGAGGCATCGTTTGATGCCTCGAGTTCTATAGAGAGGAGAGGGGCATGAGTGCTGTGTCCTTGGATTTAACTCCCAAGGGATCGGTCGAGATCGAGACACTCGTAAACGGTCCCATTCAGACCAATAGCTATGCTGTTATTTCGGACAACGAGTGCATGATTATCGACCCCGCATGGGAAGGCGAGCGCTTGGTGGAGCATATTCGAGCCAAGCATCCCGGCGTACGCATGCTTGGCGCCGTATGCACTCATGGCCATGCCGATCATGTTGGTGGCGTTGCCGGCGTGCGAACCACCGTTGGCGAGGGCTGCCAGTATGAGCTGTGTGCTAAGGATGTGGCGGCGCCGCATGCGAACATCGAGGAACAGCGAGCTATGTGGGGTATTGAGACGTCCGACCCCGGGGAACCGACGCGCCTGCTCGCCGAGGGCGATACAATCGAGGTGGGCGATATCTGCCTGCAGGTGATCGAAACGCCAGGGCATACGCCGGGTGGCATTGTCTTGTTCGCCGCCACCGAGCAGGGAAGCATCGCCTTTGTTGGCGACACGCTGTTCCCGGGCAGCCACGGCCGCACCGATCTTGCCGGTGGCGACGAGACGGCGATTCTGCGCTCGCTCTCCAAGCTCGCCCGGCTTCTCCCGCCCGATACCGTTTGCCTAACCGGCCATGGCGATTCGACTACCATGGCACGCGAGCTCATGCAGAACCCTTTCATGCAGATGTAGCTTAATAGTCGGCTTCTGAAGCACGAGAAGCGTCCAAACGTCAAGCTATTTTTCCCCAACGGGTCGATTCCGTAGGGCAAACGGTCAAAAAAAGTCTGTTTGGACGATATTCGTGAACAAACGAACGTTTATGCTCGGGTACGCCGTGGTAAAATCTCAGGCGTTATCGGAGCAACCTTACAGGAGGTTTCTTTTATGCTCGTCAACGCAGCAGACATGCTCAAGAAGGCCGAGGCCGGCAAGTACGCTCTCGGTGCCTTCAACACCAACAACCTCGAGTGGACCCTGGCTATTCTCCAGGCCGCCGAGGAGGCCAAGTCTCCGCTGATCCTTCAGTGCACCGCTGGTGCCGCTAAGTGGATGGGCGGTTTCAAGGTCTGCGCCGACATGGTCAAGGCTGCCGTCGAGGCCACGGGCGTTACCGTTCCCGTCGCCCTTCACCTCGATCACGGTTCTTACGAGGACTGCTTCAAGTGCATCGAGGCCGGCTTCACGTCCATCATGTATGACGGCTCTCACGAGGAGACCTTCCAGCTTAACCTCGACCGCACCAAGGAGCTCGTTGAGCTTGCCCACTCCAAGGGCATGTCCATCGAGGCCGAGGTCGGCGGCATCGGCGGCACCGAGGACGGCGTGACCTCCAATGGCGAGCTCGCTGACCCCGCTGAGTGCAAGCAGATTGCTGACCTGGGCGTCGACTTCCTCGCCTGCGGCATCGGCAACATCCACGGCGTGTATCCCGCCGACTGGGCTGGCCTTTCCTTCGAGCGTCTGGGCGAGATTAAGGCTCAGACCGGCGACCTGCCCCTCGTCCTGCACGGTGGCACCGGCATCCCCGAGGATCAGATCAAGAAGGCCATCTCCCTGGGCATCTCCAAGATCAACGTCAACACCGACCTGCAGCTCGTCTTCGCCAAGGGCGTCCGCGAGTACATCGAGGCTGGCAAGGATCAGCAGGGCAAGGGCTTTGACCCCCGCAAGCTCCTCAAGCCTGGTCGCGACAACATCGTTGCCCGCACCAAGGAGCTCATGGAGGAGTTTGGCTCCGTCAACAAGGCGTAAGTAGCGGTTTAACTTTCCCGTCGGAGGCCCCGTTCACCCTACGCTTTTCCCTTGCGCTCACCTGGCTTTGCCAGAAGTCGCGCAATGGGAAAAGCTTCGGGTGAACGGGGCCTCCTTCGTTAACTCGCCACAGGGTTACTGGGCTGAATTCATTTTTTATAGGTACCGTTTATCGGTGTTGAGGGTTCCTTTATTGGGGCTTTCTATTTATCTAGCTACAATGGGCTTCGAGAGTTCTAATGACTTGGAGTTTGGTATGGCTGTTATTAATGTGCTGCCTTCGGATGGGAAGGTTATTGACGAGGGGCCGGTTGGTTGCTCTGTTGATGTTTGCAATGATGACTTCCGTTTTCTAGATATTGGCTTGCCACCCGAGATCCTGCGTTTAAAGGACGCGGGGTATCTTTCGCAGGCTATTGAGGCTTGCGACCGCCTACTTGCCCAAAATCCCGATCCCTCGCTTGCTGCCTGCGTTCGTGCCGAGCGCTATCGCATGCTTGAGACGCCGCTTCATTTTTCGGTGTCGCGCGATCGAGCTATTGCGATGATTCGCGAGGAGTGGCCTGAGTTTACCGAGGAGCAGTTTGACGATCTGATTGATCGTAAGCGTATTGACTGGCGCTTTATCGATGGCGAGCTGTTCGTTCTCGACAACTTCCTCGATTCGCTTCGCGTATATCCCAAAGAGGTTCCCGGCATGCGGCCCGATCCTACGGACGGAATTGCACTGCGCAACGAGATGCTCAAGGAGATGGAGTCGCAAAACGGATTGGCTCGCGTCATTACGCTTAAAGCGTCCTTGTCTGTCCCCGGCGCTCTAGAGGGGGAGACCGTTCACGCTTGGCTTCCCGTTGCCGCCACCTGCCGCCAACAGTCTCAGGTCGAGATTCTCGACATGACGCCGGAGGGTACTGTTGCTCCCGCGAACGCTTCGGCGCGTACCGCCTCGTGGTCTTCTTCGAGTGAGCGCTCATTCTCGGTGACCTATCGTTATCACATCGATGCCGCTTATCGCGATATCTATGGGGGTGCGCTTCCGGCGCATCCGTGTATGGACGCGCCGCTGTCCGAGGATATTTCCGAGGACCGTCCGCACATTGCATTCACGCCGTATCTGCAGCAGCTGACGGCCAGTGTTGTTGACGGACTCGAGGATCCGCTCGATCGCGCTCGTGCTATCTATGATTACCTGACACAGCATATCGACTATCGCTATCAGCCACCGTACCTGCTTTTGGGATCTATTGCCGACGACTGTGCGCATTCGCTCCGCGGCGATTGCGGCGTTATGGCGCTCACGTTTATCACCATGTGCCGCATCGCGGGGGTGCCTGCTCGTTGGCAGAGCGGCCTGTATGTTGCGCCCGATTCGGTGGGGCCGCACGATTGGGCTGAGTTCTTTACGCCACAGACCGGTTGGCTTAACGCCGACGTATCGTTTGGTTCCTCGGCACGCAGGATGGGGGAGGAGTGGCGTCGTCGTCACTACTTTGGCAATCTCGATCCGTGGCGTATGGTGGCCAACAATCGATTCCAGGCTGAATTTGTGCCTGCTCTCGATGGTATGCGCGAGGATCCCTATGACAACCAGATGGGCGAGACCTCGGTTGACGGACGTGGATGTCGTAAGCGGGAGATGTTACGCAAGGTTGAGCTTATCGAAATGCTCGAAGTTCCATTTTCGGACTAATCGGTAGAAAGCTGTGATAAACTAACTCACGCATTGCGTGCCCGAGTGGCGGAATTGGCAGACGCAGTGGACTCAAAATCCACCGTTGGCAACAACGTGCGAGTTCGAGTCTCGCCTCGGGCACCATACATGCAAGTGAGCGTTCGAGGGGGGGGGTTGCGGCCCCCTTTTTCGTGCCGAACTCGCGTGAGCGCGCGAAGCGTTAAGCAAACAGGCCTGTGGCCTGTTTGTAGCGGAGCGTGGCGAGGGCGCCGCGCGCCCGAAGCCCGGGGCTTCGCGAAGCGAAGGCCCTTCGAGTCTCGCCTCGGGCACCATACATGCAAGTGAGCGTTCAAGGGGGTTGCGGCCCCCTTTTTCGTGTACGTAATGTGATAACGCGCTGTACGTGTTATTATTCGCAAGGCGTTGTTCCCGCAATGCCCTAAAGAGGAACCCGAGGGTTCCCACCTTTTGGCGCCAATGAGCAGCTGACTGGTCATACAACTTAGATTCCCTTCCTCAAATCGAGGAACTCTATGTGTACGACCTGGTTGCTGAGAAGCGCCGGGTTATTTTTTATGAATGGAGGTAGGGAAAATAGCTAACTCTGATGACACCCGCATCAACGACGAGATCACTGCATCTTCGTGCCGTTTGATTGGCGTCGATGGCTCTCAGCTCGGCCTGTTCGCCATCCGCGATGCCCAGCGCGTCGCCGACGATCAGGGTCTCGACCTGGTCGAGATCGCTCCCAACGCGGAGCCGCCGGTCTGCAAGGTCATGGACTACGGTAAGTTCAAGTACCAGCAGGCCATGAAGGCCAAGGCTGCTCGTAAGAACCAGTCCAAGGTCGAGGTCAAGGAAATGAAGTTCCGACCCAAGATCGACGTTGGCGACTACGAGACCAAGAAGGGCCACGTTCTGCGTTTCCTCAAGAAGGGCGCACGCGTTAAGATCACCATCATGTTCCGCGGCCGTGAGATGGCTCACCCGGAGCAGGGCCTTAACGTTCTCGAGCGTCTCGCCGAGGATGTCAAGCCTTACGCTACGGTCGAGTCCAAGCCTAAGATGGAAGGCCGTAACATGCTTATGCTGCTCGCCCCGATTAAGGGCGCCTTCGATGAGGATAAAGCGGCAAGCGATACCAAGTAACTAGTGTTCTGTAACCGATTAAGGAGTATTTCATGCCTAAGATGAAGTCCCACAGCGGCACCAAGAAGCGTTTCCGCAAGACTGGTACCGGCAAGCTTATGCGCGCCAAGGCTTTCAAGAGCCACATCCTGAGCAAGAAGTCCACCAAGCGTAAGCGTGGCTTCCGTCAGGAGACCGAGATCGCTGCTGCCGACCGCAAGGTCATCAAGTCGCGTCTCGCCTAAGTTCGCGTTCCCGTTTTTCGTTTTACCGTCTAGGAGTTGATAGAACATGGCACGTATTAAGCGCGCTGTTGCCGCCAAGAAGAAGCGCCGTACCGTTATGCACCGTGCGAAGGGTTACTACGGTGCCGCTTCGCGTACTTACAAGCATGCTAAAGAGCAGGTCCAGCACTCCCTGCAGTATCAGTATCGTGATCGCCGCAACAAGAAGCGCGAGATCCGTTCTCTTTGGATCACTCGTATCAACGCTGCTGCTCGCCTGAACGACATCTCTTACTCTCAGTTCATGCACGGCCTGAAGGTTGCCGGCATCGAGCTCGATCGCAAGGTCCTGGCTCAGATGGCTTACGAGGACATCGAGTCCTTCAACGAGCTGGCTACCATCGCCAAGAAGGCTCTCGAGGCCTAATAGATTCTCTTGAATCGCTAGGGGAGTGTCGCGTTGTGCGCGGCGCTCCCTCTTTTTATCTGAAGCGCTGGTTTATATAGCAAAAGCGCGGGTAGATAGACACTTACAGGTGACCGATCTTTATATATCTCTTAACCGAAGGGTCATCATCTGATACGTGCAGTATTTCTGCACCAGCCTTTCTATGACTTATATAGGAAGCAATGTATTGTGTAGGACTTGTGAAGAGTGGAATTGACGTCCCACAGGGCTTCGCGGTCTGGCAATATATCTCCTTGCCGCGCGGCCCGGTGGAACCGGGAACCGGCGCAGGCGTGCACCTTGAGAACCGGATACTGCGAGGATGGACACATTCAGTGTCGCATCC
>CAMQHT010000029.1 GCA_947001705.1 uncultured Collinsella sp.
CCCCCGCCCCGCGGGGGGCCGCCCGCGCCCCCCCCCCCCACCCCCGGGCGGTCGCCCACACCCCCGCCCAAAAAACGCCCCAAACCCCCGCGGCCCGCCCCGCAACCCCCGGGCGGGCCCCGCTTTTTTTGACTCACGCAGTGCCCTTGCGAATCGAAGGTGAATGGTTTTCCCGTTACTTAGTACTGCTCGATGCCCATGTAGCGACGGATCTCGGGGCTGTGGTCGAACACCTTGCCGCGGGCGGCGCGCAGCTCGCAGCTCATGTTGTAGAAGAAGATCGGCTCCAGGTACGAACGCACGCTGGCAGGCACGTCGCCCACGCCGTACTCGAGTGCGTCGAGCACCATGACCGTATCGGTGTGCGTGTTGAGGAACGCCAGCGCGCGCTCCTCCATGGGGCGGCACTCGCCCGATCCGAGCTGCACAAAGTAGAACACGCCGGGCTCGGTAGCCTCGAACGGGCCGTGGAAGTACTCGCCGGAGTGGATGTAGCAGCAGTGCTGCCACTGCATCTCCATGAGCGAGCAGATGGCCATGGCGTAGGTCTGGCTAAAGTTGGGGCCGGATCCCAGGATGTAGAAGAACTCGTGCTGCTGGCAGAGCTCGGCAAAGCGGGCGCCCAGCTCGGCGTTGACCTTCTCGCGGGCAGCGGGCAGCAGCGCATCCATCTGCTTAAGGCCGGCGTACATGTCGGCGAGTGCCTCGTAACCCTCCTGCTGGTCGAGCAGCTCGGCGGCGATCAGAGCGCCGATGCCCTGCGGCACCTCGGCCTGTGGCACGCCTTCGCCCCACGGATAGACCCAGGTGGTCCACTTGCCGTTGTCGATCTTTGAGCCCTCGCAGTCGGTGAGGGCAACGACCTCGGCGCCGGCTGCCAGCGCCATCTCGCAACCGTCGACGACCTCCTGCGTATTGCCGCTGTGGCTGCAGGCGATGACGAGTGACTTCTCGCCAAGACTCTTGGGGGCCATCAGGCAAAACTCGCGCGCCGTGTAAACCGTCGAGGTAAACGTGGTCGCCTCGCGCTTGAGCAGCTCGTTGGCCGGCATCAGGTCGATCATCGAACCGCCGCAGGCGATCCAAAAGACATTCTCGAGCTTGCCCTTGCGCTCGATAATTTCCTGAATCAGATCATGTGCGTTCATGCTGATGCTCCTCCTTGTGTGGTGGCTTTTGGTGACGGCTGCTCGTACCTGCGGTCGTTCTATGTTGTCCTATTTATAGCACGCAAGCTGTCGTGGGTGAAGTCATTTCGCCAAACTTGTTCTATGTTGTTCTATCTGTGGACGTTAGATGTCAAACACGTAGCGCGAGCCAACGATCTTTTGACGACCGAGCAGTAGGGGCCGCTCGTCCGCATCGGTAAAGTACGCCTCCATATAAAAGAGCGGCTCGCCGACCGGCACCTCCAGCAGCGGGGCCGCCTGAGCATCGGCAAGCGCAATCTCCACGGTGCAGGGATCGGACTTGAGCGGCGCGCGGCCCGAATGCTCTGCAACGAGCGCAAAGATCGAGTTATCGGCGAGGTCTTTATCGGCAAGCGTCTGCAGGTAGGGATGGTCGGCCAGCACAAAGGCGTTGTTCTCGAGCATGACGGGCACGCCATCTGCCGTGCGCACGCGCTCGACCACGATGAGCTCGCAGCCGGGTTCCACCCCAAAAAACGCCGCATCCTCACGCGTCGCCGCAACCACCGTGCGCGACACCAGGCGCGCTCCGGCCACCATGTCGTTGGCGGCGCAACCCTCGGAAAAGCTCTGAACGTCGCCCTTCTGGCGAATCTTGCGCTTGAGCTTGGGAGCGCACACAAAGGTGCCCCTCCCCTGCTGGCGGTTGAGATAGCCCGCACGCGACAGCTCCTCGATGGCGCGGCGCACGGTGACGCGACCCACGCCGTAGGACTTCGCGAGCTCCATCTCGGAAGGAATGCACGAGCCGGCTGTGTACACGCCGCGCGCGATCTCGCCCTTTAGGTCGTCCATAACCTGCTGGTACAGAGGCACGGCGGAAACCTCGGCGCGCTCAGAACGTTCGGTCTTGTTATCGGTTGCCATCGTTACGCTCCATCCCGCGCATGCTCGGACTCAAATTCTTCAATCGCCGCCATAAACTGCTCGCCAAAGGCGTCGGCCTTTTTCTCGCCGATGCCGTTGACCTGGATCAGCTCGTCGCGCGTCTGTGGACGCAGGCGGCACAGACCGCGCAGGGCCTTGTCGGAGAAGACCATGTACGGCGCCATCTCCAGCTCGGTCGAGATTTCCTTGCGCAGGACGCGCAGACGCTCAAACAGCTCGGCATCGTCGCCCACGCGCGGGCGCTGGTCCAGCTCGGCCTCCTCGCGCAGCAGGTCCACCGCACGGCGAGCGCGGGCCGAGGCCTTGCGCTTGGACGCGCGGCGCTTAACGGTAAAGGCAAACGCCTCGTCCTCGACCTCGCCGGCACGCGGACCCAGGCCCACAACCGGGTACTGCCCCTGCGAGGTGGCCAAATAACCGCGGCCGCACAGCTGGCCGATGATATCCTTGATGCGCCCAACCGATTCGCTCGAAAGCTCGCCATAGCCGCGATCCTCGTCCAGATGCATCTGGCGAATGCGCTCGGTGTTGCCGCCGTGGAGCACGTCGGCGATGAGCGACTTGCCAAAGCGCATGGGGCGCGTGGCCACATAGCGCACGGTGGCGCGGGCCATATCGGTGACGTCCTCGACCTCGAACTGCGTAAGGCAGTTGCTGCAGTTGCCGCAGCCCTCGGCCTCGTCCGTGGCGGTGCTGCCCGCACCAGCCGCTGCCGCATGCTCGGCCGCGGCCTCGTCGCCAAAGTAGCGCAGCATGTATTCGCGCAGGCAGCCGGTGGTATTGCAGTAGCCCTCCATCTGGCTGAGCAGACGATATCGATTCTGGAGCGCCCACGCGCGCTGCTCGTCGTCGAGCGCCTCGTCGGCCGCATCGCCGCGGTCGATCAAAAAACGACGCATGCGAAAATCGTTGCCGTTCCACAGCAGGTGGCAGCTGGCCGGGTCGCCATCGCGACCGGCGCGGCCCGCCTCCTGGTAGTAGGCCTCGATGCTCTCGGGCACGTTGTTGTGAATCACGTAGCGCACGTTGGGCTTGTCGATGCCCATGCCAAAGGCGTTAGTGGCAACCATCACCTGAATATCGTCATCGATAAAGGCACGCTGGCTTTGGCGGCGGGCGTCGTTACCCATGCCGGCATGGTAACGACCAACGCGAATGCCGCTGGGGCCCAGCGCTTCGGCAAGCTCGCCTGCCAGCGCATCGACCGTCTTGCGGGTCGAGCAATACACGATGCCGCTCTCGCCCGAATGCGCGATCACATAATCGCGCACCCACGCGGCCTTGGCCTTGTCGCCCATCTCCTCGCAACCAAAGTAGAGGTTCTTGCGATCGAAGCCCGTCACTACCGTCGCGGGGTTTTGCAGGCCGAGCATCTGATGAATGTCCGCACGCACGCGCTCGGTTGCCGTAGCGGTAAAGGCCGCCACGATGGGGCGCTGCGGCAGGGAATCGATAAACTCGCGAATCTGCAGGTAGGCGGGGCGGAAATCCTGTCCCCATTGGCTCACGCAGTGGGCCTCGTCAATGGCCACGAGCGGCACGCCAATGCCGCCGTCCGCTGCGGCCTCCTGCGCAAAGGCCAAAAAGCGCGGCTCGAGCAGGCGCTCGGGCGCCACGTACATAAGTTGGTAGCGGCCCTCGCGCGCCCGCTTGAGCACGGTGTTTTGCTGGGCCGGAGTAAGGCTGGAGTTGAGATAGCTGGGCCGCGCACCCGCCGCGAGCAACGCACGGGTCTGGTCCTCCATAAGCGACAGCAGCGGGCTCACCACAAAGGTGATACCGGGCAGCATGAGCGCGGGCACCTGGTAGCAAATGGACTTGCCGGCGCCCGTGGGCATAACGCCCAGCGCGTCGCGGCCGGCAAGGATCGCATCGACCATACGGTCCTGCCCCGGGCGAAACGAGGTGTAGCCAAAATAGGCGCCGAGCGTGTCGAGCGCCGTCTGCTGCATGCTATCGGTCATGGTTTCCTAACGTCCAAGTCATCTGCCGCCGATTATACGCCGCCACGCGGACCGGTGCCGCACGGCTGCCGGCCACGGGCGATGCAATCCGAAGGGAACGAGCGTGGATTTTCGGACACTTTCCGGATGAGCGTGGAAACGTCGCTGGTTACGCATAAGTCAGCGAAAACGCCCCTAAGCGAGCAAGGTGACGTGAAAGAGGAGGGAAGCGTACTTCGGTACGCGACCGACGATTGAACGTCAGATTGCCGCTTAGGGGCGTTTGCAGCGTCGACCGGTCCGCCGTTCGTTAGAACGGCGGAACCAAAGGCGCAGCGTCGAGCCGTTGCGCGGTTTGGAAAACCGCGCAACTAGAGCTACATCACCATAACGTAGCGCGATCCCACGTAGTACTGCTTACCCATCAGGACCGGCTCGCCATTGGGACCGATAAAGCCGGCGCGCAGGTTGAGCAGCGGATCGTGCGGGGCGATGCCCAGCTCTGCTGCCTGCTCGGCATTGGCGCGAACGGCCTCGACCGTGCGGTAGCCAACCGAAACAATCGGCGTTCCGCCAACACGCTCGACCTCGGCAAAAATCGACTTGTCCTCAAGATCGGCCGTCAACAGCTCACGGTAGGCGTCAAACGGCACAAAGATGTTCTCCTCAAAGATGGGCTCACCGTCGGCCGTACGCACGCGCTTGATATGCAGCAGCAACGCATCCTTCTGCAGGCCAAAGAACTCCATCTCGTTTTGGCGCGCCGGAACGATCTGGCGATCGACCACATGTGCGCCCGCCTTCATGCCGTTGTCGGCACACAGCGCGGTAAACGTCTGCAGCGTCGAGGCGTGAAACTGGCGATTGATGTGCGGCGTGGAAACAAAGGTGCCGCGGCCCTGCTGCTTAACCAGGTAGCCATCGGAGCACAACTCCTCGACGGCGCGGCGCACCGTAATGCGGCTCACCTCGTACTGCTCGGCTAGCTCAAGCTCGGAAGGAATACGCTCCTTGGGTGCATAAACACCTTTCTCGATCGCATCCTTGATTTCGTCGTAAATCTGCTGGTAAAGCGGTGCATTTTTGGGCGCAGGCATATCTAATCACTCTTATCGAAATATCGAAAGTACTAATACGTATATAACGTCTAGTTTTATGATACCTCAGTTTGATAAAACGATACACCGCATACAGCAAATCCTTACCTGCCGTCGTCCTGCTGCAAACTGTCCTGCTCGCTGAGGCGCGCCTGCCTGCAGGCCATGCGCGCGGGCTTGTCGGGATCGGGTACGGCCGTGGGCATGGGCTCGTCAACATGACCGCCCCACCAGCCGCCCACAAAGTTGAGCGTGTGGAACACGTTGATCACGGCGCCGGGATCAATGTCGCATACCAGCTTGATAATGTCCTGACTCTCGTAGGTCGAGACAACGGCGTGCAGCAGGTACATCTTTTCGCGGCTGTATCCGCCGATGACCTCGGCACAGCTAATGCCGTGCTGAAAATGGTCAACATAGGCAGTCATGACCTCGTCTGCCTTGCGCGTCGTGATCTGCAGCGTCACGCGGTCGTAGCGACGATAGAAGCTGTCGATGGTCTTGGTCGAAATAAACTGGAACACGATGGAGTACGCTGCATTGTCCCAGCCAAACATAAAGCCAAAGATCGCCAGGATAAAGCAGTTGAAACCAAAGATAACGCCCCAGATGGTCTTGCCCGTGTGGTTGGAGACCCACAGCGCGATAAAGTCGGTGCCGCCGGTAGATGCGCCGGACTTGAGCGCGATGGCAGCGCCCAGACCCGAGACCACGCCACCAAAAATGATGAGCATGATCTTGTCGCCCAAAAACGGGGCGAAATGAAAGATGTTGAGGAACAGCGATGAGAGCACAACTTGCATCATAGAGAAGATGACGAAGCGCTTGCTAATGCCGCTCCAGCATAGGAGCGCCACGGGGATGTTGAGCGCGAGCATACCGAGCGAGATGTCGATGTGAACGCCGCCGAGCGAGGTAACGCGATCGAGCAGGACCGCGACGCCGGTAAGACCGCTCGGAAGCAGGTCGGCGGGCCGAATGAACGCCTGGATCAGGAATGTCTGGAGAACGGCGGAAATGGTGACCGCCACGGCGGTGATGGCACGGCGGACGATGGTGAGGCGGCCGAGCACGAGCACGCGGTCCGTGAGCTGGTCGATGGCGTTCGCCACGTAGGCTCCCTTCGAAGGCAGATGTAGTTGTGGGGCATGCAGGCGATTGTAACATGGAGCGTGCGGGGGCGCTTCAATTCACCCTCTCTCGACAACCAAAACGGGACCGGTAACCCCACAACCAAAGGCCCAAATTCTAAGTGAGTAGACTTTTCGCAACCTGCCGAGCACAGCCAATAACAGCCACCTCTGTGACCTGCGGTTTTACTAAGGCAGAAACGCTTTGTGCTCGGCATGCGCCAAAAAGTCTACTCACTTAGTCTGAGTCGAAGCCAAACTGATCCAAATTGAAGCCAAAATGAGCCAATCCGCCGCGATAAATGCGCGAATCGGCACTTCTCGCGGCGGATTGACGCTACAAAGCGGCCAGAATGTCGGTCAGATTATCGATAACGGCATCGGCTCGCGATTGATCGAGGTTGACGCCCTCGTGCGGACGCAGTGCCAGGACGCGGGCGCCGGAGCGCTTGCCGGCCTCGATACCCAAAGGCGAGTCCTCGATAACCAGGCACTCGGCAGGCTCCATACCCAGCGCCTCCATGGCACGCAGGTAGATCTCGGGGTCGGGCTTAAACGCACTGCACTCGTGACCGCTGATGGTGTAATCCAGCACATCGGCGATACCCGAAATCTCCACCAGCTCGTCAATCAACTCACGATACGACGAGCTCGCGATGGCACACTTCACGCCGCGCTCGTGCAGCTCACGCATCACCGACTCCGTCTGCTCGTTGAGCAGCTCGGCATACGGAACGGGGTGGTCCGGGCTGTAGACTTGCTTGTACTCCACGCGCAGGCGCTCGCGCATCTCAATATCGTCGGGAACCAGCGTCTCCCAAATGGCGGGCTCGTTAGACCCCGAAAGATCGGGGATCTCGTCAAAGTGGAACCCCTTCTCCTCCATAAACGCCACGCGGCGACGGTTATAGAACCACTCGGTATCGACCAGCACGCCGTCCATATCAAACAGCACTGCCTTGATCATACGCATCTCCTCCCACCTGCCAAAAAGGGACAGGTTTATTTTGGTAGGTTTTATCTGGGGTTTTGCGGCGCGACGGGCGCGCCCTCCCCAGAGCAAAAAAGGGGACGGGGCGCAAACCCCATCCCCTCTCAATCAACCTGTAAGGTCTACTTACTTGTGATTAGTAGGAAAGCTTCCACATGTAGCGACGCATGGTCAGCGGGTGCTGACGGGCCTCGGCGATCTGGTTGCCGTACTCGCGCATAACGGCGAGGTGCAGCAGCGGGTTGAAGTAGGTGACGACGCTCGCGGGCACGGCGTCGGCCAGGCCGTAGTCCTTGGAGTCGATCAGAGCGACCTTGGCGCCCATGCGCTTAAGGAAGGTGAGGGCGCGGGCGTCCATCGGACGGGTGGCACCATCGGACATGAAGAAGACGTAGGGCTTACCCTCGGTGGAAACCTCGAACGGGCCGTGGAAGTACTCGCCGGTGTTGTAGGCGGCGGCGTCGATCCACTGCATCTCGGTGAACAGGAAGGCGGCGTGAGAATAAGCCATCTTCTCGGAGGCACCGGAGGCCATGAAGTAGATCATCTCGTCGTCCTTGAAGTCCTGGGCGAACTGCTTGGCGAGGCCCTTGGCGGACTGAGCGGCGTTCTCGCAGAGCTCGAAGACGTTGGTGAGGCCGGTGATCATGTCCTCGTAGTGGTCATAGCCCTCGGTCTGCTGAAGGATCTCGACAGCAAGAGCGATGGCGTAGCCGGGCTTCTCGCACTTGGCAGCGTAGTTGGCGTGGAAGCCGTGAACGATGACGTGGTCGGCGTCGACGGTCAGAGCGGAGCCAGCCTTGTTGGTGAGGGAGACGACCGGGCAGTTGTGCTTCTTGGCGGTCTTGTTGGCCTCGACGGTCTCGGGCGTGGAGCCACCCAGGGAGCAGGTGATCACGAAGGTGTGCTCGTTGACCCAGGAAGGCGTGTCGTAGTTGAACTCGTTAGCGGTGAAGATCTGAACGTTCAGCTTGTCCGTGTTGTTGGCCAGGAAGTACTTGGCGGGGTAGAGGTCGGACATGGAAGCACCGCAGCCGACGAAGGCGACGCTGTGGATCTCGTGGTTGGACAGGACGTCAGCGACGATCTGCTTAGGGAGGTTAAGGTCGATCTCGTACATCTGACACATTCCTTTCGATTTGTTGCGGCGTCACATTGCCGGACGCTCGCAGGGTTACCGTAGTTAGGACCGAGTCGCCGGCCCGTTGAGGATGTGACAAAGGGACTATCCCTTTGTCACATGTTAGGGATGGAAGCCTGCCTGGGGTATGGGATGCCAGGCAGGCCCCCGGGGGAAGCATTGGGTCGCGACTAGGCCAGGATGCCGGCCGCGGAGAGGGCGATGCCGCCCACGATGGCGATCACGAGAAGCCAACCGGTGTTGACGTTCTTCTTGATGAGCCAGTACATAAGGCCGGTGAGGCCGAGGGAGATCATCTGGGGCATCATGCCGTCCAGGATGTTCTGGATCACGACGGTGCCGTCAGCGAACTGCAGCGGGGTGGTGGCGCCGATCAGCGTAGCGATCATGCCGCCCACGGACATAAGACCCACGATGCCGCAGACATACATGAGCTTCTCCATGAGGTCGCCACCCTGGAGCTTGCTCAGGTACTCGTGGCCGCCCTGGTAGCCGATCTTGGCAGCGAACCACGTGATCAGCACGGAGGGCACAATGGAGATGAGCATGGCCAGGATCGGACCCATGATGGAGCCCTGCTGAGCCAGCTGAACGCCCAGGCCAAAGGCGATAACGCGGATGGTGCCCTGGAAGAAAGAGTCACCGATGCCGGAAAGCGGGCCCATGAGGGAGGTCTTGACCGCGTTAATCGAATCGGGATCGAAGTTCTCGGGATCCTTGGCGTACTCCTCCTCCATGGAGGCGGCGAGGCCTAGGACAAAAGCGCTCGTCTGCGGGGTGCAGTTGTAGAACGCCATGTGACGGTGGTAAGCCTCTTTCTTAGCAGCGAGCTGCTTGGGGTCGGACTCGTCCGGATAGAGGCGATCGAGCGTGGGGACCATGCCGTAGAGGAAGCCCATGTTCATCTGACGCTCGTAGTTCCAAGAGGCCTGGATGGCCCAGGAGCGCCAGAAGAACTGGCTGACCTTCTTGTTCAGGGACACGTCCTTGATTGCGGTTGCCATAGTGTGTTCCTCCTTAGTCTTCGTCGTCTTCGAGCGGATCGTAGTCGGAATCGACACCGGCGGCTGCATGGGAACCGTTGAACTTGAAGCCCATGAAGACGATAGCCAGGCACACACCGATCAGAGCGACCGCGATGACGGACAGGTTGAGGTAGGCGGCGAGCAGGAAACCGATGAACAGGAACGGGGTCATACCCTTCTTGATCATCATGGTGAGCAGCAGGGCCAGACCGTAGGCGGTCATGATCTTGGTCGAGACGTTCAGACCAACGGACAGCCACTCGGGAACCATGTTGACGATGGCTTGGACCAGGTCGGTACCGACAAAGACGGCCAGGAAGATCGGCAGGAAGTACATGATGGCGTACAGACCGGAGCCGGCGCAGATGTGCATGCGGTAGGCGGTCTTGAACTTGCCGTTATCAATCGCGCTATCGGCCACATGGGTGAGGGCGGCGATGATCGAACGGAACACGATGCCGAGGAGCTGACCCAGGACGGCGACCGGGATGGCGATCGTCATGGCGGTCTCGGCAGAAGCATCGGTCAGGCACGCAAAGGCAGCTGCCACGATGCCGCCCAGGACCATATCGGGCGGAACGGCGGCGCCGACCTGCACCAGGCCCATGGACACGAGCTCGACGGCGGCACCGACGGCAAGGCCGGTGGGCACATCGCCCAGCAGCAGACCGACGAGCGTAGCGCCAACGAGGGGCTGCTCGAAGTTAAGACGACCGAGCAGGCGGGAGTCCCACATGCAGAACACGCCGACGAGGCCGACGAGCACCGCACTGATGAACGTATTCATACCCTTCTCCTTTCAGTCAGGCAAATGCCTGGTTGATTACAGCTTGGCGTCGATGTCGACGCTCTGATACGTAGGGGTCTGCTGGACGTAGAGCTTGATGCCCATGTCGAGCAGCTGGTTGACGTCGGCCTTCTGGGTGGCGTCGAAGAAGACGGAGCTGTCCTTGCCGCCGACCTGCTCGGCACCGTCGTGGTTGGCGGTGGCGCCCAGGTTGATGGCGTCGAGCTTGTAGCCCTGGCAGAACTGCAGCATCTCGGCAGTGTTGCCAAAGACGAACATGACGCGCTCGCCGAGGGTGTTGAGCTTGTCCATCTTGGCGAGGGCACGCTCGACGGTGAAGACGTTCAGGCGCACGCCCTGGGGCTTGGCCAGCTTAAGAGCGCCCTTCTTGATGTCATCGTTGGCAGCAGCGTTGTCGACGACGATGATGCGCTCGGCCTGAACCTTGGTGGTCCAGGTAAAGACGACCTGGCCGTGCAGCAGACGGTAGTCAAGACGTGCGAGGACGATCTTGGCGGGACCGGAGCTGTGACGGGACGCCTTGGCCTTCTTGGCGGGAGCCGCGGCGACCTCGACCGGTGCGTTGGGGTTGGTCAGACCGGTGCGGGCCTCGTTGATGAGGGCCGCGAGCTCGGCACCCTTGACGGGGGCGGGGCTCATGGCAAGCGTCAGTGCCAGCGGAATGTTGAAACCGCTGATCACCGTGAATGCTGCACCGTTGCGGGAAAGCTCGACCATGCTGTTGTTGACCGAGCTGCCGAGCATATCGGTCAGCACATAGACGGTGTCGTCCGCGTTGAACGTGGCGATCATAGCGTCCACCTTATTGGTGATGGGCTCCTTGTCGTCACGAGCAAGCGACACGACGTGGACGTTCGACACGTCGCCGAGAACCATCTCGAGCGTGTCTTTGGCGCCTGCGGCCAGGCCGCCATGAGATGCGAGAATGATCTGATTCATCTTGCCTCCTCCTTTTCGTTATGGTCATTATAACGTCTTATACGTTGCTTATATTGATAATTAGTATATAAACCGTTCGCGGGTGAAAAACGACCGTTGGCGGGCTTAACGTACTTGAAACGTTGGGGCTGGGTAGGCCGGCGCTGACTGGATAACCCCAGGTCGGACGCCGCGCGCAATCCCCTATCGCACGAAGTACCAGGGGCTTTCCTGCACGGTGGGCTCCAGCGTAATGCCCGTGCGCTCGCGGAACAGATCCATGTCCTGCGATTTCTCCGTCCACCACGCGTTGGGCTTAAAGGTCATGCTCTCAACGACATGGCCGACAAACACACTGTTGCGCAGCTTGGAAAAGTCGGTGTTCATGATCACGATGGACGCGAGCACCAAAACGATGCCCAGAACCTTGATCGCACCGGCGGGCTCGGCGTAGACACCAATGCCCAGCAGTACGGTGACGACTGTCTCGAATGACATTACGACGGGAACTTTCGACGTCTCGAGCCCCATGGACAGACCCTGCATATATAAGATGTAAGCCACGGCTGTGGGGATGAGTCCAAAGCCAAGGAACAGCAGCAGCAGCTGTGGCGACATTGCCGCGGCGACATCCGGCCACGGAGCCGCGATAGCTGCCATAACCGCACCGCCAAAAACAAAGCCCCAAAACGTGACAGCCAGCGGGTGGACCGTCTTGGTTGCTATCCGGCTAAACACCGCGAGCGACGCACCACAAAGGCCTGCAATCACGCCCGACGTGACGCCCCAAACCGAAAAATGAAAACCGGAAAGGTCGCCATTGGTCACCGCAAGCACGCAGCCAACGATGTTAAAGACAATGGCGATGAGTTTGTTGAGGGTCACGCCCTCGCGATAGAGTACGCGGCCGAGCGCGACGCCAAACACCGGCGACGTGTAGAGCAGCACCGATGCCGTGGACATGCCCACCTCGCGCATGCACTCGTAATAGCAGGTGTTGGCGGCAGCCAAACCGACGATACCGACAAGCGCGCAGGAAACAAGCTCTTTAGGGCTTGCCTTGAACAGGGTCAGCGGACCCTGAGCCACGGTAGACCCCTCACCCGGACGGCAGCCCATAAACATCAGGACCGGCGCCAAGATAAGCGCTCCGACCAACAAGCGAAAGGCAGCCATGCTCTGGGACGAAACGCCCATGGCCGAGATGCCGTTTACAAAGATTCCGATGCTGCCCCACATAAGCGCGGCGATCAGCACCAGCACATAGCCCAGATTGCTTTTCTTCAACGCAGCCTCCTCGGTATTGTTTCCAATATGTTTCACACTACGTTATAGTCGTTATATACATTTTTCAAGGCACAAATCGGTGAGCGGGAAATCTCTCGACACAAGGAGTGTCCCCAACTGCCGGCACAAAAGGAACATCCCTAACTGCCGGCAGAAAGGGAACGTCCCCAAGTGCCGCTCTAGCAGTTGCGGTGAAATAGTTCTCAAACAGAGGCTTCACACTCCCAAACAGGAACTATTCCACCGCAACTCATGAGGGGTATTGGGCTGTTAGGCCGCTCTATCCCTTAGTAATCCAGCTTCCACATGTAACGGCGCGTCATGTAGTCCTTGTGGGTGACGGCGGAGAGCGCACGCATGTAGACGTTGTTGAGGATCGGGGCAAAGATCAGGTGGTTGAAGTACTCGCTCACGCTGTCCTTGATGTCGTTGAGGCCGAGCTCCTTGGCGTCGAGCTGGTAGACGCGCTCACCACCGTACTGGTTGACAAAGCGAATGCCGCGCTCGTCGTTGCAGCGGCTGCGGCCGACGCTGATGAGCTGGAACAGCGAGGTACGCTTGTCCAGGATCTCGAAGGGGCCGTGGAAGAAGTCGCAGGTGTTGATGGTGCAGGAGTCGATCTGCAGCATCTCCTGCACGTTGCAGATGCTAAAGACGTAGGCGGCACCAAAGAGCGGGCCCTGAGCCATCACGTTGATGCAGGGCTTGTCGGCGTTCTGCTCGGCCCACTTGGCAGCGAGCGGACGGGTGTACTCGACAGCCTTGCGATAGATGGGGTCGACCAGGTCGAAGGCGGCCATAGCGGTCTCGTACTCGGCATAGCCCTCGGTCTGCTGCGTGAGCTCCATGGCGATCATGGTCACGACGGCGGAGTTGGTGCGGCCCATGCAGGACTCGTCGACGGCCAGGCTGTCGTACTGAATCTTGTAGTCGCAGACCTCGGTGAGGGCGGACTCGTCAACATAGATGGCGATGGTGCTGGCGCCGTGGTTCTTGGCGACCTGGGCGGCGACGATGGTCTCCTTGGTGCCGCGCATGGACACGACGACGGCCAGGGTGTTCTCGTTGACGTAGGCAGGCGTGGCGTGCACGAACTCGTTGCTGGTGTAGCTGGAGCTCACGACCTGCGTGGCCTCGTGCTCCATAAAGTACTGGGCAGGATAGTTGCCGCCGTTGGATCCGCCGGCGCCGATCCACACGACGCGCTTGATGCCGCCCTTGTCTGCCTTGTCAGCCAAAACCTGGGAGACGACGTCCTTAACCTGTTCCTGAGTAGTCATCGCGCATCAGCCTTTCTTCTCATTTAATGCTCTTGACGGCATACAAGTTACATACATGTTTTAGCGATGTCGACTAGTTGTATGCTATATTTGTCTTAGAAATTTTGCTGATGCAGTTTTCGATAAGTCGTTACCAGCAGTTTTATTGTTGTATTAGATACATGCTTGATTAGGCAAGCATACAAGTTAGATACAGGTTAGTCGTATGAGCGCTTCGTCTGAAAAGAAACTGACCCAATACGAGCGTCTGGCGGGCACACTGCGCGACCGCATCGCCGCCGGCACCTACGCCCGTGGAGACAAGCTGCCGTCCGAGATGGAGCTCATGGACGAATCGGGGCTGTCGCGCAGCACCGTACGCCACGCCCTTAAGGTGCTCGTCGATGAGGGCCTGGTCCGCACCGAGCGCGGGCGCGGTGCCTTTGTGGCCGACACGCCGGCGCTCCACGAGAACAACCTGGTGTTTTCGAGCTATACCAAGCAGGTCGAAGGCCAGGGTATGAAGCCCACCACGCGCACGGTGGACTCGGGCTTTGCCAAAGCAATGGGCAGCGTGGCCAAGTTCTTTGACGCTAGCGTGGGCAGCAAGCTTGTCAAACTTGTCCGCCTGCGTTACCTGGACGATGCGCCACTGTGCCTGGAGACCACCTATTTGCCGCCAAGCTTTGGGTCGCTCATCGATCGCGATATCAACGGTTCGCTCTACGCCACGCTGCGCCAGGAGTTCCATCGCGCGCCGGCGCAGGGGCATAAGACCTTTGAGGTGTGCTATGCGTCGCAAAACGAGGCATTTTTGCTCAACGTCGAGCGCGGGCAGGCGCTGATCCTGATCACCGACTACGTCTACGACACCGACGGCCGTCCGCTCCATGTCTCCAAGCGCATCCAACGCACCGACCGCGCCAAATACACCGAGCCCATCGGCTAGCGCACCAAACGAGGCAAAATGTACCTAATAAACGTTTTACCTGCGGTTTTTATTAAATCTCAAGCCGGCATGGCGCAAATGCCAACATCGCCTGGCAACACTCGCCGCCCAAGCTCAACTGTTCCTGCCCAAAATATCCAGCACCGTAAATCTAAGTGAGTAGACTTTTCGCGACCTGCCGAGCACATTCAAAACAGCCACCTCCGTGACCTGCGGTTTTACTAAGGCAGATACGCTTTGTGCTCGGCCTGCGCCAAAAAGTCTACTCACTTAGCCCGCAAGGCGTCCCGAGGGGACAATCCAGGTCAAAATAGCGTACAAACGCCACGCTTCTTGCGGCGATTTGATACCACAAGACAGCCAAAAACCTGCCAAAATAAACCTGTCCCTAAATGGTAGGTTTAGGAAGGTCGGGGAACCAGGTTGGCTTGGGTTGGTTGGGCGT
This sequence comes from uncultured Collinsella sp., assembly GCA_947001705.1. GTDB lineage: Bacteria > Actinomycetota > Coriobacteriia > Coriobacteriales > Coriobacteriaceae > Collinsella. The sequence continues at coordinate 15,072 of CAMQHT010000029.1, forward strand.
GCGCTCGGCCAGGACCAACTCCATCCAGCACATGTCGTACCAGCGGCCGAACTTTTGGGCACAGCGGTCGAAAGCACCCACCAAGCGATATCCCATATGGGCATGGAAGTCCTGACTGTTGTGCGTTAGATACTCGTCGTCCTTGTCGTGCGGCACGGCGATGAGCGCGCACATGCTGGTGATGCCCATCGCGATCAGGCACTGCTTGAGCGCATCGTGCAGCTTGCGGCCCAGCCCGCCGTGGCGCACGTCGCGCGCCAGGTAGATCGATGTCTCGACCGACCAGTCGTATGCCTCGCGGCTGTTAAGCGGACTCACATAGGCATAGCCTACCGGACGCCCGTCCAACTCCATCACCAGATACGGATAGCGCCTGAGCGTACGCTCGATTCGCCCGGCGAACTCCTCAACGCTCGGCACCTCGTATTCGCAGGTAATCGCCGTCTGACGCACATACGGCTCATAGATGGCAAGCAACGCCGGCGCGTCTTCGGGCGTCGCCAGGCGAATCGTCGGCTCGGACATCTCGGTCATACAACCCTTCTCTCTCAATAACAAAGGCCGCCTTGCGCCAAACCCAGCGCAAGGCGGCCCCTCGTCATTACATCAGGCTACAGGACAGCCGCCAGCGCGTCGATGTCCTCCTGCGTCGTGGCCCAGCTGGTGCAAAAGCGCACCACCGTGTGGATATCGTCGTACTTTTCCCAGTACTCGATCGCCGCATGCTCGCGAATGCGGGCCATGTCCTCGTTGGGCAGAATCACGAACTGCTGGTTTGTGGGCGTCTCCAAGAAGAACCGGTAGCCGTGCTCGTGCAGCACGCGACGAAGCGCCTGCGCGGTTTCGATCGCCTGACGGCCAATCTCAAAATACAGGCCATCGGTAAAGAGCGCCTCAAACTGCACGCCCGTCAGGCGGCCCTTGGCCAACAGCGCGCCGTGCTGCTTAATACGCGGAATGGGATGCGCCGGAGCGTGCATGCCGCAGAACACCACAGCCTCGCCGCAAAGCGCGCCGCACTTGGTGCCGCCGATGTAGAACACGTCGCACAGCTGCGCCAGCTCGGGCAGGGTAATGTCGCACTCATCGGCCGCCAGTGCATAGGCCAGACGAGCACCGTCCACAAACAGCGGAATCTCGCGCTTCTGGCACACCGCGTGAATCGCCGCGAGCTCGGCCTTGGAGTACAGCGTGCCGTACTCGGTCGATAGACTCACGTACACGGCGCCCGGGAACACCGTGTGCTCGTAGCTCTCGTTTTCGTAGAACACCTGGATATAGTTCTCGAGATCCTCGGCGTGCATCTTGCCCTCGTAGCCGGGGATGGTGAGCACCTTGTGGCCGCCAAACTCGATGGCTCCTGCCTCGTGGCAGGCGACGTGGCCAGTCTCGGCGGCAACCACGCCCTCGTACGGCGCGAGCAGCATGTCGATCACCGTCGCGTTGGCTTGCGTGCCGCCCACCAGAAAAAACACGTCGACATCGGGGGCCTGGCAGGCCTCGCGAATAAGCTGCTTGGCACGCTCGGTGTGCGCATCGGTGCCGTAGCCAGGCTGCGGCTCCATGTTGGTGTCGACGAGCGCCTGCAGCACCGCCGGATGTGCGCCGTGGGAATAGTCGTTGTTAAACGCGAGCATGACAATCCTCTCTTACCAGGTATCGTCCAGATGATTCAGGTGGGGCTATTGTACGCCGTTGGGATAGGCAATGCGCGCGGCGAGGCATTCAAGCGCCAACACCAGGGCAAAGCCGCAGCTCACGTCAGTCAAAAAGTGTGCACCGATCACGATACGGCCAAAGGCGACGAGCGCCGCGACCACGGCCGCGACCCAAAAGACCACGCGGCGTCGCGACGGCTTTTCCTTAAAGGACGCCGCAGGAAGCCCGGCGAGCATAAGGCCGATCGCCGCGTGCGCCGTGTGTCCGCTCGCAAACGACTTGAAGCCGTCCTTGATCACGCCGGCGGCGATATATGACCACTTATCGGGGTTACCGATCACCCACCACGGCTGAAAATTGAGTCCCTGCGTCACCTCGATCACGCGCATGCGCGGACGCGACCACAGCGGCTTGACGATCACGTTGAGGATAATGGCCTGAGCGACCCACACGGCAAGCACCATCAATGCCCAGCGTGTGAGCTCTTTGGGCTCGGTGTCGCGCGTGAGGCGATAGACAATGAGGTTGGCGGCGATGACCAGCACAAACGTCAGCACCAACTGGACAGCGATGAGTTTGCCGCCAACCTTCAGGGACGAGACGATCTCGTAGCCGGCCAGGCCAACGTTGACGAGGATGCCGAGCACGGCAAGCCATTTGCTCCCCCTGGAGTCGGGACGCACCGCGCGCACGAGCATAACGCCCGCGACGCTCGCCGTCAGCTCAAACGGCAGCTCGCCGGCGGCCTCGATAAAGCGACCGTACATACTGCCGATGTTGAACAGCGCGCTCGAGATCTGATAATCGAAGAAACTGCCCACGCCCAGACAAAGGCACAGGACAACCGCGATAATGGCGACATCTTTCTTATAGATATATCCGAACATGCTTTCCTTTCGATGGGGTGAAGGGTCGACCCGCAACGTGGTGGGACAAAGTTATCAGTAGTTTTTGTCCCAGGGTCGCTTGCGTTGACAGGCTCGATGCGACTATCGCACCTGGGACAAAAACTACTGATAACTTTGTCCCACCGACTTACTTGTTAGTCGTCGTCACTGGCACCCAATTGCTGCAGCAGCATGAGCGCCGCGGCCACGGGGCCGGTGCCGTCGTTGGCGTCGAGGCCGCGACCCAGGCCGCTGCCCGCGCCGGCGCCCGCCTTGTAGGGCACCGACAGCTTGCGGCTCTTGGGGAAGTTCACCGCGCCATAGCGGGTCTTAAGTTCAAAGGCCACTTTCTTGGGCACGTCGACGCCCAAAAACGTGATGCGTCCGCCGCTGAGCGTGACGCTCTCGAGCCCCAGGCGCTCGCCGCGAATGCGAATTCGTGCGCGGTTGAACAGATTGAGTCCCGCCAACGGCAGCTCGCCATGCGCGGCCTCGGTCTCTTTCTGCACCTCGTCGATGCTCTCCAGGTCCTCGGCCGCCGCGAGCTTGCGGTACACGAGCACGCGCTGGTCCACCGCCGGCAGGTACTCCTCGGACAAGAAGTAATCGGCCGGCAGGTTAATGCCCACGCTCGCCGCCTCCACGCCGGCGTCGTCATCGCCGCGCGCCTCGGCCACGGCCTGGCCCAACATCTGCGTAAACAGGTCAAAGCCCACGCTCGACAGGTTGCCGTGCTGCTCAGCGCCCATCAGCGAACCGGCGCCGCGAATCTCCAGATCGCGCATGGCGATACGCATGCCGCTGCCCAGGTCCTGGAACTCGGAAAGTGCAGTCAGGCGCGCCGTGGCCTCCTCGGTGAGCGGCAGCTCGCCCGGGAACATAAAGTACGCGTAGGCCTGCGTGGCCGAGCGACCCACACGGCCCTTGAGCTGGTAGAGCTGTGCCAGACCCAGGCGCTGCGAGTCCTCGATGATGAGCGTGTTGGCGCACGCGTTGTCGATGCCGCTCTCCACGATAGTCGTGGCGATGAGCACATCGATCTTTTTGGTCGCGAACTCGATCATCACGTCCTCGACCTCGCGCGGGCTCATCTTGCCGTGCGCCACGCCCACGCGCGCCTCGGGCGCGGCCTCGTGCACGCGCGCCACAGCGTCATCGATGGTCTTGACGCGGTTGGACACGTAGTACACCTGTCCGCCGCGACCCACCTCCAGGCGAATCGCCGCGCTCACCACGTCGGGGTCGTACTCCCCCACGTGCACGATCACGGGGCGGCGCCCAGTCGGCGGCGTGGTAATCAGGCTCATATCGCGCACGCCGCTCGTGGCCATCTGCATGGTACGCGGGATGGGCGTGGCCGAAAGCGTGAGCACGTCAATCTGCTCGCGCAGGTTCTTGAGCTGCTCCTTGTGCTGCACGCCAAAGCGCTGCTCCTCGTCAATGATCACCAGGCCCAGGTTCTTGGGGTTCACATCGGCCGAAAGCAGGCGATGCGTGCCGATGAGCACATCAATCGTGCCCTCGGCAAACGCCTTGAGTGCGCGCTTTTGCTGCGCCGGCGTGCGAAAGCGGCTGAGCACCTCGACCTCAAGGCCAAACGGGGCAAAGCGTTCGAAGAACGTCTCGTAGTGCTGCTGGGCCAGAATGGTCGTGGGGCAGAGCACCATGACCTGGCGGCCGGAGTCCACGCACTTAAACGCCGCGCGCAGGGCGACCTCGGTCTTGCCAAAGCCCACGTCTCCGCACAGCAGGCGGTCCATGGGCTTGGGCGCCTCCATATCGGCCTTAATATCGGCGATGGCCTCCAGCTGATCGCGCGTCTCGTCGTAGGGGAAGCTCTGCTCCATCTCGATCTGCTCGGGCGTGTCGGGCGGGCAAGCGATACCGGTAATCGAAGAGCGGCGCGTATACAGATCGACCAGGTCAAACGCCAGCTTTTTGGCGTTCTTGCGCGCCTTGTTGGTGGCACGCGTCCAGTCGGCGGTGTTGAGCCTGGTCAGGCGCGGCTTGTCGCCGTCGGGACCAACGTAGCGCGTAATGCGGTCAACCTGCTCCAGCGGCACGTAGAGCTTGTCGCCGTCGGCATATTCCAGCAAAAAGTAGTCGCGCTCCTTGCCGCCCACTTCCTGGCGCGCGATCTCGCTAAAGAGCGCGATGCCGTGAGTGGCGTGCACCACGTAGTCGCCCGGCTTAAACGGGAACGTGATCTGCGTAATGTCCACCTTGCGGCGGCTGCGCGCGCGGTTGGCGTCCATGCGGGCGTTGAGGTCGGCGATTGAGAACACGGCCAGGTTGGCATCGGGCACCACCACGCCCTGCGGCAAGGCGGCATCGACAAAGGTCACGCGTCCGCGCGAGATGGTGGGCACGGCGGCGCCGGCGGCAGCCTGGGCGGCACCCGCCTCGAGCGAGCGGGCGTTGAGCGCGTCGGCCTTGCGTTCGCGAATTGCAGCATGAGCATCCTGGCGGACAGCACGATCGGCAGAATCCGCCGCCGCCACGCGCACACGGTCGCCAATAGCGCCCGCGTTTTCGGGCGCGGCCGTCAGCGACTCCTCAAAGGTAATACCCTCATCGCCAAAGGTGAGCTCCATCGACTCGCGCGCACCGCGGTCGGGGATGGCAAACACGCAGGCATAGCGCTTGCCCACGACCTCCTGGATGCGCGTCATAAAGCGATTGTCCGAGCCCGCGATGGCCGGCTGCTCAATCTTGAGCTCTGCCGTCACCGCACCGCCGGCACGAATCAAGCTCACGTAGTTAAGGCGCTGCTGGGCACCAAAGTCGAGTTGCTGGGCACGCACGTACAGGCCGTCCAGACGGTCGACCCCCGCCTCGCCGGCACGCGCCTCGATATCCTCGTAGGCGCGCAGGCAGTCGTCGAACAGCGAGCGCGGCTCGGACAGCACCACGAGCGCCTTGCCGCTCACATGCGACAGCGGGCTCACGGTCTGGCCGTACATCACCGGCAAAAAGCGGTCGAGCTCGGGCGTGACGATGCGTGCATCCACCATCTCGAGCAGCGCCGCCAACTTGCTGTCGTCCTGGCTGGCGCGGTAGAGCGCCACGTGCATGTTGTGAACGGCCTCGTCGGTGAGCGCCAGCTCGCGGCAGGGGAAGATTTCGATGCTGTCCTCGTTGCCGATGGTCTGCCCCGTGGAACTCACCATGCGGCGGATGCGATCAATCTCGTCGCCAAAGAACTCAATGCGCACGGGTGCCTTCTCCTGCGCGGGGAACACCTCGACGGTATCACCGTGCACGCGGAACAGGCCGGGCGCGTCGGCGGCACCGGCATTGGTATAGCCCATGCCCACCAGGCGCTGCGGCACCTCATCGAAGGGAATCTCCTCGCCCACCGCAAAGGTTGTCGACTCCCAGTAGCGGCTCTCGACTGGCGGCACGCAACGCAGCAACGCGCGGGCCGAGGCGACCATGATGCAGTTGTCGCCGCGCACGATGCGTCCCAGGGCCTCGCAGCGCTGCGCCACCACGGCATCGTCGGGCACCTGCTCGCGCCACGGATAGTCCTTGCGCTCGGGGAAGCGGCACACGCGCGCCAGCCCCACATAGGCGGCAAGGCTGCGCGCAGCGCGATCGGCCGCATCCTCGCCGCTCACGATGTAGACCGTCGGGCGCGGACGGCGCGCAAACTGGGCGGCCGCCATGAGCGTGCGGCCCGACTGCGACACGGCCAGCGTCACGTCCTCGCCGGCATCGAGCCCGGCCTCGACGGTCTGCAGCGCCTCGGCAGTGTAGAGCTGCGCGGCTATACGGTGAATGAGCATGCTGTTCCTCCGGCATCGCAACGCCAAAAGCCCGCCGGGGCAAGCTCGGCGGGTCGTACGTCAAATATATTGTCTGTCATGGTAGCGCATGGAGAGGACTCCGACTCAAGGGCAAACCCGGCCCCGCAAAAAACGCCAGACGAAGATGCGTTCCGCCCTACCCCGTCACGCGCACGCTGGGGCACAAATCTGCCAGCGGACACTCGCCGCACTTGGGTTTGCGGGCGTCGCAGATCTCGCGACCGAAGGTAATCCACTGATGGTTGACCGACTCCCAATACTCGTGCGGCAAAATCTTGAGCAGATCCTGCTCGGTCTTGAGCGGCTCCTTGGCATGCGTCTTGGGACTCAACATCAGGCGGTGCGCAATGCGGTTGACGTGCGTGTCCACCGCAATGCCCTCCACGATGCCATACCCCACGTTGAGCACGATGTTCGCCGTCTTGCGTCCCACGCCCGGCAGCTTTACAAGCTCCTTCATGTCGGCCGGCACCTCGCCGCCATAGTCGGCGACGATCATCTGCGCGGCCTCGACGGCATGCTTGGCTTTGCTCTTGTAGAAGCCGAGTGACTTGATGGTGTCTGCCACGTCAGCCACGCTCGCCCCGGCCATGGCCTCGGGCGTGGGCCACTGGGCAAACAGCCGCGGCGTCACCTTGTTGACCTGCGCGTCGGTCGTTTGCGCCGAGAGTAGCACCGCGATCAGCAGGCGGAAGGGATTCTCGTGGTCCAAAAAGCACTCGACCGGGCCATAGCGACGGTTGAGGCGCCCGCACACCTCGATGGCGCGCTCGCGCTTGGCGGCATTGGTCTCGCGTGGCATAACGACTCCTCGGCTCAACGGCACAATAAACTTATGGGCACAATTGTCCCACGTCCGAGACGCTTACGCCTCCAAGAATGCGCCGGTCTGACGGCTCCACAGGCTCGCGTACTCGCCACCCGCCTCGACGAGCTGCGCATGCGTGCCGTCCTCGACAATCTCACCATCGGCCAGCACCACAATGCGGTCGAGTGCCGCCACGGTGGACAGGCGGTGCGCCACCACAATGGAGGTGCGCCCGCGCATCAGGTTCTCGAGCGCCTCCTGCACCAGCGCCTCGGACTCGCTGTCAAGGGCAGAGGTCGCCTCGTCGAGCACTAGAATCGGCGCATCGGTTAGGATGGCGCGGGCGATAGCCACGCGCTGACGCTGGCCGCCCGAGAGCTTGACACCGCGCTCACCCACCATGGTGTCAAAGCCACGGGGCAATCGGTCGATAAACTCCAGGGCATTGGCCAGGCGCGCGGCCTCGCGAATCTGCTCATCAGTGGCGTTGGGACGACCGTAGGCAATGTTTTCGCGAATGGAGCGGTGGAACAGCAGCGCCTCCTGCGGCACGTAGGCAACCTGGCGGCGCAGGCTTTGCTGCGTGCAGCGCGAGACATCCTGACCGTCCACGAGCACGCGGCCGCCCTGAACATCGTTCAGGCGCAGCAGCAGCTTGGTAAGCGTCGTCTTACCCGAGCCCGATTTGCCCACCAGGCCCACGCGCTGGCCCGCCGCCACATGAAGTGTCAGGTCATCGAACACGTTCTCGCCCGCCGCAGCGTCACGGTACGCAAAGCTCAAGTGCTCAAAATCAATTGCGCCCTCGCGCACCTTGAGCTCGGGGGCGTTCTCGTCGTCTGCCACCAGACGCGGCTCGTCCAGCACGCGCGTCATCTCTGCCGCATCGCCCAAAGCGCGGTTAATACGCTGCATCATGGAGCTCACGTAGTTCAGACGCATGGTGAGGTTATAGGTGTAGGTAAAGATCATGACGAGCGAGCCGGCCGAGATGCCAAACCACGCGTTGCCGCCCGCCACGAACACACTCACCACGGCCATGGTGATGACGATAAGGCCCGAGGTCGTAAAGTTGCGCTGCATCATGGCGTGCATCGATACCGTTTCGGCATCGCGCGCGGCACGGTCGGCGGCATCGAACAGATCGCGTTCAAAGTCCTCTCGCCCGCAGGTCTTGACGGCCAAGATGTTCGTTACCGCATCGGACAGCACACCCGAGAGCTTATTCTGCGCGGCGGACGTCGCGGCCGAAAGTGGCATGATGCGCTTGTACATAAGCCAGACAAACGCAATGTAGACGACCATGATGCCCACCAGGATCACGGTAAATGTGGGCACCACCGGAGCGAGTGCGGCCACGGTGCAGATGACCGAGGTGATGGTGGGGATGAGCGAATACACCGTCACGTCGACCAAGCCCGTATAGCCGCTCATAAAACGGCTTGTCTGGCTCACAAGCGATCCGCCAAAGCGGCTGGTATGGAATGTCATGGATTGGTTGGAGAGTGTGTCAAAGCACAGGCGCGCCAGGTGATAGTTGCCCGCAATCTCGAGCTTGTAGACGGTGTAGTCCTGCAGCTTGGAGAGGATTTGACCCACCAGGTTAACGAGCACGAGCGCCAGGATATAGGGGCCGAAGACCTCAAACACCTGGTCACCCGCCACGGGACCGGCTTGAATGCGGTCGACAATGAGGGCCATCACATAGGTATTGGCAAACGTCAGCAAAAAGATGTAGCCCGCCGACGAGAGCACCGAGAGAAAGACAATCAGCGGCTGCGTGCGCGTGACACCCCAAAACCGCTGCAACGTGCGGCGCACGGTGGAGCGGCTGAGCGGGCTGGTGCTTCTCTGAGACATGGGCTTCCTTTCGCATCTGATAGGGCGAAACGCCATTGTTGCACATTGAAGCGCACTTCAGGCAAGCGCGATGCGAAAAGCGCCCGCGCCGTGCTTGCGCAGGCGCCCCGCCGTCAGATGCAGCTAGTCCTCGTCTTTTTGGTCTGCGGGCAGGTCTGCGGACTCCAAGCCCAAAATCGCGTCGGCCTCCCGCGCGTCTTCCAGCGCGTCGATGTCCTTGAGTTTGCGCTCCATGACGTTGGTGCGCGTGGTAATGATGCCCTCGACCGTTTTGCCCGCGGTCTCGATCTGCTGCTGGGCGCGGCGCAGCGCCGCCTGATAACGCGGCAGCTCGGCCTTGACGGCGGAGAGCACGCGCAGTACGTCGTCGGTACGTTTTTGCAGCCTAAACGTCTGGTAGCTCATCTGCAGGCTGTTGAGAATGGCGGCCATGGTGCTGGGGCCGGCAACGTTGACGTGATAGTCGCGGCCCAGGGTCTCAATAAGCCCGGGGCGACTGACGACCTCGGCATACAGGCCCTCAAACGGCACGAACATAATGCCAAAGTTGGTGGTCGCGGGTACGCTCAGGTACTTTTCGCAGATGTCCTTTGCCTCGCGCTTCACCATCATATCGAGCGCCTTGCGCGCAGCGGCAACGGCCTCCGCGTCGCCCGACTCCTGCGCGTCGAGCAGGTGCTCGTACGCGTCGCCCGGAAACTTGGAGTCAATCGGCAACAGCACGGGGTCGCCCTCGTCCACCGGCAGCTTGACGGCAAACTCAACGCGTTCCGAGGCGCCGGGCTTGGTGGCGACGTTTTCCAGATACTGGTCGGGCGTGAGGATGTCCGCCAGGATCGCGCCCAGCTGCACCTCGCCCAAAATGCCACGCGCTTTGACGTTGCCCAGCACGCGCTTAAGGTCGCCCACGCCGGTGGCGATAGATTGCATATCGCCCAGGCCCTTATACACGGCCTCGAGCTGGTCGCTCACCTGCTTAAACGATGCCGACAGGCGATCGTTGAGCGTACGGGAGAGCTTCTCGTCCACCGTCGCACGCATCTGATCGAGCTGCACGTTGTTGTCTTTGCGGATGGCGCCCAACTGGGCATCGACCGTCTCGCGCACCTTGTCCAGGCGGTGCTCGATGCCTTCGCGGTTGGCGCCAAGCTGTTGGGCCGTCTCGCGGCGCAGGTCATCCATACGGTCACCCGCCTGCGAGAACTCGCGCGCAATGGTCAGGTAGCGCTGCTGCTCTACGGCGGCGTCGGTGGTCTGCTGCTGCGCGATGGCATTGGCCGTGCGGCGGGTTTCGGCCAACGCGACGTTCAGGGTGTCGAGCGTGCTGTTGGCCTGCTCGAGCGCTGCCAGCGTTTCCGCGCTACTGTCGCCACGCTCCCGCAACTCGGCACGCAGGCTCTTGAGCTGGAGGGCGCAAGCCACAGCAACCCCCACCGCCACCAAGGCGATCACAACAAGCACAATATCAATAGCAGACATAAACTCCGCCCAACAAACCCAATCGAGCACCAATCAAAACCGCGATCAATCTTACCCTGTCAAACGCAGCTCATGTCCAATCGAGCGCAGACAAGTTACCTTTGCACTATGGGTGCTGGTCCGCTAGCTCTCCCAGCTGGCGCGGATGGTTGCTGCGGCATCCCCCAAGCGCTGACCGAGAGCTGCCAAGTGCTGAAGTACCTCATTGGGCGAGGCGCCGTTGAGAATGCACGTGAGGGCATATGAGGCCAAGAAGATTACCGCGAGCCCCAGCGGGATCAGCACGATCATCGCCAGCGTACGCAGGCGCTGGGCCCAGCGACGGTGACGCGCACGACGTTTATCGAACGCGAGCTCCTGCGCATATGAATCCTGCTGTACGGAATAGGCCTCTGGCGCCGATTCACACCCGGGCACAGCTGCAGGTACAGCAGCGGGCACGACATTTTGCGCAAAGGGCTGGGCTGCCGCCCCGTGCATTTGCATCTCCATGAGTCGTTGCTGCTGACGCAGCATGCGCTCAGCTTGTCGCTGCGGAGTCTCAAGAAACAGATCCATGCTGGCCTCCAAAATCGGAGCATTCGACGCTTACGACCAGCATCCCGCACCGCCATGACCGCGACAACGTAATCGCTGGCAATAGCCACAAAGTTTCTTTTGCTCAAAAGCTGTCGAAAAGCTCAACAACTCCCCTACCAGCACTTTCTCTGAGCTTTTTTCGCCAACAATCTTTTGGCCTTCCACCCTTACGCCAACTGACCAAAATCTAACCAATAGCTTGACGAAAACTGTGGAGACCGGGACCCCACAAAAACGTGCCGCCCCAAAAAGGGGCGGCACACAACCTTTTTTATCAGCTTTTCTGTATCGAGCACGCGACGACCCAACGCCGGAGCGCAAGGCGGGGAAATACCTTTGCCTCGCGCGACTCTGCGAAGCCGTGAGCGAGAGGGAAAGGTATTTCCCCGCCCTGCGCTCCGCAGCAGCCAGCGCCAAGCGCTAGTAGTTCACCACCTGCTCCTCAAAGTACGCCTTGGGGTGGTTACACACCGGGCACACCTCAGGTGCCTCGGCACCAACGTGCAGATGTCCGCAGTTCAGGCACTTCCACACCTTTACGCCCTCGCGCTCAAACACCTCGCCCGACTCAATGCGCTCGACGAGCTTGTTGTAGCGCTCCTCGTGGGCCTTCTCGACGGCGGCGACGCCACGGAACTTCTCGGCGATCTCGGCAAAACCCTCCTCCTCGGCGGTCTTGGCAAACTCGTCATACATCGTGGTCCACTCGTAGTTCTCGCCCGCGGCGGCGTCGCGCAGGTTGTCCAGAGTGCCCGGAACGGCGCCGTCGTGCAGATATTTAAACCACAGTTTGGCGTGCTCGGACTCGTTGCCAGCCGTCTCGGCAAAGATATTCGAGATCTGAACGTAGCCATCCTTCTTGGCCTTAGAGGCATAGTAGCGATACTTGGTGTGTGCCTGGGACTCACCGGCAAAAGCGGTCTCGAGGTTCTTCTTGGTTTGGGAGTTCTCAAAATCCATAGGTGTACTTCCCTTCAACGCATGCCGCCCGTAGGCTCCGAGCGGCCTCGTCTTTAGGATGCCCCTCAAGCCGAGAATTTAAACCTTACAATCCCGTTCTTCAGATTTGAGCGGGCTACACACTCAACCAACGATCGTCCTCGGCTCGGCAAAAGCCCTCGCGCTCCAGGTCAGCTAGAATGCCCGCGATCAAGTCGCACTCGACCGGCCCGCGACCGGCTGCCGCTTCCATCTCGTTAACGCCCACCACGGCATCAGCAAGCGTAATCCCCGCCGGCTGCCCATCGCGCGCTGCCAGCAACATACGCACGATATGCGCGCGCTTTTGGCGACGCGAGCCCTCAAACTTGGACTGACGGCTATAGCCCGCCGATCGCCTGGACGGATTGGGCAGCGTCTTTTTAAGATACGCGCCGTAATCCAGCAACGCGTAATACCACGCGCGCGGCGTGTCGGCATCGTCTTGAGGCGCGGCAAAGGGCGCAATCTCATCCGCCGCCGCACCAGGGGCCGCCGGACAGGCGGCTTGGATCAGCGGCACCAGCTCGCGATCGGGAACGGCCGGTACATCGGGAAAGAAATGATGCAGAAAGACCGTGCGCACATTGGTCTCCAGATACACGCCTGGAAGATCAAACGCAAACGAACGGATGCCCTGCGCCGTTGCCGGGCCAATGCCGGGCAGCGCGACCAGATTGTGCGTCTCGCGCGGAAACTCCCCGCCCCAATCCTCTACGACCCGTTGAGCGGCCCCATGAAGCGCCAGAGCGCGTCGGTTGTAGCCCATGCCCTGCCAAGCGTCCAAAACATCGGAAGGCGCGGCCTGGGCAAGCGCCTGCACAGTCGGAAAACGATCGAGCCACACCGGCATGCGCGCCTCCACACGCGGCACCTGCGTTTGCTGCAGCATGACCTCAGAAAGCCAAATGATGTACGGATCGCGTGTGCGGCGCCACGGAAGGTCGCGATAACGCAGGACCCCTTCCGAACGAATCATCGAACGAAAGGGGTCCTGAATCATGGCTATACTCCTTATGCGGCGCTATTCCTCCCGGTAAGCGCACGCGCAGGTGGCGTACTCGGGAAACGCTTCGCGGTCGGCGAACTTGGGATCGACGGCCGGGAACTGGCGGTGAGCGACGATGTCGCCGAGCGAAACGGAATCGAGGTAGTCGCGCATCAACGCCTGAGCTCCGGCCCACAGGGGATGATAGCAGCACGCGCCCATGCGCGCACAGTCACCATCGGGCGCGGTGCAATCGTTCATAACCATAGGACCCTGAACGGCCTCGACGACCTGGCGGATAGTGACGTCGTCCGGACTGACCTTGAGACGCATGCCACCGTGGACGCCACGCAGGCTCTCCACAATACCGGCCTGGACCAAACCGTGCTGAATCGAGCGGGCAAACGAATACGGGACATTGACCTCTTCGGCAGCGGTGCGAACAGAAAGCAAACACTCCGGATCCTCGGCAAGCATCGCCAGCATACGAAGGGCGTAATCAGTCTTCCTCGATATGTCCATTTTTCCCCTTTCAAGGAATACGAACAGCTCGAACGAGCTCCGGGGCCGAGCTTGTGTCGAGACGCTAAATGACCGCCAGGACATCCAAATGGTAAATCGGATATCCACTGAGTGCCGCGCTTGGAGCGAAATGCATCAGATGCGGCGCACAGTGGAATTTAGTATAACCTAACCCCCTGTCTCGTTGAACAGGTGTTGCGCAACAAAGCTGTTGTTTAGACAGATATGCTTATTAGATTTTACTTGCGTCCCCGAAGGCGCGGGGATTCTGGGCGAAGATGCACCAGGGCGATCGTTCTATCGAAACTAAGTGCATCAAACGCAAAAAGCCACGTCCGAAGACGTGGCTTTAATTGCGTTGGCGGGAAGTACGGGGCTCGAACCCGCGACCTCCGACGTGACAGGCCGGCGCTCTAACCAAACTGAGCTAACTCCCCAGGCAGACGTTCGCGTTTGTTTCCGCTCGCGTGCGCTGCGGGGATTAGTATACACAGAAGTCTGTCCGGCGCGCAACAACTTTTTTGAAAAAATTTTTGGGGCCATCCGGGAGGGTCTCCGGGGC
>CAMQHT010000030.1 GCA_947001705.1 uncultured Collinsella sp.
GCGTGGCCATCTACAACACCACCCGGGGCGGCTTACCCCACACCCTGCGCGCGCACACGCGGGCCCCATGGGCACCAAACACCGCGGGCCCGCGGCAAACACCCCCCGGGCCCCCGCTTTTTGCGCGATACGCTATCCCCTACTCGGCATCCTCGACCTCATACGAATCCGCCTCGGCTGGCGCATCGTTTGTCTCCGGCGCAGCCTCGCGCGCCTCGTCAAACGCCGCCTTCATGGTCTTGTTGCCCCACGTGAGCTTGCGAATGGTAAGATCGTCGGCCTTCTTGTTGGCTAGGCGCAGATTGTTCTCGGAGGACAGCAACGCCTCCTTGGTTTTCTGCAGATGGCTAATCGTCTTGTCGATCTCATCGATTGCCGTTTGGAACTTGCGGCTCGCGATCTCGTAGTTGCGGCCGAAATCGTTCTTGAACTTCTCCATCTTGGCTTCGAAGTTCGTGACGTCGATATTCTGCTGTTTGTACTCCGCTAGCTCCTGTTTATAGCGCAATGAACCCATGGCAGCGTTGCGAAGAAGTGTAATCATGGGAATGAAAAACTGCGGGCGAATCACGTACATCTTCTCGTAGCGATAGCTCACGTCCACGATTCCCGCGTTATAGAACTCGCTCTCGGGCTCGAGCAGCGTGCAGAGCACCGCGTACTCACAGCCTTTCTGGCGACGATCGTGATCGAGTTTCTTAAAGAAGTCCTCGTTTTTATGCTTGGTCGCGGTCTCGTCGTTCTCGTTTTTCATCTCGAACATAATCGAAATGACCTCGTTGCCGCTCGCGTCGCACTCACGGAAAATGAAGTCTCCCTTGGTGCCCTCGGATGCATCGTTATCTTTCTCGAAGTACGCATTGGGAAACGCGGTCATGCGCAGACGGTTAAACTCGGTCTCGCAGTGCTGCTCGAGCGACTCGCCCACCATCTTGGTGGACAGGCGAACCTTCATGTCCTTAAGGCGCTCAATCTCTTCATCCTTGTAGCGAATCAGGTCATCGCTCGCGCGCTTGGCCTGCGCAAGCTCGAGCTCGTGTGCCGCCTTGGCTTGCTCCTCGCGAGAATCGCGCACCGCCAGCTCGCTCGTCAGTTTGGCACGTGCCTCATCGCGCTCTCGCTCCGCCGCGGCGACCGCCTCTGACAGGTTCATTTTTGCCATCAGTTCCTGCTCGCGCAGCTGGGCACGCAGGCCCTCGGCCTCTTGCTCGGACTGAGCCTTTGCGGCGGAAAACTTCTCTTGCACCTTCGCGCGATAGTCAGTAAGCGCGCGCTCGGCCTCGCTGCGAGCGGCATCGAGCTCACGCTGCGACTCTGCCGCGGCAGCGGCAAGCGCCATCTCCTGGGCCTTGTCCGCCGCGGCGATCCTGGCCTGCAGCTCGGCAATCTGAGCGTCGCGCGCGGACAGGTCGTTTTGAGCAGCATTGCGTGCCGCCGCCTCGGCAAGCCTGGCTTCATCATCTTTGCGCTCCAACTGCGCACGTAAATTGTCGATCTCGCGCTGAAGCTCGGCATTCTCCTTTTGAGCATCGGAACGGGCCTCAACCGCCGCGCGCTGACTTGCACTCTCGCGCTCTGCGGCAGCGCCTTCGAGCTTGGCGCGCAGCTCGGCAAGCTCAGCGTCGCGCTTGGCAACCTCTTGTGCCAGCTGCTGAGCTGCAGCGTTCTTCTGCTCGACAAGCTGAGCGTCGCGCTGAGACTCTGCCTTTTGCAAAGCAGCCGTCGAGCGCGAGCGCTCAAGCTCCAGTGCCTGCTCGCCCTCGCGCTGGACCGCCTTCACGCGCTCATCCAGGTCGCGCGAGAACTCGGCATCGCGTACTTGCTTGACGATATCCGCATAGCCAGACGCATCGACCTTAAACACTTCGCCGCAATGCGGGCACTTGATCTCGTTCATGGCAGCTCCTCGATGGACGCAAATTTAAACCGTCTACACTCTACCGCGCCGCGCGGACAAAAAAGGCGCCGCTGCCATAATGGCAACGGCGCCAGAACCACGGTAAAGGTGCCTGGCCCATCTTGTGGTGGTTCGAGAATTACAGTCCAAAAAAGCCTAGGATCTGGTCTCGGCTTACGGGCTTGTAGTCGTTGGCGTCGAGGCCCACATCGTAGCGAAGAATGGGGCGATCGCGGTTGCGCGCGTTGGCGCGGTCTCCCCTGCTGTGGATATGCCCGTGCAGCATGATGGCGCCGCGCGCCTTGCCATTCCAGCTGAGCATGGGGTAATGGCTCATCACCAGGCGATGACCCTTAGCGTAACCGGGAGCAACCTCCAGATAATCGCGTACCTCATCCCAAATGCGCGGCGCGTCCGGATCTTCCCAGTCGCCGTCATGGTTACCACGGATGAGCGTCACGTTCTGGCATTCGATACGCTCGCGCAGGCGCACCGCCTCCGCCAGGGGCAAACGATAGGTAAAGTCACCCAAAATATAGAGACGGTCGTCCGTCGCCACGCACTCATTGATGGCATCGATGACCTTGCGGTTCATCTCCTCGACCGAATCAAACGGCCGATCCATATCGTGCAAGATATTCGTATCGCCCAGGTGCAGGTCGGCGGTAAACCACATCATCGTCTGTATCCTCATTTCGCAACGTGTCTAACACGTGCCTAGTATACAGACGCTTTGGCGCGTCGGTTAGCCAAAGAGCCCGACGAACGGACCTCGGCGGCGTTTGTCTTTCTTTTTCGACGCATCACCCTGGGCGTTCTTGTCCTGCCGCTTCATACGATCCTGTTCCAACTCATCGTCATCGAGCAGCATATCCCACTCAAACGGATCGTCCGTCAAATCGAACAGGTCGTCGTCAAACATGGCAGCCTCCATTGCCGACTAGCGAGCATCCACCACATAGAGCCCAACGCGCACCTGATGCCACGGGCTGCGCTCGGGGGCAACCTGTTGCACACGGGCCTCAAATACGTCCTCGTGGCCGTAATACATCATCAAGGACAGTGGGCCGACCTCGTTTCCCGGAACGTAGCCAAGTTTGGTCTTGCCATAGTAGATCGCAACTGCCTCGGGGTCATGAGGATTATCGCGCTCGGCACACAGCGTCAGTTTATCGCCCGCTTTAAGATCACCTAGGACCAAAGCGCCGTCGGCATATTGAAATCCTGCAATGTGAAATGACAGAAGAACACGTGAAGGCTCGTACATAGCAACTCCCCTAACGGCCGGATAAACCGGCATTTAACCTTACAGAGAAGTCTACGAACTCGCGCGGACACAAATTCGCCCCACCCGTGCCTTTTCGACCGTTTGTCGCTACACCACCTGATTCTAATGCACAAACATGCGCACGAACTTGTGCTTCCAGCTTGCGTAAGGAGCGTAGCGGAATGGCACGTCCAGCCGCGTTGCCTTGTTCACGATGCTCTTCTTGTGGCTAAACGTATCGAAGCTCTCGCGTCCATGGTACTGCCCCATACCGCTCGCTCCCATGCCGCCAAAGCCCATATGGCTCGTAGCCAGATGCATGATGGTGTCGTTAACGCAGCCGCCGCCAAAGGGCACGTAGCGCACAAAGCGCTGCTGAACCGCGCGATCCCGACTAAAGATATACAGGGCCAGCGGCGTCGGGCGATTAGTGATGAACGCCTCGGCCTCGTCTAGGCTCTCAAACGTCAGCACCGGCAAGATGGGACCGAAGATCTCCTCCTGCATCACGGCGTCATCGGGGGTCACGCCGTCTAGGATCGTCGGCTCAATCTTGAGCGACGACTCGCGCGCCGTGCCTCCCAGCACAACCTTATCGGGGTCGATCAGCCCGCGCACGCGCGCAAAATGCTTGGCGTTGACAATATGACCGTAGTCCTCGTTATCGAGCGGGTGCTCGCCAAACATACGGCGGACCTCTTCCTTGATGAGACCCAGCAGCTCGTCGTGCACGCGCGTGTCGACCAGCAGGTAGTCGGGCGCCACGCAGGTCTGTCCCACGTTGAGCCATTTACCAAAGGCGATACGCCGCGCTGCGACCTTCAAGTTTGCCGTCGCATCCACGATGCAGGGGCTCTTTCCGCCCAGCTCAAGCGTCACGGGCGTAAGGTTTTTACTTGCGCGCTCCATGACGAGTTTGCCGACCGGAACGCTACCGGTAAAGAAAATCTTGTCCCAGCGCTCATCGAGCAACGCTTCGTTCTCGGCGCGCCCGCCCTCGACAACCGTCACCAGGCGCGGATCAAATGCCTCTTCACAGATTTGCTTGAGCACCGCGCTCGATGCCGGAGCATAGGCACTCGGCTTGATGACCACAGTATTGCCCGCGGCAAGGGCGCCGGCGAGCGGCTCGAGTGTTAGCAAAAACGGGTAGTTCCACGGAGCCATGATGAGCGCGACGCCATAGGGCACGGCTTGCGTTTTGCACACGCTCACGGCGTTAGCGAGATCGCACGGACGCAGGCGCGGACGACTCCATCGAGCCACGTGAGCGATCTGATGTCGAATCTCGGAAAGCGACGTGCCGATCTCGCACATATAGGCCTCGTCATGCGACTTCCCCAAATCGGTCTTGAGCGCATGGGCGATATCGGCCTCGTGGGCCCGCACCGCATCGCGTAAACTCACGAGCGCGCGACGTCGAGCATCGACATCAAACGTGGCGTGCGTCTTAAAGTAGGCGCGCTGATCGCCGACGATGCGCGCAATTTCCTCGGTGTTCATGGCAACCTCCTAGTTCTCGCCCTCAAACATACCACCTGCAACGACTTCGTACATATGCTCGAGCTCCAAGCGGTCCATTAGAAGCGGAACGGGGTACAGGGGATTGGCCTCGGCATCGGCATGCGCCGCCATCTGCGGAATGTCGGAGCGGCGAATGCCCGCCACATATTTGGGAATGTCCAAGGCGGCGTTCATTCGATCGACCCAATCGATAAAGGCCTCGGCCGCCAGGCTGTCCTGCGCGTTAGCCGGCGCGATACCGGCCATGCGGGCAAGATCGGCGAGCTTAGGAGCAGCAGCTTCGCCATAGGCGCGAAGCATATGCGGCAGGATGATAGCGTTGGCCAAGCCGTGCGGAATCCCGTAACGCCCACCCAAGCTGTGTGCGATGGCGTGAACGTATCCAACATAGGAGCGCGTAAAGGCAACACCCGCCTTATACGCCGCCGAAAGCATATTGCGACGCGCACGCATGTTATCGCCATGCTCATAGGCCTCGAGCAAATTGTCATGGATGAGCTGGACCGCCTGTCGCGCCATCTTACGCGTATAGGGCGTGGTGCTTCGCCCGATAAAGGCCTCAACGGCATGCGTCAGGGCGTCCATGCCCGTCTGCCCCGTAATGGAGGCGGGCAGGCCACGTGTAAACTCGGGGTCGTGCACCGCAAAGCGCGGAATAAGCACAAAGTCGTTAATGGGGTACTTGTAGTGCGTCTCGTCATCGGTGATAACCGCCGCGAGCGTGACTTCGCTTCCCGTACCGGCGGTAGTGGGAACCGCAATAAGCAGCGGCAGGAGACGGTGGACGCGCAACAGGCCACGCATCTTGTTGATGGGCTTATTTGGCTGTGCGATGCGTGCGCCCACGCCCTTGGCGCAGTCCATGGCCGAACCGCCGCCAAAGCCGATAATGGCCTGGCAGGCGCTCTCGCGATACAGGGACGCCGCTTCCTCCACGTTTGAGACCGTGGGGTTCGCACGCGTTTCGGCATAGACCGTAACGCCAATCCCCTGAGCCGTAAGCGCACGCTCGAGCGATGCCGTGAGCCCCAAACGTGCAATACCAGGGTCTGTCACGATAAGGACCTTCTGGATCGAGCGCTTTTGAAGCACTGCGGGCACATCCTCGGCATGCTCCAAAATGCGCGGCTCGGTATAGGGCAGAATCGGCAACGCGATGCGAAAAACCGTCTGATATGTTCGGCACCAGGCACGACGGGCTAGATGCATAAAGGAAACTCCTTCATTTGTTGATAGGTCAACATTTGCTCGCCCGATTGTACTCAGCGGCGTCCGTATATGACTTGCAAACCGTTAATCAATCAACATCTTCATATCTCAAAATTGTTTTATTAAAAATCATTCCTAATAGGCTTCACATTTGGTTGCATTTATGGATAATAGAACTCGTCAAGACGCACGTCCGGAGAGGGCCCTTACGGGACCGGACGAGCGCACAATCGCCATCGATCGAAAGGATCGAATCATGAAGTTTGTTTGCCCCGTTTGCGGTTATGTGGAAGAGTTCGACGGCGACCAGCTGCCCGAGGACTTCAAGTGCCCCCAGTGCGGCGTTCCCGGTTCTCGTTTCCTGAAGCAGGAGGAGGGCCAGCTCGAGTGGGCTGCCGAGCACGTCGTGGGCGTCGCCAAGATGGAGGGCGTCTCCGAGGACATCGTTGCCGACCTGCGCGCCAACTTTGAAGGCGAGTGCTCCGAGGTCGGTATGTACCTGGCCATGGCTCGCGTCGCCCATCGCGAGGGCTATCCCGAGATCGGCCTGTACTGGGAGAAGGCTGCCCACGAGGAGGCCGAGCATGCCGCCAAGTTCGCTGAGCTCCTGGGCGAGGTCGTGACCGACTCCACCAAGAAGAACCTCGAGATGCGCGTTGAGGCCGAAAACGGCGCCACCGCTGGCAAGACCGATCTCGCTAAGCGCGCCAAGGCCGCTGGCCTCGATGCCATCCACGACACCGTGCACGAAATGGCTCGCGACGAGGCCCGCCACGGCAAGGCTTTCGCCGGCCTGCTGAAGCGCTACTTTGGCTAAGCCAACCGCTTGAGACATAACCTCTAGCTCGATGAGGCCCGGACCGTATTGGTTCGGGCCTTTTTGTGTCTCGAGGACTCGTTAACGCCCTGAAATAGAGCTATCTTCGGCATCGGTCTCTCGTCAAAAACTAAGTGAGTAGACTTTTTGGAACTTGCCGAGCAGACCATCCGTATTGCTTTATAAAGTCGCAGGTAAATGACTTGTTTCAAAACGGCCTGGTCGCCAAAGTGCCAAAAGCCTACTCACTTAGAACCGCAGCCGTCCACGATCGAGCTGCTTTGTGTCTAACGGGCATCTTTCCGTCAATTACTCCCAATTTTGTCCAGTCAACGAATAGTTCAGACCGGAGTAATGTCTCAGCCCTTTGCTCATCTGAGCTTTTATCACGATATTCAGCATCGAGCATCCTGCATACGGCCTTAACGATCGCGTGGAATCTACCCTCATCGGATATCTGTCTGTGTGTCAGGAGAAGTACATCGTAGCCCATGGCCTGAAGGGCCGTCATGCGGTCAGCGTCACGCAAGCCATCCCCTGCGCGTCCGTGCGAGGCCTTTCCCTGACATTCAATGGCCACCTGTCGCCTGCCGTCCAGCGAAGAAAGAAGTAGGTCGATATATACACGGGACTTTCCCACAATCGCTCGAGCACTTGTGCTTAGCATCACTTCAACATTGAGCTCTATGCCGCAAAAACCTTCTCCTCCCAGGGATCGCGGCAGTGCAAGTAGCAAATACGCCTCGACCTCAAAAGGCGACGCGGCGCCCAATGGAACGAGTTGCGATACCGCTATAAATCTATTGCCGTAACGCATCCCGCAAACATCTGAACAAAAACGGTCAAGGTCTCCGCCCAAAACCAAAGCGTCTCGACGCCATAAATTTGAGGCGGTGCCGTCCTCGGACGGGCAGCGCACCCAACCGAACGTTGTCGAAATCGCGCCCGAATCAATTGCACGCGAAAGCTCCGCCTCAAGTGCCGCCGGCAGGGCACACACCGCAAACAAGCCACACATCTCCGCCAATACCAAAAGAAGCTGAAGATCCGTCAGATGCCGCAACATGATGAATGCCGTCAGTAGAGGAGACGTAATCAAAACCCCATGCTCCGTTTCCAGCACGGATTCCCTGGGAAGCTCACCAAGAAACAGCCGCTGCCTAATGCTGGCAGAACAAGTCCGTTTGTTTCTCGTCCGAACCAATGTATACAACGGAAAACCGAGCGCGACCGCAGCCGTCGGGTTGCGGGCGAGATCATATCGCTGCCGGTCTTCTTCCGGTCGTGGAAGCGGCGGACACAAAGCGCGGACTTGAGGAGGCAAACGCCAGTACCTAAAAGCTGATATGTCACAAAGTAGATCCTTCATAGGCACAGGAAAACACGAATTTCAACCCAGTCAGTCACGCATTGGCGCGAACGCACCAAAAATGGCGCCGAACGGACTGCCAAGTTTTCAACAGCCCTCCCCAACTGGCCAAAAGCTTGCCGAGAGCTGGACGAAGCCCTGTTGAAAACCCCATTTTTTTCTCATGCAGGAGCTTTGCGCGGCAAGTGAGTAGACTTTTTTGAACATCCCGAGCAGGCCGGTCATCCTGCTTTTCAAAACCGCAGGTAGATAGCTTGTTACAAAACTGCCTGGTCGCCAAAGTGCTAAAAGTCTACTCACTTAGGTTGCAGAGTGCCCCCCATTAGCTGCAATTCCAAGGTAGTTAGTACTTTTGGACTCAGATCGTCATACTGAACAAGAATTTGAGTTGAGTTTTCAGGGACAGATGCCCCATCGGCACACCAAAAACAGTCACCGATATCGATAAAAGGGATGCTCGAGCGCGTGAGGGCCCGTGCAAAAGTGCTTCCGCCCGTTCCACGCTCCGCAACCACGATACAGTAAAGGCCCGCGTCTGCATACTCGATCGAGACTCCCCCTGCCGGAAATGCCTTCCGTACAAGCGCCGCCAGGCCATCACGCGCCTCGCGAGCACGAACGCGCACGCGGTTCACATGTCGCTCGTAATCACCCGATTCCAGCAAACGCGCCAAGGCGACCTGATCGACAGAACTTACCGACGAGGCGTAGAAACCAAGGTTGCGTTTAAACCTCTCCATTAGTTCATCGGGCAGCACCATGTACGCCAAACGTAACGCCGATGAAAGGCTCTTCGAAAACGTGTTGGTGTAGATAACCGACTGGGCGGCATCGATCGACGCGAGCGCGGGAATCGGCTTGCCGGCAAGGCGAAACTCACAATCAAAGTCGTCTTCGATGAGATACCGACCTGGCCGCTCGGCGGCCCAGCTCAGCAACGCATAGCGACGTGCAATGCTCGTCACAAGACCGGTCGGATACTGATGAGACGGCATCAGGTGAAGGACATCGGTCCCGGTTTTCTGCAGCGCGCTCAAGTCCACGCCCTCAGCATCCAACGGGACATGCCGCACTTCGCAACCCATGGCCTGATAGATGCGCGTCAAGCGCAAATAGCCTGGATCCTCGACGGCATACACCTTGTCCGCGCCAAGCAACTGAACCAACATGGTATCGAGCAGCTGGGCGCCCGCACCAATAACGATATTGTCGGGATTGACATTCATGCCCCTTGTCCCGCGCAGATGGTGCGCAATCGCACGTCGCAGTCGAGCGGTGCCCTGCGCCGGTGCGGGCGAAAAGATTTCACGTTCGTCTTCGGACGTCAGCGTCGCCCGTAGCGCACTTTGCCAAAGCCGCGCCGCCTCCAAAGCGGAAGGAGAAAGTGCGTCGAATCGCTCTGCCTGCCCCATGGCATCATGCGCGCTGGGACCAACAGGGACAGCATCTCGGTCGATATCCCCCGCAGCCAAAGCCAAAACCGGCGCATCCGGAAGCTCGCACGCGTAGTAGCCACGACGCGGCATTGAGCAAATATAGCCCTCGGCAAGCAACTGGCTATATGCATTCTCGATAGTAATGACACTGATTCCCAGATGACTGGCAAAGGCGCGCTTAGACGGAAGATGCTCCCCCGCCGCAATACGGCCAGCAACAATATCATCGCGAATTTGCTGGTAAACATACTCATAAAGCGATGCTTCGCCGCGATTTTCCAAATTGTAGTCAAGCATGGGTCTATCACCTGACCTTATCGAATCATTCAATCTGGCATTAGTCTGACCTTGTTATTATCTCGAAAACTGAGTATTTCGCCATACCCAGCTCCCCGATAGGATGTTCCGTCAAGCAATGTACATGCCAACCAAGGGAGCAACCATGGCAGAACAGACCAGCAAGGCCGATCGCGTCAAACTCAATCGCGAGCTCGCGCAGATGCTCAAGGGCGGCGTCGTCATGGACGTCACCACGCCCGAGCAGGCACGCATCGCCGAGGAGGCGGGCGCCTGCGCCGTCATGGCGCTCGAGCGCATCCCGGCCGACATCCGCGCCGCAGGCGGCGTCTCGCGCATGAGCGACCCCAAGATGATCAAGGGCATCCAGGAGGCCGTCTCCATCCCCGTTATGGCCAAGTGTCGCATCGGTCACATTGTCGAGGCGCAGGTCCTGCAGGCCATCGAGATCGATTACATCGATGAGTCCGAGGTCCTCTCCCCCGCCGATGATGTCTATCACATCGACAAGACCCAGTTTGACGTGCCGTTTGTCTGCGGCGCCCGCGATCTGGGCGAGGCGTTGCGCCGTGTTGCTGAGGGCGCCACGATGATTCGCACCAAGGGCGAGCCGGGCACGGGCGACGTCGTTCAGGCCGTGCGCCATATGCGCAAGATCCAAAAGCAGATCCGCGACGTTGTTGCTCTGCGCAACGACGAGCTCTTTGAGGCAGCCAAGCAGCTGCAGGTTCCGGTCGAGCTGGTGCGCGAGGTCCATGCCACGGGCAAGCTCCCCGTCGTAAACTTTGCCGCCGGCGGAGTCGCGACCCCCGCCGACGCCGCGCTGATGATGCAGCTGGGCGCCGAGGGCGTCTTTGTTGGCTCGGGCATCTTTAAGAGCGGCGACCCCGCCAAGCGCGCCGCCGCCATCGTCAAGGCCGTGGCAAACTTCACCGACGCCAAGCTCATCGCCGAGCTTTCGGAGGACCTGGGCGAGGCCATGGTGGGCATCAACGCCGACGAAATCGAGATCATCATGGAGGAGCGCGGGCGCTAGTCCAGCAGAAAGGATCGCACATGAGCGATTATGCAGACCAAACGGTCGCCGTGCTGGCGGTCCAGGGCGCTTTTGCCGAGCACGAGGCAAGACTGTCCGAGCTGGGCGCACGCTGTATTGAGCTGAGGCAGGCGGCTGATTTGAAGCAGAACTTTGACCGTCTGGTACTTCCCGGCGGCGAGTCTACCGTTCAAGGGAAACTGCTTGATGAGTTGGGCATGCTCGAGGAGCTTCGTACCCGTATCGCTGAAGGTATGCCCGTCCTGGGCACCTGCGCCGGCCTGATTCTGCTGGCTCACGACCTTGCCGCTCATGACGATAAGGGCACGTCGCGTTTGGCAACCATGGATGTACTCGTCGAGCGCAATGCCTACGGCAGGCAACTCGGCAGCTTTCGAGCCAAGGGGCAGGTAGCCGGCATCGACGGTGAAGTGCCGCTGACGTTTATCCGCGCGCCCCGCATCGTCGAAGTGCACGGCGACACTGAGGCCCTAGCCGAAGTCGACGGTCGCATCGTCGCCGCCCGCCAAGGCAACCAGCTCGGCGTCACCTTCCACCCCGAGCTCGACGAAGACACCCACCTCCACGAACTGTTCCTGCAAATGTAGGCGGAATTGAAACGAGCGCGGATTTTCGGACACACAACAAATGAGAGTGGATAATCTCCCACTTTGAGCTCGAACACAGGCCCAAACCGGGAAATTATCCACTCTCACGTTATGCAGTCGTTGGGGACGTCCTTAAACGACTAGTTATTTAAGAACGTCCCCAACGACCACCTTCTGGCAACAGAGAGAATGCCGATGTTTTGGCAACGACAGCGAGCGCCCGCCAGAGCGAACAAATTGGCATGAAAAGAGGACGGCATAGACCTTCTGGTCATGCCGTCCTCTTTGAATGACAAGTTGTCGCTCTGGTGGGTGCGCAGCGTCGAGCTGTTACGCCGTTCGGTAGAACGGCGTAACTAAACTAGAAACGGTTGCCGCGGAAGCCGCCACCGTTGCGGCCGCCACGATCGCCACCGCGACCGCCGCGGTCGTTACCACGGTTGCCGCCGAAGCCGCCACGGTTGCCACCACGGTCGCCATAGCCACCACGGTTGCCGCCAAAGCCGCCGCGACCGCCACGGTCGCCGCCACGGTCACCAAAGCCGCCACGGCCGCCACGATCGCCACCGCGACCGCCGCGGTCACCACCACGGCCACCGCGATCGCCAAAGCCACCGCGACCGCCGCGGTCGCCGCCACGGCCACCGCGATCGTCACGGCCACCGCGAGGACCGCGGTCCTCGTCCAGGCCCATGGCGACGAGCGGAGCGATAACCTTATCGAGAGCGGCCATCAGCTCGGTGGCCTCCTCGCAAGAAAGCTCGGGCAGGAGCTTCTCCTTCTTGTTGGCAAGCTCGACCAGGCCCTCGGCGGCATCCTCGGCAGCGAAGACGACGATCTTGCGCATATCGCCCTCGGCGTCGTCGATGCGGCCGACCAGATCGGCAGCCTCGGCCTCGGCCATCAGGCCATCGAGCTCACGAAGGCGCATGCCCAGCAGGTCGGACATTTCCTTCTGCTCCATCTTGGGCTTGAGGTCAAGAAGCTTGATGGCGCGCTCGATGTTCGCCATGCGCTCGGCCTTGGCCTCCTCCTCCTTGGAAATAGCAAAGCGACGGCTACGCAGCAGGCGGGCGGCCTTCTGCATCTTGTCCATCAGCTCTTCGTCATCGTAATCAACGGCGGCCTCGACAACCTCGGCCTCCTCCTCGGCGGAAATCTCGTCAGCAGCCTCAACCTCGGCAGCTTCGGTCTCCACGGTCTCGACTGCCTCGACCTCGGCAGCCATGGTCTCGTTCTCGGTCTCGTTCATGATCTCTTCGTTCTCGGACATGAGACTCCTTCTTGGCCCTCTCGGGCATCATCGCCCCATTCGCGGGGCCCGTCGCGCACTCTTTGCGCTTTAAACATTCATGCCTCTCGGCAAAACGTCAATTAGTTTATGGTGTCGCCATCCAATCTAGCTGCAGAATCTATGTGCACACATTAATGCGACATGTACGACTCGCGGCGAGCGTACGCAACCGACACCGCGAACCCGACAACGGCAATCACAGCCGCCACGCGCACGGCAGCCGCAAATCCAATCGCCTGGGCAACGTCCGTCGCGACGCCGGCGGCACCGGCAGCCGCTGCAGAACTCGAAAGCAGGCCGATAAACAGCGACGGGCCAAACGAGGCGGCGATCATGTTCCACGTGTTGAGCAGCGCCGTTCCGTGGGGATGCTCGGCAGCGGGTAGCGTCTCCAAGCCGGCCGTCTGCGAGGGGCTCAGCACCAAACCGACGCCGGCATACACCACAACGGTCAGTGCAACGACAACGCCAATGTTCATGCTTGCCGCAGTCATCGAGATTGCGGTCTGCCCCACGGCTATCAAGGCAAAGCCGACCGGCAGCAGCGGCCATGCGCCACGGGTGTCCATCACGCGTCCGCCCACAATCGAGGTCACGGCGTTGCAGGCAATCGCCGGCAAAATGAGCAAGCCCGCAACAAGCGCGGTCATGCCGTATGCGCCCTCAAAATAGAGCGGCAACAAAACGCTCATCGAGAACGTCGTCATCATCGACACCACCACAAGCAGGCACGCAGGCCAAAAACGAACGCTCGCCATGGGACGCACGTTAAGCACCGGATGCTCGAGCTTGAGCTGGCGGGCCGCAAACAGGCCGAGCAGCACAATGGCGGCGAAGAGCGCCACGATACCGGCAATCAGATTGGTCGAGAACTCGCCTACGGAATATACAAACGCCGTGATGCCGGCCGCAAGCAAAGCAACCGACAGAATAACAAGCGTAGTGTTCGAGCGCTCTCCAACATTCCGAACGAGCTTTGCTGCCGCCGCGGCGACCACGACACCGCCCACCAGCGGCACTAGGAACACCGCCCTCCAGCCAAACAACGTGCACATAAGACCACTGATCACAGGTCCAAACGCCGGCCCCAGCGTAATGCAGGCACCGCCCAGGCTCAGATACAGACCAAGCTTCTCGCGCGGGACGCAAGACAGCACCACGTTCATCATGAGCGGGAACAAAATGCCCGATCCTGCAGACTGGAAAATACGGCTTGGCAGCAAAACGCTAAATGACGGAGCGAACAGGCACAGGACTTCGCCGGCGACCATGCATCCGCATGCGAAAAACAGCAGCTTGCGCGTCGAGAAACGGCCGGACAGGAAGGCCATGATGGCCGTAAAGATCGACGTCACGATCATGTAGCCCGAGACGAGCCACTGTGCCGTGGTGGCACTCACCGAAAAGGCTGCCATAATGTCGTGCAACGCCACGTTAATGATGTTCTCGTTAAACGCGGCAACAAAGGCTGCAATATACATTACGACGAGAATCGCCGCAGAGGCCGATGGCGTTACTTGAACTTGTTGCTGAGATTTGCTCCCCATGCATTTCCTTCCTCTTGGAACGACAGTCGCATCGCCCCAGAGGAACGGTCCAGGGCGAAAAATGAGCCCTAGACTTACGCCAGACGCCGTACACGACGAATCTGGCAACATGGTCCAACATCGAAAGATTGTAACGCGGACGCACAGCTTTCCTTCCGCGCTATTATTAAAAGTCCACGAAAGCATAAGACATGAGGAGCCCGCCATGATTAAGCCCATCATGAAATCCGAGTTCTTTTTGCGTCTGCCTTCCGAAGACGCGGGACCCGACGATGCCGCGACCGGGCAGGATCTCCTAGATACACTCCACGAGCATGAGCGCGAGTGCGTGGGCCTCGCCGCCAACATGATCGGCGTGCGCAAACGCATCATCTGCGTAAAGGACGGCAACAGGACACTCCTGATGTACAACCCTCAAATTCTTGAGCAGGTCAATGCCTATCAGACGAGCGAAGGATGTCTCTCGCTGATCGGCGAGCGTCCCTGTACCCGCTATCGCCGCATAAAGGTTGAGTATTTGGACGAGAACTTCGTCCACCGCATCAAAAACTTCTCGGGCTACACCGCCGAGATCATCCAGCACGAAATCGACCACTGCAATGGCGTCGTGGTTTAGGCCACCTGCCAAAATGAGGGTACCGGAGGCCTCCCTATGGATATCAGCCGCTTTGGCGAATTCGCCATCTTAGCGCAGTCACGCACGTTTCTTGATGCGGCGGAACTGCTTTTCATGTCGCAATCAACCCTCTCCAAGCACATCATGGCAATGGAGCACGAACTCGGCTGCAAGCTCATCGATCGAAGCCAGCGCCACGTAACACTCACCGCGCAAGGTGAGGCGCTCCTCCCCTATGCGCAAAAAATTGCGACGCTTCAGCACCGCTATCTTGCCGCCATTCAAATAGGCGCAGGTGAGCCGCTCGAGCACCTCACCGTAGGTTCTATCCCCATTATGGCCCCTTATGGGATCACGGACGCCGTCATCGATTTTCAGCAGGCGAACCCCTCATATTCTGTCGAGCTCATCGAAGGCGAGGGCGACACACTCAAGCGCATGCTCCTACACGAGGACATTGACCTGGCCTTCATCCGTGACAGCGGCGCCATCGAGCCGGAGTTCAAAAAGATTCCCTTTACGACCGACCGGCTCGTGGCCGTCCTTCCGCTCGACCATCCACTCGCCGAACGTGACACCGTCGAGATAGACGACCTTATCGACGAGAATTTCCTCATGCTTCCCCAAGGCTCGTTCGTAAGCGAGCTCGTCCTTTCCCTTTGTCGCGAAGCTGGATTTGGCCCACGTGTTACGTTCACCGGCAAACGAGCCGAGAACATCATCTCTCTTGTCGCACGCGGCGCCGGTGTCTCATTCCTCATGCGCAAGCCGGCGGAATCGCTCGCCAGCGGAAAGGTAGCCCTGGTGCCGCTCGAGCCCGCGACGACCTCCGAGGTCAGGCTCTACCTCAAGCGAAACGCCGCGCACTCGCAGGCTGTCGTCTCGTTCATTGGCTTCCTCCCCTACCGTCAGCTCCTGCAGGGCGACCGTGCGTCTTCCATCGCGGCACGACCGTCATAATCCCCGCTGCTCCACAACCGCAGACTTGTGACCGCAAACACGCTGACAACGGCACAAAACACAAATATGCCTCGGGCGGCACGTCGCCGTCCGAGGCATATTTAATCAAAGTGCGCAAAAAGACTAGTCCACCGAGATGCTGAGTGCCTTACCGCCCTTGTCCTTCCTGGTACCGATCACCATAGCGGCGACAAGAGCCAGAACGAAAGCGACCACGCCGGAGATGACAAGGCCGATAAAGCCCGTGTCGATGCCGGCAGGGTTAATAAAGCTCGGGAAACCGAGCGGGCCGGAGGCGCCGAAGGCATAGAGCTTGGCACCCATGAGGCCGGCAATGGCGCCGCCTACACCAGCGGAAATAAAGGTTGCCCACATAAGGCGCTTACGCGGCAGCAAGATGGCGTAAAGCGCAGGCTCGTTGACACCGAAAATCGAAGAGACAAGGGCGGGAATGTTGACGGCAGCATTTTCCTCGGAGTCCTTGGTTCGGATGATCATGCCAAGCACAGCGCCGGCGATGGCACAACCGCCTGCATACACGAGCGGGTTAATGAGGTCATAGCCGTAGGTTGCGACATCGAGGAACCACAGCGGGATGATACCCCAGTGCAGGCCGAACATGACGAGCAGGCTCCAGAACGTGCCGATGACGAAACCGGCGATGGCGGGTTGGAAGTTGATGAGCATCAGAATGATCTGGGCAACGATGTTGGAGAGGACCGTCATGACTGGACCGACCACAAGCAGGCCAAGGATGCCGCAAATGAGGAGCGTCAGGATGTTGGAGAAGAACGAGCTCACAAGCGCGGGCAGCGCGTTAGAAAGGGCCTTGTGCACCTTGGAGGCAATCCAGACGATAAAGATCGCAGGCAGAATCGTCGATGAGTAATTCTGCATGATCAGCGGGATGCCGAAAATATCACCGTAGACATTGGACTCGAAGACCGTACCGGCGCCGAGCGTGTAGAGCGGATCTCCGCCCATAAGGGCAACGAGCGTCGGGTAGACGAGGATACCGCCGAGCGCCATTCCCATAACGGGCTTAAGTCCGAACTTCTTGGCCGACGTCCAGCCAATGATTAGCGGAAAGTAATAGAAGACCGAATCTCCGATTGCCGAGAGCGTCACATACGTATTGCTGTCCTTGGCAAGCCAACCGGCAACCGTGCAGAGCGCCAGCATCGACTTGATAAAGCCACCGGCCATAAGCACGCCAAGAACCGGTTGCAGAATCTCGGAGATGATGGCCAGCAGACGCGAGAATGGATCGCCCTTCTTGACGTCGTCGCCCTCATCGATATCGAGTGCGGGTTTGGAGTCGAACCCGCCAATCTGAACAAGGTCGTTGTAGACGGCCTCGACAGTGGCACCAATCACGACCTGATACTGTCCGCCGGCCTGGATGACGTCAACGACGCCCTTCGTCGCCTTAAGCTCATTGGTCTGGGCGAGCGATTCATCCTTGAGGTGGAAGCGGAGACGCGTAATGCAGTGGCTCACGTCCAACACATTGTCTCGACCACCGACCTTTGTGATGATTTCATCGCAAAGCTTCTGGTATTTCATGGAATTCTCCTTTTTCTGAGCGGGGTATAGCATCGATTTCATGCCTCCGTAGTCGACGTGGGAGGGCAAGGAACCCGCTTCCCCCTTTGAAATCCGCGGACGCACGTACGCCCGGGATGCGAAACGGCAGAGAAGATGGAAGATGCCGATCACATGGCAGCGAGCCTCATTGGCCCATGTCACGCAATCAGGTCTACAGACGCGAATCTGCTGCGCCGAGAAGTCTCGTCGTCTGGCAGAACTTGTCACACAGACGTTCCGGTTCGCCCTGGGGAATCTGAGTACGCTCGGTCTCAAAGGAGAGGCCGTACTCGCGTGCCGGAAGGAAATACTCGAAATAGCCGTTGGTGTAACCGCAAACTATTCCCTCGACCGGGCATTCGCGCTTCATGCGAATACCCAGGTCGCTGCCGAGCTCGCTCGGAAACACAAAGAGGTGCATACCGCCCAAGCTGATAACAGCACACTTAAGCGTGAGTGAAAAGTCGTCATGGGCAACGGTGTGATAGAACGTCTGAGGCTCAATGCGATCGAGAATGACCTCGCGATCAAGCTTGATCTGGGAAATCGCCTCGGCAAGACCGGTCGAAACACGCTCGACCTCGGGAATGCCGCGTCCCTGGCGAAAATTGCGGTCGCTACAGTCGCCAGCAGCACCGACGACCATGGCCGGATAGTAACCAAGACTCTGAGCGAGCTTTTTGCCGGTAAGACCGGCGAGTTCGCTCGTGAGCTCCGTGCAGTCGGGTCCGACGCAGGCGGAATGCACCGCCCAGTTCACAAAGCCCGCAAATGGCTTGCCTTCGGTATCGAAGAACGATACGACAATGACCTCATTGTCGGCGAGTTCACCTGGGATGATGCGGTTGTCGTAGAAACCGGTGATGACCTGCTTGCCCAAGCGACAAATCGCGGGCTGTGCGTTGGCGCGGCACTCCTCAAAGCATTGGCAAATGGTATCGAGGAACCAGCGGTAGTAGTTCTCGTCGAATTTTCCCGTCCACCAGCTGCGGTGGTAAGCGACGATTGAAGTATGGTCGTGCGTCGCCGAGAGCAGAACGCAATCACGGTCAATGCCGTAGCGCTCAGCGAGCATTGTCTTGACTTCCTCGGCCATGCTTTCCTCGAACTCGAGGACATCGGCATTAAAGAGAAACACTTCACGTTCGCCTTGCTGGAAGAGGATGGCGTTGGCGAAGACGTCGTCATGGACGCCTGTCGCAGGTTCAAGACGGTTGGGAAGATTGCGGTAGCCAATCAGGTAGATGTCGCCCTGTGGGGTAATTTTGCGGCGCGCGTGTCCAATGTTCATGCACGTTCTCCTTCTGTGTCACGCCGCATTCAAGGCGGCAATGATGATTTCGACGAGGCGCTCATGGGATCCGGCGGCAAAACCGGAGTTCATGGCCTCATAGGTGATCTTTTCGTACGCGTCGGGAGCCGGTAGGTACTTCTGTCCGCCGTTGACGAGCGTGGCAAAGAACACAGAGCCGGACTGGGCGGCGCGCACAGTGGCGCCGAATGCACTCGAGACCTCGGGTTGTACGCCGACAAGCTCGACGTTTCCCAGCCGGAGCAGATAGACCCTCGTGCGCTGCTCGCCAGCGGCATGAAACTCATACGTTCGGTGCGGAGCCAAAGAGTGAAAATCGGCGCGTGTCTGAGCGGGCAGGAGAACGTCGACCGTGCGGGCATCGATGCCGGTAGCGTCATCCTCACGCGCCATGCGAGCGGCCTCGACTAAAGCATCGCCCAAGGCCTGCCCCTGCTGGTGCAGCATGCGGTATCCGTCCTCATGGGCATCGACCGTCTGCTTAACGCCGGCCGCATCGAACATGACGTTCATGGCGCGCTCCGCCGGACCTTGGTCGCCCGCGGCGCCTGGCAGCAACAGGGCAACGCCGCCCAGTTCGCGCTCGAGTGACATGGCGGCAAAACCAAAGAGGTCTCCGCTCGCCATGCGCCTCCCCTCGGAGTCGCGCGACCCGTCGAGCACGGAGGACTGAACGTCCGCCGTCGCGAGCACGGCAACATACTCGCCCCCGGCATCCCTTATGGCGAGTACGGGCATCGTGTGGTCGGCAAACCCCCCGGGATTCGAGCCCAACCACCAGCCGGCAGGCGTCTCAATGTCGCGATTAACGTTCACGGGGCATTCGCCCTCCACAGTGGCGAGCGTGGCAGAGCGAATGCCCACAACAGCGCGCTCGACAGCCGTGCGGGCGGCAGCGACGAGCGCTGCGCGATAGCGCTCGTTGCGATTGCGGGTAGCATCGTCGGCAAGATGCCCGGGAGTGCGGACGTGAGGCATGGAAAACGTGTGGGTAGGAACCACCCAAGAATAAGCACCGCTGCAATTGGCGGCATCCTCAACAACCTCACGCAGATCGGCGAGTAGAGCCGGAGCGATCGAGGTGACCTCAAGCGAAAGGACGCAGGCGCGTCGCCCCGTCCCCTCGATGATAAGGGCACGGGCGAAGACCTCATGACGGAGTTCGTCGAAACCGTCGAACGGCAACACGTCACCAAGATCGATGGCCACACGAGCGGCCCCAGCCCTCATCTCTCCTTCGTCCATGGCAGATACTCCCCTCTGATTGCCGCTCACTCGACACCGTACAGTTGCTGCGCCGTACCGCCAAGCACAAGGTCGCTGTCTGTATCGCTCAGATTTGCAGCGCGAACGCAGGCGACACCCTCGGTGAGCCACTCGCGTTTAACGGGATAGCTCGTGCCAAAAACAATATGGTCTGCACCCAGCACGTCAACCGCGCAGGCGAGGAGTGTCTTGCCCCAAGGCTGAGCATGGGACATGTCGAAATAGATGTTGTTCTCGAGGCGCCTGGAAACGGTCTCGGTATCGACCTGAAAACGGCCAGAAGCATCAGGGCGCTTGGGACCATGAGGCAACAGCATCTCCTTGAACGCAAAGTATGCGCCGCCGAGCATGGAGTGGACCATCTTGATATTGGGGTAGCGCTCAAAGAAATCACCAAAGATCTCTCGGCCGATCGCCGTAGTTTGGTCGACGCAGCGGCCATAAGAGCGGCGAAGGTTGTCGTACGCGAGAAGCGACTCGTTCTCGACCGGCACGGGAACATGGTGCACGTAAACGGTGACATGGCGTTCGTTCAGGTGCTCGAAAAAGCTCGAGAAGACCTGATCGTCGAGATAGCGCTTGCCGTAGTGAGCGCAGAGCTGCACACCCGCAAAACCATCGTCGAGCCTGCGGTCGAGCTCCTCCAAATTCGCTTTGGTGCCAAAGGGCGGCACGGTGACAAGCGGAATCAGACGGCCATTTGACGCCTTCGCGTCAGCAGCCATACCGTCGTTGAAACGCCGGCACATCTCGAGCGACATCCACTCGTGGCAGCCGGGGAGCTTGAGGATCGCCTTGTCGACCCCCGCCTCATCCATATCGGCCAAGCGCTTCTCGAGGGTGTAGTCGCCCTCAATGTAGTTAAGACCCGGAGAACCGGCGGGCATCTCGATCACGATCTGTCGTTTGCCGGCGGAATTCATGGTCAGATAGCCTTCGGTGTCATAGGCGCGGGGTACCTCGGCCAAAAACTGTTCGCAGAGCGTCTCGTCATGAAAGATGCGCTCGTCGAACCAGTAGGAATTTGCATCGATAATCATTGGTTGGAACCGCCTTTCATCTTGTTGAAAACATTCTAGAAAAGCAGGTACCCGGACATCAATTCCAGCTTAAGCCCATTGTATTCCATTTTGGAATAGAACTAGCCGCTCACGTGCGAACCTCGCCCGCTCAACGAGACAAGCGCTAACAGCACGGGCTTAGACAGAAAACGGTCGGCCCGCATCCGTTGCGGGCCGACCGTTTCATTACAGGCTACCTTTGCCGTTACGCCTGGCGGTAATGGTCAAAGAAGTCGGCGAGGTCTTCGAGGGACTCTTTGAGTACTTCCATGCGCGGCAGGTACACGATGCGGAAGTGGTCGGGCTCAGCCCAGTTGAAGCCGCCGCCGCGCGTGATCAGGATCTTCTTCTCGTGCAGCAGGTCAAGGGCGAACTGCTCGTCATCGGTGATGTTGAACTTTTTCACATCCATCTTGGGGAAGATGTAGAACGCCGCGCGCGGCTTAACCACCGAGATGCCGTCAATCTTGTTGAGCGCCTCATACACAAAGTTGCGCTGCTCGTAGACACGGCCGCCGGGACGGATGTAGTCGTTAACGGACTGATGACCACCGAGTGCCGTCTGAACGATCGACTGAGCCGGCACGTTGGAGCACAGGCGCATGTTGGAGAGCATGTTGATACCCATGATGAAGTCGCTCATGCAGCGCTGGTTGCCCGAAAGCACCATCCAGCCAATACGATAGCCCGCAATCATGTGCGACTTGGAAAGGCCACTAAAGGTAACGCAGGGCAGGTCGGGGGCGAGCGAGGCAATCGAGACGTGCTCGTAGCCGTCCATGCACAGGCGGTCGTAGATCTCATCGGCAAAGATCATCAGCTGATGCCTGCGTGCAACCTCGACGATGCCCTCGAGCACCTCGCGCGGATAGACGGAACCCGTGGGGTTGTTAGGGTTGATGATGACGAGGGCTTTGGTCGCGCTCGTGATCTTGGACTCCATATCCTCCAGGTCGGGATACCAATCCGCCTGCTCATCACACAAATAATGTACGGGATGACCGCCGGCAAGGGTTGCGCACGCCGTCCAGAGCGGATAGTCAGGGCTGGGAATCAGGATTTCGTCTCCATTGTTGAGCAACGCGTTCATCGAAAGCTGAATGAGCTCGGACACGCCGTTGCCCGTGTAGATATGCTCCATCTGAACGTTGGGCAGGCCCTTGATCTGCGAATACTGCATGATCGCCTTGCGCGCGGAGAACAGGCCGCGCGAGTTGGAATAGCCTTCGCAGTCGGGCAGCTGCTGGCGCATGTCCTTGATGACCTCATCGGGCGTGCGGAAACCGAAGGGCGCCGGGTTACCGATATTGAGCTTGAGGATGCGCTCGCCCTCGTCCTCCATACGGGCGGCCTCGTCGACGACGGGGCCGCGAACGTCATACAGGACGTTATCGAGCTTGGTGGATTTAGAAAAAGTGCGCATGGTGGTGCTCCTTGCAATTTGAGCTGAGGGATGGGGTTCGGGCTTGGAATCGTTGCGGGGTGATGATGCCTCGCCTTGATCGGCGTCGCCGGCAAGCAGCCAGGTAACATCGACCTCCAAAATACGGGCGAGCAGCTCAGCCACATCGCGCCGCGGGATCGTCTTGCCGCTCACATATTGGCTCATCTGACTCTTGCCGAGTTTTTTGCCGAGCATCTCCGATGCGCGGATCACGTCCGACTGGCGAACGTCGCGATCGGACATAGCCTGTCGCAGGCGATCGCTAAACGTCTCTTGGGCCACTAGAACCTCCTTGCTGGCAAAGTTCAATTTATAGAACACGAATTGAACCAGGGTTCAATTTAGCAAGCAGTATAGCGCCGTACCTCATTCGAAAGTTCAATTTCATAAGAAAATGTATCGGACTCCGAGATTTGCCCAAAGCGAACAATGGTGTGTACACGTTTAGAGGTATTCGAGGAAACGGGCGGCGGCAAGCGAAACATCGGCCGTTCGATATATGGCGTTGATCTGCCGATGGGGATGTCCCTCGAGCGAACGCACGGCAACATCGAACTGACAGCGGCGCAAGATGAGCGCAGGAAGAACGCTCACGCCCAGGCCATCCTCCACCATGGCCATAATCGCATAGTCATCCCAGGTCGACAGCTTGGAGCGCACCGTGAGCCCCGCACGACGGAACAGCGGCGTAATCTCATCGTCGCTACCGCGTTCCAGCAGAATAAACTGCTCGTTGGCCAGATCGGCAAGGGAAACGACCTCCGCGGTGGCGAGCGAGGAGTCCGCTGGCACCACGGCCATCAGCTCGTCTTGCGCCAACGGCTGCGACGCCATGCCGCCGCGTGGCTCGCGCGGAATAAAGCCCAGGTCGCAGCGGCCTTCCGCCACCCATTGCTCAATCTCGGAGTAATCACCCATCAGCAGCTCGTAATCGACATCCAGGTGATCAGCGCGAAACTGCGCGATCACCGGCGGCAGTACATGGGTCGCCACACTCGAGAACGTACCGATACAGATCTTGCCACGCATGAGCCCCCGCATCTCGTCCACGCGTCGCTGCAGGCGACCAAACTCTTCGCATAACGCCTCGACTGCCGGCATGATCTGCCGCCCGTCAGCAGAAAGCACCACGCCCTCGCGGCTGCGATCAAGCACCTTAAAACCCCAGTCTGCCTCAAGGTCGCCCACCATGCGGCTCACGCCCGACTGCGAATAGCTCAGCCGCTCTGCAGCACGCGTAAAGCTGCCGGCACGCACCGTCTCGAGCAGCACTTGCATCTTTTGGATATTGGTCTCCACGGCACGTCCCCACCTTTGCATGAGTTTTTGTCATGTCATCCATGCATTATATTCGCTTTTCTTCTAAAGCCACCTCACCCATAGTGAAGATGCTCGGATATAGAGGGGATGTCAGCGCATGAACAACGGACTGTTTACGTACTTAGCAGCATTGCTATTGTTTGGCTCCAACGGCATCATCGCCGCTGCCATCGTGCTGCCGAGCTCCGACATCGTGCTACTACGTACTTTTTTGGGTGCGCTCTCACTCGTTGTCATCCTCGTCACTACGCAACGCCATAAGTTACAGGCGTCATCTCGCCCCCGCGAAGCCGCAGCCCTCCTCCTCTCGGGAGCCGCACTGGGCGCCAGCTGGATTTTTCTGTTCCGCGCCTACCAGACCATTGGCGTTGGCATCTCCTCGCTGCTGTACTACTGCGGCCCCATCATTGTCATGGCGCTCTCCCCGCTCATTTTTGGCGAAAAGCTGACCGGTGGCAAAATCGCCGGCTTTATCGCCGTTGCTTGCGGTGCTTTTCTCATTGGAGCGAAAGGTCTCGGCGGCAATATGCCCATTACGGGTATTGCCTGCGGCATCGCCTCGGCATTTTGCTATGCGCTGATGGTCATCGCTAGCAAGGGTGCGCCACACATCGAAGGCCTCGAGAACTCCACGCTCCAGGTGAGCACGGCCTTTGTGACCGCGCTGGTCCTCACGCTCATCACGCAGGGCGCTCCCTCATTCCTGTCCGCCGCCGTCGCCGCCAGTATTGATTGGCGCGCCGTCGTCATGCTCGGCGTCGTCAACACCGGCATCGGTTGCCTGCTTTACTTTAGTGCCGTCGCCAAGCTGCCCGTCCAGACCGTCGCGGTCGTCGGCTACCTCGAGCCGCTTTCGGCCGTCGTGTT
This sequence comes from uncultured Collinsella sp., assembly GCA_947001705.1. Taxonomy (GTDB): domain Bacteria; phylum Actinomycetota; class Coriobacteriia; order Coriobacteriales; family Coriobacteriaceae; genus Collinsella. The sequence continues at coordinate 24,735 of CAMQHT010000030.1, forward strand.
CTCCGCCGTCCTTTTAGGCGAAGCTATAACACCGGTCCGCTTGATGGGCGCCGCGCTTATCATCGGCGGCGCGATTTTTTGCGAACTCGCCGGCAAACGCGCAAGCGCCAAGGCCGACATTGCCCAGGCAGCACGCGCTTAAGGGACATTTTCTCGGGGCGCATGCGGGATAAAGCCCAGGTCGCAGCGGCCCTGCACCTCACAGGAGATGCAGGGCCGCTTTGCATTGCGGAAAAGCTATCAGCTACGAGCGACGCGGCTCGGGAACCACGAGCCTATCGGGGCTCGCGCCCTCGGCATCCATCAGGCTCACGTAGCGAATCGATGGGTCATCGTAGGTCGCATAGTAATAATTGCCCGTGCGCGCGCTAAAGCATCCCGTGTAGATGGTCTTCTCGAAGCTGCCATCGCCCATCTTGGACGCTCCCTCGATCATCGCCACGCCTTCGAGCGAGCGGAACATGCGGACGACATTTTCGGCCTCGCTCTCCTTTTGCGGGTAATTGGCATTGAGGTAGGCCGCCTTTACAAAACGGCTCGGCGAATAGCAGTCGCCCGGAATACCGCGCATGCCGGCACCCGCACCATAAGGCTTAAGCTCGGCGGTGCGCCATGTCGCCGTCTGCGGAAAATCGTTTGAGGCGGTGATATAGGTGCGCAGGTTTTCCATATGCCACGGGAAGGTCGGCTGATTGGCAAGGGTATCGACCGGATCGTCGTACACATGCAGGCCGTCGGCCATCATCTCGACCACGATGCTGCGCTGGCTGTCGCCGATAATCCAATGGAGCAGCGACACGCCCAGCCCCTCTCCGGCAGATTTGGCGACAATCACCGTGTCGCGCAGCGCGGCCTCCACCTCGTCGACCGTCGAGAACGTCGCCGCCACCCACAGGGGAAACTCATAGGCAGCGATATTGGTTTTGCCATCGACCGGACCCTCGGCATACTCGGCATAACCGGGAAAGTTGAGCCCCGCTACAGCCAGACCCGCATCGTTACCACAGTCGAAAAACATGGGATAGTTCTTGTAATCGATACACATGCCAATCACCGCGTGCGCCGCCGTCGCATCGTCGATATACGAATACGGGATATGGAACCCGCGGGGCACCACGCGAACCTGCTCGCCGTATCCAAAGCTCCAGTCGAGATTGCGGCCCAGATACATATGGCCGGAATTATCGGTAAATCGAATGCTCGTGCACATAGCGCCTCCTAGCTCAATGTTTTTGCTAGGCTTATTGTCACCAAACAAAGGAGCGCTAAACAAAAAAGTCCGGACATGACAACAATGTCATACCCGGACTAAAAACGACGAGGTGCGGTGCTTTGGTCCCCTTAGACCAACTTTCCAAGACAGTGATCAATCATGTGTTGGATCATTTGCGCCTCAAAGCCTGCGTAATCGCGGCGGCACTCCTTCATCTTGCCGTCGACGATCTGGTCAAAGGCAACCTTGCACTTGATATAGCGCGTGGACTTGGTGACCTCCTCGTGCGTCAGGCAGCTCTCCTCCATCTTGCTGGCGCCCAGGCCAAACACCAGACGGGGGTTGTAGAGCACGTGGGGCTCGCCGGCGTCGTCCAGGTAGACGCAGATCTTCTTGGTAACGCCAATCTGGTTAGCGGCAAGGCAGCCGGCATCGTCGAGCGACTTGATGGTATCGATCAGGTCCTGAGCAACCGACTCGTCCTCGACGGTCGCAACCTCGCAACGCTGGGACAGGATAGCCTCGTCGTGGCAAAGCTCTTTAATCATACGTTCCTCCATAGGGGTCGTTGTAACCGCTTAAGTATACGGTACCCACACATTTTCATGCGAAAAATACCGTCCGTCTGCTACAAAGCGCCGAACATCAACATGCGAGGAGCATCAACCTTACAAAGGCGATATAGTAAGAAAGTTCGTGTCAATCGGCCTAAACTCGGGGCCGAACAAGGAAAGGGTATGCATGGACGAACTTTTTCACGTCAGTGAGCGCAAGTCCACAATCGGGACCGAACTTCGCGCTGGACTGACAACATTCCTGGCAATGGCCTACATCATCGCCGTCAACCCCGCGGTGCTCTCGGGCGCCGGCATCGATGCGGGAGCGCTCGCCTGCGCCACCTGCCTGGGCGCCGGCATCATGACCATCTGCATGGGCATCTTCGCTAACCGCCCGCTCGCCTGTGCGTCGGGCCTCGGCGTCAACGCGATGATCGCCGGCATCACCACCACCGTCTGCGGCGGCGACTGGCACGTGGCCATGAGCGTCATCTTCCTCGAGGGCGTCGTCATCCTGCTGCTCGTCCTTTGTGGCCTGCGCGAGGCCATCATGGACGCCATCCCCGTGGTCCTGCGCCACGCCATCTCGGTGGGCCTGGGCCTGTTCATCGCCATGATTGGCCTGTGCGATGCCGGCATTATCACCGCTGGCGCCGGTACACTCGTCGGTCTGGGCGACATCACCTCCCCCACCTTCATCGTCGGCATCATCTCCATCCTGGTGACGGTCGCCCTCGCCTGCCGCAACGTCCCCGGCTCGCTGCTCATCGGCATCGTCGTAGCCGTCATCGCCGGTATCCCCCTAGGCGTAACCCAGGCTCCGACCGGTATCATCGCCCCGCTCGACTTCTCGAGCATCGGTGGCCCCATCGCCGACGCCGGCGGCGTGCCCGCCATCGTCAAGGTCCTTACCGACCCCACGCTCCTTGTCATCTCGTTCTCGCTGCTCATGAGCGACTTCTTTGACACCATGGGTACCGCGATGGCCGTGGCCAAGCAAGGCGAGTTCCTCACCGACGACGGCAACGTCGAGAACATCAAGGAGATCCTGGTCGTCGACTCCGCCGCCGCTGCCGTGGGCGGCTTCATGGGCGTCTCCTCCATCACCACCTTCGTCGAGTCCACCTCTGGCGCCGCCGACGGTGGCCGCACGGGCCTCACCTCCGTCACCACCGGCGTGCTGTTTATCCTCGCCGCGTTCTTCTCCCCCGTCGTCTCCATCGTTTCCAGCGCCGCCACCTGCGGTGCCCTGGTCTACGTCGGCTACCTCATGATGAGCGAGGCCACCGAGATCGACTGGTTCGATGTCTCCGAGGGTTTCCCGGCGTTTATGATCGCCGCGGGCGTGCCCTTCACCTACTCCATCTCTGCCGGCATTGGCCTGGGCTTTATCGCCTACGTGGTCGTCGCGCTCTTTAAGGGCGAGGCTTCCAAGATCAAGCCGCTCATGTGGGTCGCATCCCTTGCCTTCCTCGTCTACTTCTTCGTAGCGTAAGCACAAAGCTGCCAAAGCAAAACACCAAAGCGCGGGGTCGCATCGAGCGGCTCCGCGCTTTTCTTTTAAAGCCAGGCACCGCGCGGGCGCGCGATGCATTACTTCCCAAGTTTTGGACATTTTGCCCTCCAAACGGCACTACCGCCGGCTACATCCTGCAGATAT
>CAMQHT010000031.1 GCA_947001705.1 uncultured Collinsella sp.
CTCGTGGGGGGTGTAGCCCAAATACTACACACGCACCCTCCAGGCGCACCACCGCCCCGCCCCGCGGGGCCAGGGGGGGGGGCGGGGCCTGCCGTTAACCCGTCCCGGTCCGCCCCCGGCATGTCGTCGACGCCTTCGGCTCAGTCTCATATCCGCGGATACCGTTCTGTCGGCCCGCACTCCATTCCTTCGGCGGGGTTCCCCAAGTCTGTCGAGGCGCATGCGGAGGGCTCCGCGCGCACAGCGAAATAGGGGGTGTCCCCGAAGGCCGCCCGGCTCGCCGGGGCGGGGGCTATGTCTATTCCGCGCCCTCCCGGCACATCATGCCGAGGGCCCAGAGCCACCTCACGAGCTCGGCCGCGGTGGCCGCGTTGGCCTTCGCCTGGGGCATGCCGCGGGCGAGCATCTCCTCGCGCCGCCGCAGGAGCCGCTCGGATCCCTTCCTCCCGTGCATCCTTATCTCGAGGGGCACGCCCGTGTCCCTCGGCATGAGCTTCGGCTGGTGCCGCGCCGCGGCGTAGCACCATGAACCCTCAACGGCCAGCTTCCTCACGAGCGCGTTGCCCGCGCCGCTGATGCCTCCGAGCCGCACGGAGTCGCCGCTCGACCTCTGACTCGGCGCGAGGCCGAAGTAGGCCGTGACCTGCCTTCCGGAACGGAACCTCGTGAAGTCGCCGACCTCGGCCGAGAAGGCTGCGGCCAGCGCGAAGGCGCAGCCCTTGATCGACTGGAGGGCGGCCACCTCCGCGGCGATCGGGCTGGCATCCACGGCCGCCCTGTACTCGGAGAGCAGGTCCGCCCGGGCCTCCGCCGCGGCCTCGACCTCGCTCCTCAGGGCGGCGAGCGTCCGGACCCCGCCATCGTCCTCCGGCCTGGCCTTGTCGAGCCACCTCAGGAAGTCGTAGGTCCAGTACTTCCTCGGGTTGCCGGCGGGCGTGGTGCCGCCGTAGGCGAACCCTCGCTTTGCGAGGAAGGCGAGCAGCCGCTGCTTGGCGGTCGCCAGGCGCGCGGTCGCCCCGTCGTAGGCGCCGGCGAGGTCCCTGATGCCCTCGACCTCGGGGGAGGGGACCCATACGGGGGAGATGTCGTGGGCGAGTATCGCCTTGGCCATCCTGGCGGCGTCGTTCCTGTCGTTCTTGGAGGCCGAGTCGGCGGCCGACCTGGGGATCTTCGAGACCGCGGCGACGACACACTCGACGCCGAGCCCGGCGAGCTCCCTCTGCGGGGCGAAGCCGGGGTAGCCGCTCTCGTAGGCCGCGAGCGACGGCCCGGGGAACCCACCCATCCACCCGGCGATCTCGCCCCAGGGGTTGCCGGGGAACCTCCTCGTCACGGCCTCGCCGGTGTCCGCGTCGAGGGCGCAGACGGTGGTCGACCTCAGGTGGACGTCCATCCCGAACGCGGTAGAATACTTTGGCATGGGAGCCTCCCAACCTCGTTGCGGCGCGGCTGCGCCTATGGCACTTCGACATCATTGTCGCAGCCCCGACCCGCGGTCACGAGCGGGGGGCTCCTATCTTTTTAGTGCCCTCGGATTGGGTCATAGTGTCTGTCGTTGCCAAAACATCGGCGTAGTCATTGGGGACGCTCTTTAATGACTGGTCGTTTAAGAACGTCCCCAATGGCTACACTCAAAAACGGCGCCCGTCGGCGATGTTGCCGGCGGGCGCCGTTGTCGTGTGGGCGGTTATGTCGTGTGGACTGCCGTTGAGCGTCCGGGTCTGTGCTCTACAGTGAGTCGATAAAGCGCTGTTGGGCGGCGCGGCCGGCTTCGTCCCACTTAAAGACGCCGGCGTTGTCGAGCACGTGGCCAAACACCACGCCGACCTCCTCGTGCAGGATATCGATGGCGTTGTCGGCCGTAAGCTCGTTGGCGCGGCGGGCATAGACATCCTCGGCCCATGCGGCGTGGCTGCGGCATAGATCATCGCCCTCGAGTGCACCGGCAAGGTCGTAGCTGGCATCGGCCTTGGCTGCCAGCAGATGCTCGCGGACAGCGCCAAGCTCGGGAACCAGGCGCGGCGGCAGAATTGCCAGGCCCATGACCTCGATCAGGCCGATGTTCTCCTTTTTAATGTGGTGGTACTCGGCATGCGGGTGGAATACGCCCAGCGGATGCTCGTCGGTCGTGATATTGCAGCGAAGCGCCAGGTAGGCCTCGTAGATTTCGCCGCCGGCATTTCCGCGAGAGTCGACGCGGCGGATGACAGGCGTCACGGTGTTGTGCGCCACGTCATCGGCTGTGTACGCGATAACGCCCACAGACTCATCGGTCCACTCGCGCCAGGCGAGGATAATCTTCTCGGCAGCGTCGAGCAGCTGAGCGCGGTCATGCGAGCGCAGGCGCAACACCGAGAGCGGCCACTGCAGCACGGTACCGCTGACCTGGTCAAAACCGGGCACGCTAAACTGCGAGACCTCGGCGGCATGCATCATGGGGAACTCGTGCGCGCCGCCCTGGAAGTGGTCGTGCGACAGAATCGAGCCGCCCACGATGGGCAGGTCGGCGTTGGAGCCAATAAAGTAGTGCGGGAACAGGTCGACAAAGTCGAGCAGGCAGGTCAGCCCCTTGCGGTCGACGTGCATCGGACGATGCTCGGAGCTCATGGCAATGCAGTGCTCGTTAAAGTACGCGTACGGGCTGTATTGGAAGCCCCAGCGCTCGCCGTCGAGCTTAATGGGGATAACGCGCAGATTCTGGCGGGCGGGATGGGCGCCGCCGTCGGCTGCAGCGGAGCGTCCGGGATAGCCCTCGTTTTCGATGCAGAGCTGGCAGGCGGGATACTTCTCGCCCGTGTTTTTGGCGGCGCCGGCCGCGGCAATATCGCGCGGGTCCTTTTCGGGCTTTGACAGGTTGATGGTAATCTCGAGGTCGCCCCAGTTGGTGGGGGTGCTCCATTTGATGTTGCGCGCGATGGCGGCACGGCGCACGTAGCCGGCGTCGCAGCACAGGCCGTAGAACCAGTCGGTCGCGGCGCGGGGCTCGTTGACGCCCATGCGTCCGTTGAACTCCTCGTTTACAACCGAAGGCCTTGGCATGAGCGCGCCCATGATGCGCATGGCGATGCGGTCGCGGCCCGATGCCGTGTCCTCGGCGGCGCCGTTGGCAACAGCCGCCTCGGCAAGCGCGGCAAGTGTGCCTTCAAGGTCAAAGTTGGGCAGGGTGTCGGGGTGCAAGAGCGAGAGTTTCTCGACCTGGAGCGCCCAGGCCATGTCGAGCGCCGGGCCCGTAGCACCGATGCACTCGAGAATGGTGTTATACGCCCAGATGCGATCGTCCTGGCCGATCATCGATCGGTGGATAGCGTACTCGATCAGGTTCTGCGCGGCCTCGCGCACGTCAGTCATTACAGCCATGCCGCGTAAGCCCCCTTGTCAGAAATTGCGTAGTGGCGGGCAGAGCCCTCGCCTAGCCAGCCGTTCATCTTGGTGATAAAGGTGTCGACCAGGTCGAGCGGCACGAAGGCCTGGATGGTGCCACCAAAGCCGCCACCGTGGATACGGACGGCGCCACGGCCGTCGAGCACGTGCTCGGCCAGTGCCAGGGCATACATCGAGGGCTGCTCGGAGCCCAGCTTGGCAACGACATTCTGTAGGTACATGGCAGAGCTGGCGCCGGACTCGCGCGTCAGGACCAGGAACTGATCGATGTCGCCGGCGTTCAGAGCAGCCCAGCGCTTGTCGACCAGGCCGTTCTCGTACCAGTAGTGAACGGCGCGCAGGCAGGCGCGGTCGCCCAGCTTGGCGCGCAGCTCGGGGAGCTTGGCGTCAAAATCGGCAACGTCGACCTCGCACAGGCGTGCCTTGCCAAACTCGGCGGCAACGTCCTGCATCTCGCGCGGAACGGCGGCGTAGTCGTCGGTGGCGGCCACGTGGTCGGCACCGACCTTAACGAGCACGAGCGCATAGCCGTGATCCTCAAAGTTGAGCTCGAGCTTCTGGGTTTTAGGCTGAGCCTGGTCCTCAAAGTCCATGTAGGCAAGGCCGCCCAGGCACACGGCGGCCTGGTCCATCAGACCGCAGGGCTTGCCGTAATAGTTGTTCTCGGTGCGCTGGCTCATCTGCGCGAGCGCGACGGGCTCGATGGCGGGTGCGCCCCAGAGGGTTTCCATGGCGCGACCGTACGCGGCCTCGACGGCGGCAGAGCTGGAAAGACCGCCGCCCGAGGGGACGGAGCAGGTGAAGGCGAAATCGAAGCCGTGGGGCTCAACGCCAAGGGCTGCAATCTCGTGGGCCATGCCGCGGACGAGGCCCGCGGACGTGCCCTTCTCGGACTCTTGAATATCCAGCGTGTCGAGCATGATTTCAAACGTAGGATAGCCCTCGTCGGCGACGCGAATCTTGTTGGAGTCGGTTGCCACGGCGATGCCGTCAACGGCGACATCGAGCGAGCCGGCGATAACGTGGCCGCCCTCGTGGTCGGTGTGGTTGCCGCTGATCTCGGAACGGCCGGGCGCGTGCACGTAGAGCACCTGGCGGTCGCCGATGGGGCCAAACTCCTCCTCAAATAGCTTGGTGAGCGTGGCGAGTGTCTTTTCGTCGGGAGTGGTCATGGGAGTCCTTTCCTTGGCGCGCACGGGTGAGTTTTGCGCCGTTATGAGTACGTTAACAACTTGAAGCGGCATGAACCAAGTGTTCACGATGCCGCACGTTACGGGCTATGTTAACGTACTCATAACACAACGCTTATCACTTTTTGAGAATCTGGTAATCGGTAGAAATTCAGCCGTGAACGGTATTGCCGTATGGACTTATAGAGCAGAAGAGTTGCGGATTGAAAAAGTAGAGTACGTTAACATGCGTCCGACGATAGCGGGCCTCGGCGCGGGGTGTATTTCTGCCCGGGCCGGCATGCACGCTATTCAGATCTCGCAACGGTGAAGGTGATCCTGTGGCAAGGCGCCCGTCCAACGATACAGGTACGCGTCCGGTCTCCATGGCCGACGTCGCCCGCGCTGCTGGCGTTTCGCAGCAGACGGTTTCGCGCGTCGCCAACGGCTTGCCCAACGTTAACGAGCAGACGCGCCAGCGTGTGCAGGCCGCTATGCAAGAGCTCGGCTTTCGTCCGAGTTATGCCGGTCGCTCGCTGCGCGACGGCCGCTACCATTCGGTCGGTCTGTGCGTCAACGATGTCACCAAGTTTGGCAACCTCTCAATGATCGACGGCATCGCCAGCGCTGCTCGCGAGCATAATTGCGCCATCACGCTGGTCGAGATGTCCAAGACCGAGGAGTTTTCGCTTGCCGAGGCAACGCGTCGTATGGCCGCGCTGCCTGTGGACGGCATCATTATCGGCATGAGCCGTATGGCGCCCGATTTTGAGACGTTTGATCCACTGCCGGGCATTGGCACGGTCATCGTTACCATGTACGCGCACCCGCGGGTGACCACGGTAGACTCCGATCATTACGGCTGCTCGCTCTTGCTTATGAATCACCTGTTTGAGCTGGGGCATGAGCAAATTCGCTATATTGGCGGCCCGTCGTTCTCGGTCGACGAGCAATTTCGTCGAGCCGGTTGGCAGGACGCGCTCGAGCGTAGGCACATTAAGCCGCAGACGCCGCTCGAGGGCGACTGGTCTGCCAACAGCGGTTACGAGGCCGGCAGATATCTGGCCGAGCACGACCGCACCATGACGGCGATTTACGCGGCAAACGACCAGATGGCAAACGGCGCAATTGCAGCGCTGCGCGATAGTGGCTTGCGCGTGCCCGAGGACGTGAGCGTGGTGGGCGTCGATGACTCGCTCGACGACTTTGTCGCACATAACGAGCTCACGACCGTTCGATTCGATCTGCATCAGCGCGGGCGCGAGGTGTTCGAGCGCGCAGTTCCCAAGGCGGGGGCATCGGACAAAACCGTCGCCATTCGTATTCCCGGTCAGCTCATCGTTCGACACACCACGGCAGCGCCGCGCGCATAGTTTTCGCAGGTCAACGGCTCGGCGTTGCATATCAATAACAATCGGTAAGGATGCCGGCAGATAGCCGTGACTATGAAGGCGAGTGCTATGATAGACGGGTTCATTTGTCTATCTAGGAGGCTTTGCCTGATGGAGATCACCAAGGATATCCGCTACATTGGCGTTGACGATCATGACATCGACCTGTTCGAGGGCCAGTACGACGTGTCCGAGAACGGTATGGCATACAACAGCTACGTTATCTTGGGCGAGAAGATCGCTGTCGCCGATTCGGTCGATGGCGGATTTGTCGACGAGTGGCTCGGCAACCTCGAGACCGTACTCGACGGCCGCACGCCCGACTACCTGGTCATCCATCACATGGAGCCCGATCACTCCGCCGGCATCGCCGCCTTTATGGAGCGCTATCCCCAGGCGCAGATTGTGGCAAGCATGGGCGCCTTCCGCATGATGGTCAACTACTTTGGCACCGACTTCCCCGAGCGCAAGATGGTTGTCAAAGAGGGTGACGTGCTTGATCTGGGCGGCCACAGCCTGACCTTTGTCGGCGCCCCCAACGTTCACTGGCCCGAGGTACTCTTCTCCTACGAGGCTACCGACAAGGCGCTCTTTAGTGCCGACGGCTTTGGCAAGTTTGGCGCCAACGACATCGAGGATCCGGAAGGGTGGGCCTGCGAGGCGCGCCGTTACTACTTTGGCATCGTGGGCAAGTTCGGCAAGTTTGTGCAGGCCGTGCTCAAGAAGGCCGCCGACCTGGACATCCAGATCATCTGCCCGCTTCACGGCCCCGTGCTGACCGAGAACCTTGGCTATTACCTCGACACCTACAACACTTGGTCGAGCTATCAGCCCGAGGACGAGGGCATCACGATTGCCTATGCGAGCGTGTATGGCCATCTGAAGGCTGCCGTTGAGGAGCTTGCATCTGCGCTCGAGGCCCGCGGCCAGAAGGTTTCCGTCTTTGACCTGGCCCGCGACGACATGGCCGAGGCCGTTGAGGATGCGTTCCGCTATGACCGTCTGGTACTCGCTTCCATCACCTATCAGGGCGAGATCTTCCCATTCATGAGCACCTTTATCCATACGCTTGCCGAGCATGCCTACCAGAACCGTACGGTGGCGCTCGTCGAGGGCGGCTCCTGGGCGCCCGCAGCTGCCAAGATTATGACCAAGGAGCTCGAGGGTATGAAGGACATCACCCTGACGCAGAACAAGGTGACCGTCCTGGGTTCGCTCAACGACGCCTCGCGCGCTCAGATCGAGGCCCTCGCTGACGAGCTCTCCAAGTAGCGATACGTTCACGTTTAACGCTCAAACCACCACAAAGGGGACAGGCACCTTTGTGGTGGTTTTTGTTTGAGCGCCGGCGATGAGGAGATTTGGGCGGGCGTTGTCGACGATCTCGGCGATTGAGGTGGCGACGGCGTGATCGGGGTCACGGTCCATCACGATGGCGTTGACGTCGATTAGCTCGGCAAAGCGGTACATGCCGCGTCCGTTGACCTTGCTGGCGTCCATGAGGGCAACGCCTTGACGGGCGGCGGAGATCATGGCTGTTTTGGTCTCGGCCATCTGCGGAAAGTCGGTCGTAAAGCCGCAGCCGGGAACAAAAGCGCCGGGGCACATGACGGCAAGGTCGGCATGGACCATTTGGAGCGCCTGCATGGTGAGCGGTCCGTACAGATAGCGATGACCTTTGCGCAGTGCCCCGCCCAGCATGACGACATCGACCGAGGGCATGCTCTCGTCGATATAATCGGCGATGGTGATGTCGGCCGTGATGACGGTGATGCCGTCGCGCTGGTCGAGCAGGCGGACAAATTCGAGCGCGGTGGTGCCCGAGTCGACAAGCAAGGTGTCACCGTCGCTGACGAGTTCGATGGCGCTTTGCGCGATGGCCTGCTTGGCGGCGACATTGACGTTGATACGGCGATCCTGGGTGGATACGGTCAGTCGCTTCTGGAGCGACACAGCGCCACCATGCGTGCGGCGCAGCTTGCCGGACTCGGCGAGCGCGTCTAGGTCGGCGCGGGCGGTAACGGAGGACACGCCAAAAGTCTGGGCGATTTCTGCCACTTGCACTGAGGCGTTATGTTCGAGCATTTCCATAATGGCGGCGCGACGCTCATCGGCGAAAGCTCGGGTTGTTGCATGGGCCATATCCGCTCCATCATCGTCTGAAATTTGCAGGAATTGTGTTGAGTCTATTTTCGTTCATTTTCTTTTTAAGTAAGAAAACGCCTTTCGATTACTTACTTTTTCTATAAAAGAAAGATGATCAAAGCTCAAAACTCAATTTCGAACACGCACGCTCGGGTTCGACCCCTTCCGTTTGCTTTTCAAAAATGAAGGTTGGACCTCGCGCGATGACAATATCTCGCACATGCATACCCGCTGAATTTCATACAATGAGCGCAGCAAAACGCAAGGTAAAACACCTTGTGAACAACTACGCCCGATGTCCAGATGCGGGCGAGGGAGAGGAGCAAACGCTCATGGCACTTGTTACCACCGAAAAGATGCTCAAGGACGCTCAGGCCGGCCACTACGCCGTCGGCGCGTTCAACGTCGAGAACCTCGAGTTCGTTATGGCCGTTCTGGCCGCTGCCGAGGAGACCAAGTCCCCCGTCATCATGCAGACCACCCCGGGCACCATCAAGACCGCTGGTCTGGACTACTTCTACGGCATGGTCAAGGCTGCCGCCGAGCGCGCTTCCGTGCCCGTTGCCCTGCACCTCGATCACGGCGATGGCTATGACCGCTGCATGCAGGCTTTCCGCACGGGCTACACCTCCGTCATGATCGACGGTTCGCACGAGTCTTTCGAGGACAACATCGCTCTGACCAAGTCCGTCGCCGATGCTGGCCGCGCCATGGGCGTGCCCGTCGAGGCCGAGCTCGGTAAGGTTGGCGGCAAGGAGGACGACGGTCCCGCGGTTGAGGGCGAGAGCCCCTACACCGATCCGGCCGAGGCCAAGGAGTTTGTCGAGCGTACCGGCTGCACCTCCCTCGCAATTGGCGTTGGCACCAGCCACGGTGTGTACACGAGCGATCCGCACATCGAGCAGTCCGTGGTCAAGGCTATCCGCGACGCCGTCGACGTGCCGCTGGTTCTGCACGGCACCTCCGGTGTGCCCGATGAGCAGGTCGCCGAGGCTGTGAAGAACGGCATCTGCAAGGTCAACTACGCCACCGAGCTGCGTCAGGCCTACACCAAGGGCTTCATGGCCTACATGGCCGAGAATCCTGCCTGCTTCGACCCCAAGAAGCCGGCCAAGGAGGGTATGCGTGAGATCACCGAGCTGGTTAAGATCCGCATGACCAACCTCAACTCTGTGGGCAAAGCAGAGTAACAGCAAGGGCACTCCGACTCGCTACATATCCCGGGGAGGGACGAGGGCTTAGTTCCCCAATCGTCCTCGGGCATGCAAAAAGCCTCGCTGCGCACTTCGTGCGGCGAGGCTTTTTGCCTCCTGCGGAAAGATTAGAGAACTAACCCCTCGTCCCTCCCCGGTTGACCTACTCGAGGTCGTCGCCCTTGTGGCGTTAGGTCTGAAAATAATAAGAAGCCTTCGCGCTGCGGAATGATTTTGGAAACTAAGTACGGGGACCCGCCCAAACCGTCCTGCTCAATCGCCCTTGTGGTGTTGGGGCGGAAAGGATGGGGCGCGAGGGTTATTTGGTTGTTAGGGTTAGTAGGTCGTTGGGGGTTTTGAGGTTGTAGGTGGCGTTTGGGATATCTTGGTGTGATCCCCATGCTGCTCGGGCAAAACTGACCCCTGCTGAAGTTGCGCATTGTTCGTCGTAGACGGTGTCGCCAACGTAGACGACGTTGCCAGGATCCGCGCCCGCACGTCGGAGATATTCGAGCATGGGTGCGGGTGCGGGTTTATGTTCGGTTGTGTCTTCGACAAGGATGGTGTGCTCAAAATACTTATCGAAACCAAGGGGTGCAATTTCTTTTGCGTATTCGTCGCGCGCACGTGAGGAGACGATGCCAAGTTTGCAGCCGCTATCGGCGAGTGTTGCGATGACTTCAAGCAAACCTGGAAACACGCTGATGGTGCTTTTAAAGCTGGCGGCAACTTGGCACCAGCGATCCAACGTTGCCTGCGAGTAGATTCCAAGTTTCTCAAGGGCATCCTTGCCGGGTATGCCGAGGGCAAAGTCAAGCTCGTGTCGGGGAAGCGTTTTGCTGGTCTCTTCTTGGACAATCTGGACAAGCGATGACAGAACGCTTTCTTCGGTATCTGCCAATGTTCCATCAACGTCAAATACGATATGGTCAAAGTGCTTCATATAGTAGCTCCTATCCGTTGTTTGCCTGCAAGTTTGATGCAGTGACAGAAGAAGGACTAGCGGGATTTCTGCCTGGTACTATCGAGATTCTGCCTCGCTGCTCGATAGCTCGAAGGAGTGCATCCCATTTGTTCTTTAAATACCTGGCCAAGATGGCTTGCTGTCGCAAAGCCGCATTGGCGCGCGACTGTCTGGACCGTTCGCGTGGTGTGTGCCAAAAGTTCGCAAGCACGGTTTACGCGGTATGCGCGCAGATATGCCGCCGGGGTCGTTCCTGCGCAAGCTTCGATAATGCGGTAACACTCTCTTTCGCTTACGCCGGCTGCAGATGCCATCTGGGGCACATCTATAGCGGCTGCATAGTTTGCGCGGATAAAGTCCAGGATTGCCTTGAACTGTACGTCGCGGTTGGTCATCCAAGAGGCGTTGTCGGAGGAAAAGAGCGGTTCGGCCTTGGCGTAAATCTGAATCCAGAGCTCTGACAAGCTATTCCGAAGCGCCATCTCGTTCTGCGGCCGTTGAAGGTCGTGGTTAAAGGAACTCTTTAGCAAATCGATAAAGGGCATATCGTCAGGGTTGGTGGGCGACCATTTGAGCACATCGACGCCTCGACATTGCAGCAAAGGATTGATATAGCGCTTTTGAAGGCGTCCCGCGGGATCGCCGAGCATCGACGGCTGAAAGATATGTAACATTTGAATGGCTGGTGCCGAATTGGGTGATTGCAGCGTGCTGTGCAAAACGCCGCCGTTGATAAAGCCGGCGGACCCTTCCTCAAAGCGCACGTGTTCATGAGCCGCGCGCGTTCGATAGTCAATCGCTCCCTGCTCCATGTAGAAAAGCTCGACTTCGGAATGCCAGTGCCAGGGGACGGAATTGCCCGGATAGCGAGCGAATTCTGCGCGTTCGGCAATATAGGGCCAGTCTTCGGCGGTCTCGGGAAACGCTTCCTCGCGTCCTCCGCGGTGCAATTCTATGTGATCCATGTTTCGCATGGCATCAGTATAAAGCGCGATGGGCTTAGATTGCTCTTGCCTGTTCGGGGAACGCCTTGTCTAGGGATGCTTGGAGCTTTTCGAAGGATGCTCGTAAGTTGAGGCTCTGATCGGCTGAGCGCTTGGTTTTTGTGGTGGGGGAGTCGAGGAGACCGTTTCTCTGTGTCGGGGGGAAGGAGAAAAGGTCTGCATGTGTTAGGGATGGCTGCTGTGTTGCGTCATTGGAAGAATGCATGCTTTTGCGGCCTCCTCGATATCCACCAAAAGGATGCGCTCGGGGTTTGCTGCTAGGTCCCGTGCGCTGGCTACATTATGCCGCGAGTGCAGATAGGGAAGCCCTAAAGAAAGGCTTAATCAGGTTTGATGTAACAATGAAACCGCAGGTCAAAGCTATCGAATAACACTCTTGAAAGGTTGGGAGCCTTAAGGGCTTTCTAAGGTTTGTGGCGCAATTGTTGCGTGTATGGGGCATCTGGACGGGTCCAATTGTGATTCCCCTAGGGAAAACACGGTAAGAGCGGGCGGATTAGCGCTGCGGTGCGGCGGCGCGTACTTGTTCGATGACCTTCTCCATGGTGGTATCGATGCGGTCTTTTTTGAGCTCACATTCCCAGATGGTTATGGGCGTCCAGCCCATTTCGGTGAGCGCTGCCACGGCGGCACGGTCGCGCTCGACGTTGCGACGGAACTTTGTCTCCCAAAACTCAACATTGCGCTTGGGCTGGCTGGGATTGCACTTGGGGCAGCGATGCCAAAAACAGCCGTTGACGAAGATGGCGATCTTGCGCCCGGGAAAGGCGATATCCGGCTTGCCGGGCACCTTCCATTCCAGACGGTATCCCGTAAGGCCTGCAGCCCGCAGACGCTGGCGTACGAGCAGCTCGGGCTTGGTGTTGGCGCGCTTGTTGCCCTTCATGGACTTTTTGATGGCGGCGCGACGGCGGACCAGTTCGCGCTCGTCAGCGGAGAGGTCCGAGGTATCGATGCCGTCGAGCAGACCTGGTTTGGGGCGTTTTTTGCTACGGCGCTTAGGTGCGCGCTTGGGTTTGGCGGTGGGTTTGTCGGCTGTGTTGGGCGCGGCGTCATCAGCGGAGCTTGCCTCAAGCCGGTCTTCCTTCAGCTCAATCAGGGCATCGATGAGCCCCTTGTCTGCGGGCATCCATTCCACCGTGGCAAGCGAGGTGCGCGGAATCCAGCGGACATCAAGCTGGCGGTCGTGCTTCTGAGGCTCATCGGATTCATCGGCGAGCGAGCAGTAGTAACACTCCATGGAGAGATGAAAGTCGGGGTAGTCATACTCAACGGTGTAGAAATCACGCAGGTTGGTGACGTTTACCTGCAGCTCTTCCATGAGCTCGCGGCGCACGGCGTCTTCGGGCGTCTCGCCGCGCATGAGCTTGCCGCCGGGGAACTCCCAGAGTCCCTGCATGTCGCCGTAGCCGCGCTGCACGGCAAGCAGCTCGTTAGACCCATCCTTGCGAATGATCCCAGCGGCAACATGAACAGTCTTCAACAGGAGTCCTCTCTCAACATCAACACGCGACCCTGCACTACCTTACACAACGGTAAGGCAAGCGTAAGCCATATCGATGGTAGCCGACTCGGCTTCTTGCGACTATAGATGCCGTAGACTAATCGCAAGAAAGGACTCGGTATGCAAACCACGCAAACGGCGACCCCGGTACTGGAGGTCGCGCATCTCGAAAAGGTATATGGAGCACTGGGCAACGTGACCCGCGCGCTCAACGACGTCAGCTTTACCGTCAACCGCGGTGAGTTCGTCGGCATCATGGGCGCCTCGGGCTCGGGCAAGTCGACGTTGCTCAACTGCGTGTCGACCATCGATAGCGCCACGAGTGGCACCATTCGCATCAACGGCCAGGATGTGACGCGCATGAAGCAGGCCAAGCTCTCGCAGTTCCGCCGCGAGGAGCTCGGCTTTATCTTCCAGGACTCCAACCTGCTCGATACGCTCACGGCACGCGAGAATATCGCCCTGCCGCTCACCATTGCCCGCACAAACTCGGCGGAGATCTCGACCCGCGTGCAGGATGTGGCCGCGCGCCTGTCCATTAGCCAGGTGCTCGATAAGTACCCCTATCAGATGTCCGGCGGCCAGCAGCAGCGCGTTGCCGCGGCTCGCGCGCTCGTCACCGACCCCACTATGATCATGGCCGACGAGCCCACCGGCGCCCTCGATTCCAAGAGCGCCCGCCTGCTGCTCGAGAGTCTGGAGGCCCTCAACCGCCGTCTGCGCGCCACCGTGCTCATGGTCACGCATGACAGCTTTGCTGCCAGCTACACAAGCCGCGTGCTGTTTATCCGCGACGGCAAGATCTTTACCGAGCTGCGCCGCGGTGACACCGACCGCCGAGAGTTCTTCGACCGTATTATGGAGGTCGTTGCCATGATGGGCGGTGAGGGCTCCGATGCTCTGTAAACTCGCTTGGGGCAACGTCCGCCGCGCCGGGCGCGATTACCTCGTCTACTTGTTGACGCTCACCCTGGGTGTCACGGTCTTCTATGCCTTTAACACCATCTCGATGCAGGTCGACATCGCTGGCATCAAGGAGGAGGGACTGTCCGAGCTCATGGGCGGCATGCTCGGCTACCTCACGTACTTTTTGGCCGGCGTTATGGCCTTTTTGATGGTGTATGCCAATAACTTCATCATGAAGCGCCGCAAAAAGGAGTTTGGCCTGTACCAGGTGCTCGGCATGGGCCGCGGGCGCGTCGCCACGATCATGGCGTTCGAGACCGTGATCGTTTCGGTCGGCGCCTTCGTCGCTGGTATTATGCTGGGTGTGGGGCTCTCCCAGCTCATGACGTTCTTTACCGCCTCGCTCTTTAAGACGCAGATTGCCGATTTCCACTTCTTTTTCTCGATGCATGCGTTCAACCTGACCCTTGCCTGCATGCTCGTAATGTTTGTGCTCACGCTACTGCTGAACCTTCGCGCCGTGCGTCGCACTAAGCTCATTGAGCTCATGGGTGCCGAGCGTCGCAACGAGAGCATCAAGACACGCAACCCCTGGATCGCGATTGCCATCTTTGCCGTGGGCGTGGTGCTTGTGGGCGTGGCCTATTACCGTCTGCTACGTGATGGGTTCCCGCTAACCGCGACGGACAGCAAGCTGCAAGAGGCCATGAGCCAGTTTGGCATTACGACCGCTATGGTTACAGTGGGTACTTTTGCCCTGTTCTGGGGACTCTCGGGCATGCTCATCAAGCTGCTGCAGAGCCTGCGCAGCGTGTATTGGCGCGGCCTCAACATGTTTACCGTGCGCCAGCTTTCGGCCAAGGTCAACACGGTGTGCTTTTCGATGGGCGTTATCGCGATGATCCTGTTTCTGGCCATTACCTCGGTGACCTGCGGCATGTCGATCGCCAACGTGATGAACGAGAACCTGGAGCGCTATACGCCGGCGGATATGTCGCAGACGTATATCTATTACGCGTCCGATAGGCTCGACTACTACAAGGAGTATGTCAATCCTTCCGAGGCCGATCGCATGGTGCTGGCAGACGCAACGGTCGATTTGTACTCTGCATGGCACGGTGATCCATGGCACGGCGATCGTAAGGGCAAGTCGGCGGACAACAACGACGAGACCGGCAAGAAGGTCAATATTGCCGATGTTGCCGGTGAGCATGTGCAGATCGATTCGTATCTGAGTTACCCGCTTGGCGGTTCGGATCCTTCGGTGACTCCAAGTGAAATGTGCAAGGCCATGGGCGAAAAGCTTCCCAAGGCGTTCGGGGGTAGCAATGCCGATACGATGGGTCTGTTTGTGACGCCGGCGAGCCAGTACAACAAACTGCGTCAGATGATGGGCGAGGAGCCGGTGCACATCGGTCACGACCAGTATCTGCTCACGTGTGATATGGGCGGCGAGCTGGTCGACCTGTACACCAAGTATATGGCTGGCGGCCATGCCCTTACCTTCGGCGGGCATACGCTCAAGCCCGCAACCGATAAGTCGGACGAAGATGCGGCGGCCATCGCCAACTCGGCGATGGGCAGTAATCCGGGTACCGTCGTCGTTGCCGACGAGCTGTTGTCCCAACTTAATCTGCAGCCGTATTCCAGTAGCCTGCTCGTTAACTACAAACAGGGGATGGATACGACCGAGGCAGACGAGAGTATTAAATACACTGTGCTCGACAATCTGCTCGTTGACGGCAAGGAGCCGGGGTCGTGGGGAACCTTCATCACACGCTCCGAGATGTACGTGCAAGCAGCGCAAATGAACGGTCTTATTAGCTACCTAGCCATCTACATCGGCTTTGTATTGGTCGTTGCATGCGCGGCGATTCTGTCGATCCAGCAACTCTCCAACGTGGCCGACGGCAGCCGCAGCTATCGTGTGCTGGCACAGATCGGCTGCGACGACCGCCAGATTCGCCATTCGGTGATGGCGCAGCAAGCGGTATTCTTCCTGTTCCCGCTGGCAGTGGGCCTGGCACACTCCTTTGTGGCACTTAAGGTGATCATCGAGCTGGTGAGCATTTTCGGAAATATGAGCATCGGCGGCACCGTGGGCCTCACCTGTGCAATCTTCCTGGCAGCCTATGGTGGCTACTTCCTGGTGACCTATCTCATGAGCACCGGCATGGTACAAGCTGCCATCGCCACCCGCTACAGCGATTAACAAGCGGGCAAAACCGTCGCAAAATCAGAGCGAATAACCGCCGCGAAGGGAGTCCAGCTCCCTTCGCGGCGTTTTTTGTCTGACTGATGAGTCTCAAGGCCAAGTGAGTAGACTTTTTTGGATCTGTCGAGCATATCGCGGGTGGCGCCCAATAAAACCGCAGGTCAGGGCTGTGGCGTTTTGGGGCGTGCTTGGCCTCCTGCAAAAAGCCTACTCACTTAGTTTTTTTCTGTTAGAAGATCGCCGCGAGGGAAAGCAGCTCTCCTACGGCTGTTGACGTTTGCCCAGATAAAACCTGCCAAAATAAACCCGTCCCTTTTTGGTCGGTGTGGGTTTTTGGACGCTTGCCCGACGAGAGTGGATAATCTCCCACTTTGAGCGCGAACATGGGCCAAAAACGGGAGATTATCCACTCTCGTGGTGAGCGGGCCCTTGTGTCGATTCATTCCCTTTTTAGTAGGCTGTGCTTGCACTTTAGCGTGCGACAGCGGATAATGCCGAGCACTCGACAATACGCTTTTTGCTCTCTCTATAGATTGAGGAGGCCCCTATGGCCATGGATTTCAAACGCAGGCTGCCGATCCCCATGGAGATCCGCGAGGAAATGCCGCTTTCCGCCGAGCTTACCGCTAAGAAGCAGGCATTCGACGCCGAGGTCGCCAAGGTCTTTACCGGCGAGGACGCGCGCAAGGTGCTCATCATCGGCCCGTGCTCTGCCGATCGCGAGGATTCGGTCCTCGAGTACATGAACCGCCTGGCCAAAACCGCCGAGGAGGTCAAGGACAAGCTCATCATCATCCCGCGTGTCTACACCAACAAGCCGCGCACCAAGGGTACCGGCTACAAGGGTCTACTGCACAATCCCGACCCCGAGGCGCCCGATGACCTGCTCGAGGGCGTCAAGGCCATTCGCCACATGCACCTGCGCGTCATCGAGGAGACCGGCTTCTTTACCGCCGACGAGATGCTCTACCCCTCTAACTATCAGTACCTTGTCGATCTGCTGAGCTACGTCGCTGTGGGCGCGCGCTCGGTCGAGAACCAGGAGCACCGTCTGGTGTCGAGCGGCATTTCGGTGCCGGTGGGCATGAAGAACCCCACTGCCGGCTCCACCACCGTCATGCTCAACTCCATCTACGCCGCTCAGGCGCATCAGAGTTTCATCTTCCGCAACTGGGAGGTCGAGTGCGACGGCAATCCGCTCGCGCACGCCGTTATGCGTGGCTACATCGGTCTCGATGGGCGCACCTACCCCAACTACCACTACGAGCACCTCGAGCGCCTGGCCGAGCGCTATACCGAGCACGCCGGCTATGCCAATCCGGCAGCGGTCATCGACTGCAACCACGACAACTCGGGCAAGCGTCCGCTGGAGCAGTATCGCATTTGCAAGGAGGTGCTCGACAGCTGCCGCCGCAACGAGTCCATCTCCAAGCTGGTCAAGGGCTTTATGATCGAGTCCTACCTGGAGGACGGCAACCAGCCGGTCGACGGCGGCGTCTTTGGCAAGTCGATCACCGACCCGTGCCTGGGCTGGGAAAAGACCGACTACCTCATCCACGAGATCGCGGAACGTATTTAGTTACGCGGGTTTACCAACCCGCGTAACGGATCGACGCTGCGCGCCGCCCTCTACCTGCGGCGTTGTCTTGCTCCAGGGGCACTCATTGGGGACGTACTTAAATGAGTAGTCGTTGGGGACGTTCTTGTTTGACTAGTCGTTTAAGAACGTCCCCAATGACTACCTTTCAAACCTGGCAGTTAGGGACGTTCCTTATCTGCCGGCACTTGGGGACACTCCTTGCATCGGCTGACGCGGTTTGCTCGCTGGCATTGCTAGATTTTTGGCGTTCTCTAAGTCCTGTGGGCAAAAAATGGCAAATATGAGTACTGTTGCTAGCGTAGTATCATATCGATCTTACAAGATAATAGACACAACAGTAAATATGTTCATTAACGTTGGCACACAGAAGCATGCTACCGGGCATTTTGATCAATTTGAAGGCATATCTGGGCTGCAAAGAGGTCGTTTGGGGCAGTTTTGGCTGTTACTAAAAAGGTGACAGTACTCATATTTGCCCTTTTTTGACCACGGGGTCTGGAAGGCGCCGTCAATCAGGTCCCAGGGAAGGCGTTTCGAGGCTCGAAGGACACAAAACGGGGGCGCAGGCTGTCCTGCGCCCCCGTTCTCGGGCGTTATTCGTTCCCTGCGGCAGAATTTACGCCGCTTCGTCGAACTGCGAGTTGTACAGGTCGGCGTAGAAGCCGCCTTGGGCGAGCAGCTCGTCGTGTGTGCCCTTCTCGACGATGTCGCCGTCGCGAATTACCAAGATCACGTCGGCGTTGCGGATCGTGGACAGGCGGTGCGCGATGACAAAGCTCGTGCGGCCCTGCATCAGCGCATCCATGGCGCGCTGGATGAGCTCCTCGGTGCGGGTATCGACGTTGGAAGTCGCCTCGTCCAAAATCAGCGCCGGACGGTCGGCCAAAATGGCGCGGGCGATGGTCACGAGTTGGCGCTGGCCCTGTGAGAGGTTGGTGCCCTCCTCATTGATCATAAAGTCGTAGCCGCCGGCGAGCGTATGGATAAAGTGGTCGCAGCGTGCGGCGCGTGCAGCGGCCTCGACCTCGGCGTCAGTCGCATCGGGACGTCCGTAGCGGATGTTCTCGCGGATGGTGCCGTTAAACAGCCAGGTATCCTGCAGCACCATGGCAAACTCGCCGCGCAGTGCCGCGCGGTCCCAGTCGCGCACGTCGACGCCCTCGACGCGCAGTGAACCGCCGTCCACGTCGTAGAAGCGCTGCAGCAGCTTAATGAGCGTGGTCTTGCCGGCGCCGGTGGGGCCGACGATGGCGATGGTCTGACCGGGCTGTGCCTCGCAGCTAAAGTCGTGGATGATGGTCTTGTCGGGCGTGTAGCCAAACTTGACGTGGTCGAACTCAACGTGGCCGGGGCGCTTCTCGGGAATCTGGGCGTCGGCCTTCTGCTCCTCCTCGGGCGCAGCCAAGAACTCAAACACGCGCTCGGTGGCGGCGGCCATCGACTGCATCGTGTTGCTCACGTTGCCCAGCTGCTGCACCGGCTGCGTAAAGTTGCGAACGTACTGGATAAAGCTCTGGATGTCGCCGGGCGTGGCATTGCCGGTCAGCGCGAGCTGCGCGCCTACCACGACGACGCCTACGTAGCCCATGTTACCCACCAAGCTCATAAGCGGCATCATCAGGCCCGACAGGAACTGCGAGCGCCAGCCGCTAATAAAGAGACGGTCGTTTTGGCGGTCGAACTCCTCGATTGAGGCCTCGGCGCGGTCGAACACCTGAATAACGTTCTGGCCGGCAAAGTCCTCCTCGATAATGCCGTTGACGGCGCCCAGGACTTGCTGTTGCTCGCGGAAGTACGGCTGCGAGAAGTGAATCATCACGGTCAGGATAATCGCGGCAGCCGGCAGCGTGAGCACGGTGACGCCGGTGAGCGGCAGACTGATCGACAGCATCATGACGAGCACGCCGATAATCTGTGTGACAGACGTGATGAGCTGCGTCACGCTCTGGTTGAGCGACTGGCCGAGCGTATCGACGTCGTTGGTGATGCGACTGAGTACGTCGCCCTTGCTGTGGCCGTTGAAGTAACTCATCGGAACGACGGCGATCTTGGCGGCGATCTCCTTGCGCATGCGATAACAAATCTTTTGCGTGACGCCGGTCATGAGCCAGCCTTGGATCAGGCTGCAGGCAGAGCTCGCCAGATACAGACAGAGCAAAAAGCCGAGCGTCTTGGCGATCCAGGAAAAGTCGACATCGCCGGTGCCGTTGACCTTGGCAACCAAGCCCTCGAACAGCTTAGTCGTAACCTGGCCGAGCACCTTGGGCCCCACAATGTTAAAGATGACCGAGCACACGGCAAAGGCGACGGCGGCAAACACGGCAATCTTGTGCTGGCCGATATAGCCGAGCAGCTGCCTCATGGTGCCCTTAAAGTCCTTGGCCTTTTCGCCACGGCGCATGCCACCCATGCGGCCCATGGGACCACGCTGGCGGGTGGGCTTGGGAATCTGAGTCTTGGTCTCGTCTGCCATTAGCGCTCGCCTCCTTCCATGACGGCTGCAATTTCTTCTTGGGTAAGCCCCAGCTCCTCGGCGGAAAGCTGCGACTGTGCAATCTCCAGGTACGCCGGGCAGCCGTGCAGCAGCTCCTCGTGCGTGCCGGTGCCCACTACGTGACCGTCGTCGAGCACGATGATCTGGTCGGCGTGCATGATGGTCGCGATGCGCTGGGCCACGACCACGAGCGCGGCGTCGGTAACGTTTTTGGCAAGCTCCTCGCGCAGGCGCGCGTCGGTCTTGTAGTCGAGGGCGCTAAACGAGTCATCGAACACCACGACCTCGGGCTTTTTGGCCAACGCGCGGGCGATGGCCAGGCGCTGGCGCTGACCGCCCGAGACATTGGAGCCGCCCTGGCTGATGGGGGAGTCGTAGCCGCCCTCGCGCTCGGCGATAAAGTCCTCGGCCTGTGCGATGCGTGTCGCCTGGCGCATGTCATCATCGCTCACCATGTCGCCGGCAAATTTGAGGTTGCTCTCGACAGTGCCCGAGAACAGACGCCCCTGCTGCGGGATATAGCCAATGCGGCGGCGAAGCTCGGAAAGGGTCATATCGCGCACGTCGATGCCGTCGAGCGAAATGCTGCCGCCGGTGACGTCGTACAGGCGCGGGATGAGCTGCACAAGCGTGGACTTGCCCGAACCCGTGGAGCCGATGATGCCGAGCATCTGGCCGGCGTGCGTGGTGAAGTTCACACCGCTGATGACATCGGCGCGGGCATCGGGATACTGGAAGCTCACGTCGTGGAAGGCGAGCTCACCGCGCGGCGCGTTGGTCGCGGGCAGTTTGGGCGAGGCGGGGTCGTTGATGCTCGTGGGGCAAGTGATGACCTCTTCAACGCGCTCGGCTGCGACCTCGGCGCGGGGCAGGATGACCGAAACCATGGTGAGGATCATAAACGCCATGACGATCTGCATGGTGTAGGAGATAAACGCCATCATGTTGCCGACCTGCATCACGCCGTCGGACACGCCCTGCGCGCCAAACCAGACGATAAGCACGGTGATGCAGTTCATAACGAGCATCATGAGCGGCATCATAAAGCTCATGGCGCGGTTGGTGTAGAGCTGTGTGGTCATCAGGTCGAGTGATGCCTTGTCAAAACGCTCAAGCTCATGCTCCTCGCGGTTGAACGAGCGGATGGGCATAAGGCCGTCGAGCAGCTCGCGGGCGGTAAGGTTCACGCGGTCCACAAAGCTCTGCATCTTTTTGAACTTGGGCATGGTGAGGCCCATAAGCACGCCGACGACGGCCGAGACCGCGATGATGGCCACGGCGATGGTCCACTCCAGGCCGGTGTGGTTGGCCAGGACGCGCATGACGGCGACGATGCCCATGACGGGCGCCATGAGGCACATGCGGATAAACAGGGTTGCGGCCATCTGAATCTGCTGAATGTCGTTGGTGCAGCGGGTGATGAGCGAGGCCTGGCTAAACTTGCCCACCTCGGCCGGCGAGAAGTGCATAACCTTGTTGAAGGTCTCGCGGCGCAGGTCGCGGGCGATGGAGCAGGCGGTGCGCGAAGCCACGGCACCGGTCAGGATGGTGGCGACCAGCGACACCAGACACAGACCAAACATCGTGGTCGCCATGCGGCCCAGGTAGGCGTTCTGCACGTCGGCGGGGTCGATACCCTGTGCCTTGTACTCGTCCTGCACATAGCTCACGGCGCGTTGGGTCACGATGGAGCCCGACATGGAGCCCATTTTGTCCGCCATACCGTTGGCGCCCTCGACGAGCTTGCCCTGGTCGATTAGGCCGCCTTCAACGCCTAGACGCAGGCTCTTCATGGTGATCTTGCCGCCGTCGGCATCAATCTGCTTTTGCATATTCTGCGCCGCTGCGGCCTTTTGCTGCATCTTGGCGAGCTGGTCGGGCGTCATCGCTGCCATTTGCTCGGGCGTGGGCATGGCTTGGGCGTCGCTGTTGCCTTTCTCGCTGGACGCGCCCATCATGTCGCCCATGGAGCTGGCGTCGATGCCTTGGTTGAGCGAAAGGACGACGGTCTCGGGCAGGCTCATGATATCGGCAATCTTGCCGCCGTCGGCGCGCTCATCCTCGGTTCCCCTGTACGTGCGAATGCCGTTTTTGTCTGCCTTGCCAAACGCAGCTTCTACTGTCTTGGCGTCCTTGGCGCTCATAAAGAGTTCGAGGTCGTCGAGCGATTCGGCACGAATGGTGTCGGGCACGGGCGAGGCGATGCCGCCTTGCTGCACGCCCACGTCGACGATGTCGCTCATATAGGTAGGCAGTGCCAGATCGGCGTTACAGCTGATTACGATAAGTACGATAGCTGCGAACAGTGATGGGACATGCTTTTTAAAGAGCTTGAGAATCCTCACTTGGCATTTCTCCTTTCTTGATTGCAGTCGATAATTTCGTTGAGACGCCTTAGAAGGCGCACCATCTCTTGGGTATCTGTTTCGCCGAGCTGCTCGAGGAAGGCCGCGGTGCGCTCCTCGAATTCCCGACGTTTGATTTCGAGATTCTGGAATCCCTTGTCGGTCATCGTGACGTGTACACGACGACGGTCGGTCTTTGAGTGCTCGCGCTCGACCCAGCCCTTGGCTTCGAGAGTGCGTAAGATATTGGCGATGCGGGCACTCGAGACCCAGGCGCGATTTGCGAGTTCGCTCGGCGTGAGCGAACCGCCAGCGAGCATGAGGGCGCGCATGACAGCCATCTCGCCGCCGAGAGCTTTGTCCGCAGAGCGCGAAATGCGATGATGCATGCTGCCAAACTCAGTTAAGAGCTGACGTCCAAGCTCATGGAAATCGGTATCTTCCACCGAAAACCCCTAACACTAGAAACTATTTTCGGTGAAAGATGATACCCGCATATTCGGGCCTCATGCAGTGGGCAATATAAAGAGCGCATAAAGAGTTAAAAAATTCAATTGCTGAAGCGTTTCAAAGAACTACTATGCCCGCGGTTAGGCGGGGGGTTGTCACCACCATGACGACTGGGACTCATTTATCGCCACGTGCGATGCTCCAACTTCCCGCAAGGAGACACCTGAATCAAGGGGGTTGGAGTCATGGCATTTGACTTCACGGGCAAAACCGCGATCGTTACCGGCGGCACTCAGGGCATTGGCCTCGAGATTGCCAAGGGCATCGTTGCGGGCGGCGGACACGTCGCGCTCATCGCAAGGAACGCTGCTAAGGGCGAGGCCGCGGTGGCCGAGCTTGGCGAGGGCAACAAGTTCTATCAGCTCGATGTCGCCGATGCACCCAAGGCACGCGAGACCGTCGAGCAGATTTTTACGGACCTGCCGCAAACCAACATCCTGATCAACTGCGCTGGCGTCATCAGCACCAAGAAATTCGACGAGATTGATGACACCGAGTGGCGTCGCACCATCGACATCAACCTCAACGGTACCTTCACTATGATGAACGCCGTGTATCCGCACTTTAAGGCGGCCCATGCCGGCACTATCGTCAACGTGAGTTCCGTAGCGGGCAAGATCGGTGGCGGCCTGCTCGGCACCGCTGCCTACGCCAGCTCCAAAGCCGGTGTTAACGGTCTAACCAAGGCAGTCGCCAAGGAAGGCGGCAAGTTTGGCGTCCGCTGCAACGCCGTGTGCCCGTCGCTCACCCTTACCGATATGACCTCGATTCTCTCTGACGAGAACTCTCAGCGCATCATCAACGGTATTCCTCTGGGCCGCGCCGCCCAGGCCAGCGAGCCTGCGCAGATGGTGCTCTTCTTCGCTTCCGACCTCGCTAGCTTCGTGAACGGCGAGATCGGTGACTGCGACGGTGGCATCGTTCTGGACGGGTAATACCCCGCGACGTTAATTCGGCGACGGCTCCTGCGACTCGGGACCGTCGCCTTCTTTCTGACAAAGGCGCGTGCGGCTACGATTCGCATGCATCCAAAGGAGATATATATGAGTGAATCGACTGCGGTGGAGGCGCCGGCGGCAAAGGAGCCGTTCTTTAAGATGTCCTCCATCCCGGGTGCCAATATTTTGGTGCCGCTTTTGTTGGGCTGCCTGCTCAACACGCTGTTCCCCGACCTGTTCAAAACGCTCGGCAGCTTTACGCTCGGCATGACCCAGCAGGGCGCAGGCCCGCTTGTTGGCGCTTTTTTGCTCATCGTCGGTACGACGATTTCGTTTAAGAGCGCTCCTGCCGCCGCTGCCCGCGGCGCCATCATCATCGCCGTCAAGCAGATCGTGGTCGTTGCCGTGTCGCTGCTCATCCTTTATGTGTTCAACGACAACCTGTTTGGTATCTCGGCCATGGTGATGCTGGCCGCTTGCACGGGTGCCAACAACGCTATGTACGCCGGACTGATGGGTACCATGGGCAACGAGGCCGAGCGTGGCGCTGTCGCCATCACCACGCTGGTTGTCGGCCCTCCGGTCACGATGATCGTGCTCGGCGCTGCCGGTCAGGCTCCGATCGGTTGGTCGCTCGTGGGCGCCATCCTGCCGATCGTCGTCGGCATTATCCTGGGTAACCTCTTCCCCAGCTTTAAGAAGATGATGGCACCGGCACTTTCCGCCATCATCGTGCTCGTCTTCTTTGCCATGGGCTCGACCATGACCTTTGGCCAGCTTATCAACGGTGGTCTTCCCGGCATCCTGCTCGGCGTGATCTGCTCGGTAGTCTTTGCAATTCCCGTCATCGCGGTCGATAAGCTCACGGGCGGTACGGGTGTCGCAGGTGCGGCCATTTCGAGCTGCGCCGGAGCCAATGTGGCCACGCCTGCTGCCATGGCAAGCGTCAACGGGGCCATGTACGGTGGTGCCGTGCTCGCGACGGCTACGGCACAGGTTGCTGCCTGCGCAATCGTGACGGCTATTTTGACCCCGCTGGTCACCAGCTGGTGCTACAAGCATTTTGAGGGCCAGGGCCACAGCAAGGCAACGACCGACAAGGCCGCCGCAGCCGCCTAATGCCAAGCGGCAATCAAAGCTAAAAAACTAGCCACGCCTCAGGGCGGCCACGGGGGAAGTCCCGTGACCGCCCTGCAGTTTCTGTGGGGTCTCTGGGGCACTTTACCCTACTAAAACTGGCATAACAGCTAGAGTGAACGTCGTATAAAGGCAAGGAAAAATACCAAACAAATCGGTGAACGGTAGTTGTTCGCGCTCGCATTTCCTGCGGGTTTGTAAAAAACGCCCTTATGATATAAAAAAAGAAACATATAACAGCCCTGATGAAGGGGGTGGCTATGTTATCCTTCTCAAACGGATGAAATCTTGGGTTTTGGGTTGCAGTTCCAAGGTGGACAAACGTTTTTCCCTGTACCAACGTGTGGTGAAGAACGGAAGAAGCCGGTAGTGCAAGCCGATAATTCAAGAATTCAATAAGCAGCGGTGTGAGAGAGCGCCGCATTACACGTAACTAGGAGCGTGGTTACACAATGCAGGAGGCATGGGAAGGCTTCAAGGAAGGCATCTGGACGGGAGAGGTTGACGTCCGAGACTTCATCCAGAAGAACTACACCCCCTACGAGGGCGACGAGTCGTTCCTCGCCGGCCCGACCGAGCGTACCAAGGAGCTGTGGGGCGAGGTTCTCGACCTGCTGCTCAAGGAGCGCGAGCAGGGCGGCGTCCTCGATATGGACACCAAGACCGTCACGGGTATCGTGAGCCACCCCGCTGGCTACATCGATAACGCCCATCGCGACAAGGAGACCATCGTCGGCCTCCAGACCGACAAGCCGCTCAAGCGCGCGCTGCACGTCAACGGCGGTATCCGCATCGCTTGCCAGGCTGCCAGCCAGCACGGCTACAAGATCGACGAGAACGTTGTCGAGCGCTACACCTTCGAGCGCAAGACTCACAACGCCGGCGTCTTCGATGTCTACACCCCCGAGATGCGCGCCTGCCGCTCGGCCCACATCATCACCGGTCTGCCCGATGGCTATGGCCGCGGCCGCATCATCGGCGACTACCGTCGTGTCGCCCTGTACGGTGTCGACTACCTGATCAAGGACAAGGAGGCCCAGAAGGCTTCCACCCCGACGGTCATGACCGCCGACAACATCCGCGATCGTGAGGAGCTGCAGGAGCAGATCCGCGCCCTCGGCGAGCTCAAGATGATGGCCGAGACCTATGGTTTCGATATTTCCAACCCTGCTACCAACACGCAGGAGGCCATCCAGTGGATGTACTTCGCCTACCTCGCTTCCGTCAAGGAGCAGAACGGCGCCGCTATGTCCATCGGCCGCACCTCTACGTTCATCGACATCTACGCTGAGCGCGACCTTGCCAACGGTACCTTCACCGAGGAGCAGATCCAGGAGTTCGTGGATCACTTCATCATGAAGCTCCGCATGGTCAAGTTTGCCCGTACCCCCGAGTACCAGGCCCTGTTTACCGGCGATCCGCAGTGGGTCACCGAGTCCATCGGCGGCATGGGTGTCGACGGCCGTACGCTCGTTACCAAGATGAGCTACCGCTATCTGCACACGCTCGAGAACATGGGCACCAGCCCCGAGCCCAACATGACCGTTCTGTGGTCGACCCGTCTGCCTGAGAACTTCAAGAAGTTCTGCGCCAAGACTTCTGTTGCCAGCTCCTCGATCCAGTACGAGAACGACGACCTCATGCGCGTCTACCACGGCGACGACTACGGCATTGCCTGCTGTGTGTCCTCCATGCGCATCGGCAAGGAGATGCAGTTCTTCGGCGCCCGTGCCAACCTGGCCAAGTGCCTGCTGTACGCACTCAACGGCGGTGTTGACGAGGTCTCCAAGAAGCAGGTCGGCCCCAAGTATCGCGCCGTCGAGGGCGATACGCTCGATTACGACGACGTTGTGGCCAAGTACAACGACATGATGAAGTGGCTCGCTGGCGTGTACGTCAACTCGCTGAACATCATCCACTACATGCACGACAAGTATTGCTACGAGCGCATCCAGATGGCTCTGCACGACAAGCACGTGCACCGCTGGTTCGCTACGGGCATTGCTGGCCTTTCCGTCGTGGCTGACTCCCTGTCCGCCATCAAATACGCCAAGGTCCACCCCGTCCGTGACGAGAACGGCATCATCGTCGACTTCGAGACCGAGGGCGAGTTCCCCAAGTACGGTAACGACGACGACCGCGTCGACCAGATCGCTCACGACGTTGTGCACCAGTTCATGGAGTACATCCGCATGAACGACACCTACCGCAACTCCGTGCCCACGACCTCGGTTCTGACCATCACCTCCAACGTCGTGTACGGCAAGAAGACCGGTTCTACGCCTGATGGTCGCAAGGCTGGCCAGCCCTTCGCCCCGGGTGCTAACCCCATGCACAAGCGCGATAGCCACGGCGCCATCGCTTCGCTGTCTTCGGTTTCCAAGCTCCCGTTCCGCGATGCTCAGGACGGCATCTCCAACACCTTCTCCATCATCCCGGGTGCGCTCGGCAAGGAGGACCAGGTGTTCTTTGGTGATATCGACCTTGATCAGCTGGGCGAGTAACTATTGTTAGTGCTATACTAACAATAACGATTACTGATTAGTGCGCTGGTTTCGGCCGGCGCCTATCGATCGAAGGAGACACATTATGAAGGTTTCTGAAGTTTCCGAGACTCAGGCCGATAACCTGGTCCACATGCTCGACGCTTACGCCGAGAAGGGTGGCCACCACCTGAACATCAACGTCTTCAACCGTGAGACGCTGCTCGACGCTCAGGCTCACCCCGAGAAGTACCCGCAGCTGACCATCCGCGTTTCCGGCTATGCCGTGAACTTCCACACGCTCACCAAGGAGCAGCAGGACGAGGTCATTTCGCGTACCTTCCACAACAAGTTCTAAAGGGGTTTAACTCCCGCAGGATCGCTGGGGCTGTTTGGGCTACCTCCCAAAACGTCCTAGGACATGCAAGAAGCCCTTGCTGCGCACTTCGTGCGGCGAGGGCTTCTTGCGTCCTGCGGAATATTTTGGGAGGTAGCCCAAACAGCCCCGGCGGGGTCCTGTGTAGTCACCCTTTAGGCGGAACTCTCCTAATTATTTGG
>CAMQHT010000032.1 GCA_947001705.1 uncultured Collinsella sp.
GGTCTTGCCCTCGTTCGGGTTGTCGAGCCCCGTCGTTCCCTTGACGTTTACCGTCGCAGAAACATCCAAGCCGGCAAGCACCGCGTAGTCCGAATTGTCGGGATAGCGCTCGGCATAACGGGCAAAACGCTCACTCTTCAGACGGCCGCTAATTGTGACTTTCGTGTTGTATTCGGGCTGAGTGAAGATAAGGTTCTCATGCGCGATAACCCTCGGTTTGCTCGACTTGAGCAAACGATAGGTGTTCTCCGTGCCGCCGGGGAGCTCACTGAACACGAAGCCGTAGTGGCCTGCAGCCTCTTCGGAGGAATAGCACCAGTTAACTGCATATCCCTGACCGTACACCTTCAACGGCGCATGCAAGTTCCCCGTTACATTGGACGCATCCTGCCCGTCAAGAATACCCTGAGAGAATGTTGACTTTGCAAGGCTCAGGTGGAACAGCTCGGCATCGAGCTCGTTCTGGTCCTGCGGGGCAATCGCAAAATCGAGGGTCTTACTAGCCGTGACCTCGGCGTTAGACTTATCGGTCACCGTGAGGGTGATCTTGGTCTTCGCTGCCTCGGTGCCAGGCAGCGGCTGATAGACCGTGCCCTTGTAACCGTTGAACGTGATGTCATCGGTGCTGGCGGAGTACTTGACCTCGTAATACTTGCCGTCGATTTTGAGCGTGCTCGTGCGCGGCATCTGCAGGTCGGCGGTCAAGCCGTCCTTGTTGGCGGGCGCGTCGGTACCGGAGTACTTGATGTTGCCGTAGGTAAAGGCCGCATCGACCTTCTCCTGCAGCGCCTTCTTGTCGGCAGCGACCTTCTCGGGATCGCCCTTGACGGTCACGGTGAAGTCGTGCGAGCCGGCAAGCTTGATGTCGCCGCTCGTAACCGTAACCTTGGCGGTCAGCGTCACGTCGCGATCGCTCGATGCGCACGAAACCTTACCCGTCTTATCTTCCCAGCTATACCCAGAAACAAACAGGCGCTCGGTGTCGGAGCTTGTCCATTCAACAGAGAATTTCTTTGCGGAACCCGCCTTGTACGGAAGCGTGACATTTTGGGTCACGCCATCGGCGGACTCGCCCGACGCGTAGCCAATCTGCAGGGATTCGGCGGCTCCGTCAAGAAGGTCTTGCAGTTTAGCCTCGTCCCAAGCAACCTGCACGGACTTGTTGGGCAGGTAATACTCGGTCTTGCCATCGCGCGACAGTTCAAACGCCACATCGGCGTTACGCAGACCGTCGATGTTGTAACCGGTGTAGTTGTTGGGGTCAATGAAGAAGAACGTCACATTGCCATTGGTCTTATCCTGGGCGTCGGAGATACCGACCGTAGCCTTGGCGTCCTCGGCCTTAAAGGCAACGCCGCCCTCAGAGACCTTGACGTCAATATCGGTAAAGCCCAAATCGGCAAGCTGCGCCTTCAGGACATCGTTGACGTTGCCGCCCTTGGCGCTGTAATCAACGGCGATCTGCTTATTGGCATCGTTAAGCTTTTGGACTGCGGCCTCAAGCGAGCCCGCGGCGATAACCTTGTTAGCGGAGACGAGCTCGACCGTCGAGCTGCCGCTCGTGGCGACAGCCTTCAGATACTTGCCAGCAGCAGATGCCGAAACCGTTGCCGCGGCGCCCGACATATCGGGCAGCAGCGTCCAGTCGGCCGCCGGAGCCTTCGCGTCGTCGGCCGCATACCAGGCTACAGTCGCCTGGTCGGTGACATCGATACCGTTGGTGGTCGAACCGTCGGCGCGCTTGGCCTGCGCTGTCGCCTTTACGCTATCGCCCGAGACGAGATGGGTCGAATCGCTATTAATCTGCGGGCTGGCGATCACGCGCAGCAGGCTATACTCCCCCGCCGCGGTGACGCTATCGGACGAAACCCATTCAACCGTGTTGTCGAGAGCGCTCGCCGTAACTTTGATGCGCTTGCCGACAAGCGCATCCGTAAGAGTCAGGCTGCCATCGGTCTTATCGATGCCGTCGGTGAGCTCGGTCCAATCGGCATCGCCCTCGCCCTTGGCATACCACGCCATGGTGAGCTCGGCATCTTCGGGCACGTCCTTCATCGAGCCCGACCAGCTGCCCGGAACCTGCACGCTCGGCGTGATCTTTGAACCCACGCTGAGCGTAACGTTCTTATCGGCAAGCTCAATGCCTGCCAGCTTGTACTGGCCCTTAAGCGTCACGGGGCCGAGCGGGGCAACGGACTGCGTGCCGCCGTAGGAGCTCTTCTTCTGCGTGCTGGAAACGGTGTTTTCGCTCGTCACCTTCACGCGCAGATACTTGCCAGCATAGGCGGCATCAACGGTATAGGTGGCCTTGGTAGCACCGGGGATATCGGTGTAAGCGGAGTCGTAGCTCGAGCTGCTATTTGCATACTGCCACTGGTAGGTCACATTATCGGTGCGGTCGATATAGTTGTAGCGCGAACCGTCCTTTTTGCGCACCTTAGTCTTGAGCGTATCGCCTACGTGCACGCCATTGGTAGCGGGAGAACCCTCGAACTGCACGTCATAGAGCTCCACTTGGCCCGCGACGGAAACGGGACCCACCGCATAGTACGGCTTCTGCTCGCCATAGCCGCCGTTGGCCTTGGCCACGACGTAGTAGCCCTTAAGGGCGGCGGTCACCGTCAGGGTGTTACCGGTCTCACCCTTGATAGGCGTGTCGCACTTGCTTGCGGTGTTCGAGGTGCCCTTATACCACTGCCACGTGACATGCGAATCGGCGGTAACGTCGGTGGAACCCGCCTTGGCGGTCGCCGTAATCGTAGAACCAACCTCGACTTTGCCCGAAGTCGGGCTCATAGTCACGCTCGTAACATTAATTGAACCGGTAGCCGCAACGAGAGCGCCCGTGTTGTTGGCCATGCTCGAAGAGCCGATCTTCGAGGACACCTTGCACTTGAGGTACTTGCCACCTAAAGCGTCGGCAAGCTCGAGGGTCTCACCCGTGGCACCCGCAATGTCGGTATACGTGCCACTCTTGGTGTCAGAGCTCTGCCACTGATAGTTGAGCTTGCTCGCGTCGACGAACGCGCCGTACGCGCCGCCCTTCTCCTTAGCGCGGGCCTTAGCGGTATCCCCCACCGCAAAGACGCTCGTATCGTCCTTGGTATTGATGATGGACACGGCCGAAATCTCGATCGCACCGGCCTGTTTGACCTTGCTGGAAGTGGTCTTGTTCACCGTGTTGACGCCAGCGTTGGCCTCGACCCTGATGTACTTGCCTTCAAGGTCGTCGCCCACCACGAGCGAAGCACCCGTCTCGCCCTCGATCTTGGTAAAGCCCGAGTACTGCGAGGTGGATGCGGACCACGTGTAGGTAACCTTGGCGTCGGCGGGGGCTTGCTGATAATAGCTTATGTACGGAGTCGCCGTCAGGGTGTCGCCTATGCTCGGCGTGTCGCTACTCAGCTTGACGTTGTTAAGCTCCATCTGCCCGGCACCCAGCACGGGACCGGGGATGTTGTTGGCATTGATACCCGAGCCGGAAGAAACGGACGGACCATAGTAGTCCTTGCCATCAACCGTTACCCTGCAGATGAAGTATTTGCCTTCCATCGCGGCGGTGACGGTGAGCGACTGCTCGTGGCCTACGACCTCGGTGTAGTCGGCGACATTGCTGCTGGCCCTAGTCGTACCGGCGAGCCAGGTGTAAGTCCAAGTGCCGGGATTGTCAACGGACTCAGTCGAAGTGCCGTACCAGTCGTCCTCGACCTCATCGTACATATTTGCCCAAAGCGTCTCACCGGCCTTGAGCGCGCCCGACTTCGTGGAATAGAAGCTGTCCTTATCCTTGGTATCCTGAATGAAGACCTTGGCCTCGCTCGAAAGCGTTGTGGCGGACGCGGCGGCAACGGCGTTCTTCTGCTCCGAAGCAGCAGGCACCGCGGGAGAGCTCTCGGACACAGTCGCGTTATCTGCGGCGGTGTCGGCACCATTCGCGGCACTCGCAGTTGCGCCCTGATCTGCGCCGGCGTCATCGGCAGCAGCGCTCGCCGCCGCACTGTTCGCGCCGGTGTCGGCAGCGGTGCCATCGTCGGCCGCCGCGCCCTCGCCGCCCGTCGCAGCCTGCGCCACGGCCTCGGCAATGCCCTCGGCGCCCTCGGCCCAAAGTTGCGCCGGCGTGGTGCCAAAAGCCATGGCAAAAGCCAGGAACGCCACCAGACCGCGCTTGGCTACGCCACGGGCAATCGCTCCATGACGACGCCGCGAGGCGCGCTGGCGCTCGTCCTCAAACATATCCATTTGTCTCCTACTGTCTGCACTTGGAGCATTGCCCAGCGGCTGCCCCACGTCATCGCGCACATTGCGCTCGAGTACCCCCATCGGGGTCCCCCTTCCCTCCAGAGCCCAACGCGTACCGGCGGCTTGCGCCGCGGCCGCGTACAAGATGGGAGGCGATCCGACTTAACCTTACCGACCCGGGCGCGCCGTCCGATCTGCAACGCGACCATCCCGGGCCAAGAGGAATTACGGTTACTGGTACAGCCGGGGACTTGCACCCCGATTCTCCCAAACGCACAGGAAAACCGCGCATTCGTGCGTCTCCGCACCACCATCTAGGCCATCGATTATTACTGTCAGTATGGTATCACGCAAAAGGGCCCCGCACACAGGCGAAGCCCAAGGTAAAAGCTATGGTTTGCGATAGAAAGGGCTGTCGTCGGACCTTGCAAGAACGGCCCGTTTCAAAACTATGCCGGATTACGGGGCTGATTCAGCACTTCGCAACCATATCTGCCATTTTCGAAAACCAATGACTCATCTACCTGCGGTTTTAAAAGCGCGAATTTCGGTATGCTCGAGGTTCGGCACTCCAGCCCCGTAAACCGGCATAGTTTTGTTCGGACCAGTCCGCGCCGGCGCGACGCAAGGCAAAAGGATCCGTCTTCCTCCGTCCCCCAGGGATCATTACCGCTTGCCGCCGTGACTGTTGCGCCAGATCTCGCGGCCCAGCATCAGCGCCAGCACCAGCGCGCTCACGTAGCCCATAAAGCCAATGACCGGGATACCAAACACGACCGGCTCGATGCGCGCGTAGTACACCACCGACGAACCGATAAACAGGCCGGCGATTACAATTGCCATCGACATGCGATCGATAATTCCGCCCAGCTGTCGCAGCGCCTTATCGCTGCTCATAATCTGCGTGTTCACCTTAAGCTGGCCACGCGTGAGCATGCGCGACGCCAAGCCCAGATACTCGGCCGCCTCGAGCGAGCCTTTTGCCGCGCGATAGCTGCTCGCGGCAAGATCGCGCCCCATATCGCGCATGCGCGCATAGGTGCTCTTCTCGTTTTTGATGTGCGTCTGGATAATCTGGATCATGTTGACGTTGGGCATGTACTCGGTCAGCAGACCCTCGAGTGTCACCATGCCGCGGGCAAACATCGTCACCACACTCGGCAGCTCAACGTCGTTTTTGCGCGCCAGGTTTAGCAGCGAGGTCAAAAACTCGCCGATATCCAGGTCCTTAAGGTCGAGGCCCGCAAAGTCGGCAACGATAAAGTCCAAATCGGACAGAAAGGCCGAATGGTCGAGCTCGGCCGAGTCGCCGCGCGTCACGGCAAAGCGCATAAGCGAATCCTTGAGCTTGGGCACGTCGCCCTCGGCCACGGCGAAAATCATGTCCTTAACGATACCGCGGTCGTGGCTCGACATGCGCCCAACCATGCCCAGGTCAATAAAGTAGACGATGCCGTCCTTGAGAATGATGTTTCCCGCATGCGGGTCGGCATGGAAAAAGCCGTCGTCGAGCACCTGCGTCGAATAGTCCTCGACAATCGCCGAGCCGATCTTTTCCAGGTCATAGCCCTCGGCCACCAGGCGCTCGGGATCGGCAATCGAGATGCCGTCAATGTAGTCCATGACCACGACATGCTCGGTGCAAAGGTCCAGGTAAGATTTGGGGCACGACACGCCGCGCACGCTCTTATGGAACTCATAGAAATCGTTGAGGTTTTTGGCCTCGGCCAAAAAGTTGGTCTCCTCGCGAAACGAGGTCCACAGCTCCTCGACCACGCCATGCAAGTCCACAAACTGATCGGTATTGACAAACTTTGAGACGATGCGCACCACCGAGCGAATGATGTCGATGTCCTGAGCCATCACCTGCTGCGCACCGGGGCGCTGCACCTTAACGGCCACGTCCTCGCCGGTCACCAGGCGGGCGCGGTGCACCTGTGCAAGAGAAGCGCTTCCGAGCGGGTTGGGATCGATCGCGTCGAACATCTGCCCCAGGCGCTGGCCGTACTCCTCTTCCAGACACCGGAGCACTACCTCATACGGCACCGGCTCTACATCGGAGCGCAGACGACGCAGCTCGTCGCAAAACCGCTGCGGCAAAATCTCGGAGCGGTTAGCCAGAATCTGCCCCATCTTGACGAACATAGGGCCGAGCTCTTCAAGCAGACGACGCAGGCGCACCGGCGTGAGGTTGTCCCACACGCGATACTTTTTGATCAGGCGAACGATCTGCCCAATGCGCTCACGACGACCTGCCGGCGTGAGCTGGTATTCCTCATCCGGCGCCATCGCGTCGGGCTCCTCGGGGACCATATCGACAGCGCGCGGCTTCTTGCGAGCGCCCGAGACGGCGGCATCGACCTCGTCGACAACCGCCGCCTCGTCACCCAAGGGATCTTGATTGTTGTAATCGGTGGTGGAATCTGCCATCTACGCTGCTACTCGGCCTCTTCGGCGTCCTCTGCGTCGTCGGGTTCAACGGACTCGACGGGCACCGAGGTCACGTTGTCCTCGACCGAATCGACGATGTCGCGCACATGGGCCAGGAAGGCCGTGCGCTCGGGGGCGGTCATAACGCGGACGCGAGCCAGGATGAGCTCGTCGAGCACGCGCTGTGCCGCAGTCTCGCCCTGCATGCCCAGGCGCTCGGTCAGGTCGGAGATGGTGCCGCCCGCCTGCTCGAACATATCGGACACGCTGCGAGCGATATCGGGGGTGCCGGCATCCTTGCGGACCTGCTCGCCCTTGGTACCGAGGTCGTCGAGAACCTTCTTGCCGCCCTCGACGGCAACGGCGGCGGCGCCGAAGCCCACGTTGATGGCACCGTTAACAAGCTGATCGAGTTTCATAACCATGGTTGGCTCCAATCATGAACAACTGCATTGGACTTCTTGTACCCAAGATTGAGTGAACGACACAAAATCGTTTTACCGCCAAGATAGAAATCGAGCGGGCCAAAACCTTTGA
Organism: uncultured Collinsella sp.; assembly: GCA_947001705.1. Classification (GTDB taxonomy): domain Bacteria; phylum Actinomycetota; class Coriobacteriia; order Coriobacteriales; family Coriobacteriaceae; genus Collinsella. The sequence continues at coordinate 7,207 of CAMQHT010000032.1, forward strand.
CGGCGTTTGCCCCGCTCGTTCGCTGCAAGGTTGCCTTTACCTTACGTTGTCGTTCATCGCGAAGGAGTTCTTCATGGCACAGCTCGTGGTGTAGAGCACCTTGCCCAACAGAGCATCGGTCTCCACCCGCACGCGCTCGGCAAACTCCTCGTTGGCGCGGGCGAGCTCGGCGGGCGCCTCGGCTTCGGGCAGCGCGGCCACGGCGGCATCGACGTCGTGAATCTGCTTGTGGCCCATGCCGCCGACCTTCTCCTGATAATCCTCGACCGCGCGACCGCACTCATGGAAGCGAACATCGGCCAAGGCACCGATCAGGCGGTTGGCCCAATAGAAATTATCGGACGTAACGCGAGCCTGCGTGCCGGCATAGTACTCGGGCATGGTCTCGACATTGGCGTACAGCGGTACGAGCGCGTTAAACGAGTTGGAGCCAAACGCCATCCACTGTACGGCGCGATATGCCGGCTGCGCATAGGGACGCAGCTGCAGCACGGCGAGCTGGCTGTTGCGGTTGATGCCGATGGGACGATAGGCGCCGCGCGTGACGGGCGTACCCTTGCTGCCGTAGCAGTCGTACTCCGTGCCCTGGTAGTGGCTCGAAAGCACGTACTTGATGTCCTCGATGGTCACCTTGCGCTCGGGCACGCGGCTCCAGGGGATGTCGTCGCTCTCGGGCGTGTAGTCGGCGTCGGGACCGTCCCACACATCGCTGGGGTTGAGGCAGCGCTGCATATACCAGGCGCGCGGCGTGTTGTAGACGTGATCGCTGTCGCTGTGCGAGCCAAAGGCCTCGCGCGGGTTAAAGACCGCGGCGGGACCGTCACCCTCGACGCCCAGCGTTAGGTCCAGATGCCACTCTGCCATCCAGGAGCGCAGGTCGGCAGAGCACATGTGGTCGACCTGAGCGCCCTCGGCGTCGTCCAGGTCAAAGCTGTCAATACCCAGCTGGTTGGGCATGGTCACATAGGCGTCATCGGGCACGCGCTTGGCGATCCAGTGGTGGCCGCCGATGGTCTCGAGCCACCAGATCTCGTCAACGTCACTAAAGGCGATGCCATTGTTCTCGTAGGTGCCGTAGCGCTCGAGCAGGTCACCCAAAATACGCACGCCGTCGCGGGCGGACTTGGCGTACGGCAGCACCAGGGTCACCATATCCTCCTCGCCCAGTCCGCCGGGCTGGGCCGGAACATAGCCGTCCTCGCCCTCGTTGCCCTTGGCGGGTACATAGTCCACGAGCGGATCGGCGCCGCGGACGCGCTCGTTGGTGGTGAGTGTCTCGGTTGCGGACATGCCAACATTGAGCTCGTTGAAGCCGGCCTCGGCCCAAATGCCATGGCCCGGGACAACGTCGGGGACGCTCGTGTAACGCATGGGGTTGTCGGGCAGCTCAACGGTCAGGTGGCTCAGGACACTCGTGTAGACACGCGGTTGCTCGTCGGGATGCACCACGCGCATGCGCTTGGGCTCAAACACCCCGTTGGACGAGTCCTCGTTGCGGGCGACAAGCGTCGACCCGTCGTAGCTCGCGTTCTTACCAACCAAAATCGTTGTGCACGGCATGCGCATCCTCCTTGAGCGAAGAAATCAAACGATAACAGTGTATCGCTTCGGCGCAGAAAGGGCGAAACCACGGCCTCGGCAGCCCTTGTGGTCAAAAACCTATTTCGATGCGCGCTCGGCCGCTTCGATCACGTGTTTGGCGAGGATCGCCGTCGTCACAGCGCCCACGCCGCCCGGCACGGGCGTGATGGCGTTAACGACCGGCTCCGCAGCATCAGAATCGACGTCACCCACCAGCTTGCCAGCGGCCTCGTCCCAATTAATGCCAACATCGATGATCGTCTGGCCCTCGCGAACGGCATCCACGCCAATCGTACGCGCGCGTCCAACGGCCGCAACCACAATGTCGGCAGCACGGCACTCAGCGGCCAAGTCATGCGTATGCGTATGGCACGTTGTCACGGTTGCATTGCGAGCCGTAAGCATGGCGGCAACGGGACGGCCAATCACCAGCGACCGACCAACGACCGCGACCTTGGCCCCATCCAGCTCAACGCCGTAATGATCCAGTAGCGCCAACACGGCCTCAGCCGTGCAAGGAGCAAAACCCTCGCCGCGCCCCGAAAGCGTGGTGAGCAGCGAAGCCGGCGTCATGGAGTCAACGTCCTTGGCGGGATCGAGCGCTGCGGCGACGGCGTTCTCGTCAAGGCCGGCGGGCAGCGGGCGGAACATCAAACAGCCATGAACAGCCGAATCGGTATTGATGTCCTCGATGGCCGTCAACAGCTCGTCCTGCGAAACATCGGCAGAAAGCAAAACGCGACGAGCCTCAATCCCCACTTTTTCGCAGCGCTTGAGCGCACCGCGCTCGTAGGATAGGTCGTCCTCGCGCTCACCCACACGCACGATAGCCAACGTCGGAACAACGCCCCGCTCGCGCAGGACTGCGCAGCGAGCAGCAAGTTCCTCAGTCAAAGCGCGAGCAACGGGGGCACCCTTCAGCAGTTCAGCCATGGCTATCCCCTCTTCCTTGCGGCGTCGGCGGCGCGGCGCGCCAGCGCATCGGCGCGCGGCAACCACATGTCGAGCAACTCATCACACGCCGTCTCGAGCTCCTCAGCACGAGCGCGATCCTTCATAGACGTGGTGTTCGCAAAGAGCGTCAAGCTCGCGCCCTGCATAGCGGAACGGCAGAACACGGCGCCGCACGCCACATCGGACAGCAGCTGACGCGAACCCTTGTCGGCCATGTCCTCGAGCAGCGCCAGTGCACGCCCGCAGGCATCCATAATGCGATACGGCGGCATAGCGGCCACATGCAGCGCATCCTGAATCGCGGTCGCTCGAGCCGAATCGCTACGCGGAATACCGTACGCCGCGGACACCTGCCCATATGCACGAACGTCCTCGGCAACCAACTCGACAAGCTCCTGGGCCAACTCATCTGCCTGGGCAAATGCGCGCGTCAGGTCATCCGCGCGATCGGCAAGCGCAGGATTGGTCGCACCATAACGAGCGACCATTCCACAAAGCGAGGCGCCCAGCGCGCCCACAAAGGCGCTCGCGCTGCCACCGCCGGGAACCGGCTCGCGTGCGGCAAGTGCCTCGGCAAACTCTCGACAGGTTTTATCCATCATCTCTTGGCTCATATGCACGCACCTTCAAGTCATATACATCGGTCGGGCGGCAACCGCCGACCAACCGCATCGAACACGTAATGGTGCTAAGTCTAGCCCATAAGCACATGGGCGTCAGCGCACCTGGCCATCGCGGATTTCTATGACGAACGATAGGCCATGCCAACGCAAACATGGGACACATGGCCCACGTTTCGAGACTCCCGGGCAGCGGCAACTGGGGCATACATATAGGTAAGGAGCCCCATGTTGGGGCAACGCTCATCACGGCACCGGACGACGAATGGAGGAATCACCGCACAGCAAACAAAGTCATCATGTGCACGCGCAACCGCCGCCCCAGCGATCCGCGGCACACGATGTCCCTGGCAGACAAGGAGGACGCCACCATGAAGAAAAAGACCCTATCGATCCTTTCCCTTTGCATCGCCCTCTTTGCCGCGTTTGCCCTTGTCGGCTGCGGCGGGAGCGCATCGGGCGGCAGCAGCGCCTCCAAGAGCGAGAGCAAGGAAAAGACCCCCGTCGCCAAGAAGACCGACTTTATCTGGTTTAAGGTCGAGATGCCCGAGGGCGTCGGCGTGAGCGACTCCGCCGGCAAGAACGCCGACAGGGTCCAGCTCACCTTCCCCGAGAACGAGAACGCCTCGGCCGATCGTTTTATCCCCGTTTGGAAAAAAGCGCTGACTGCCGAGGAATCCCACGCCGACCAGGCGGAAAAGAAGGGGGATACGTTCCAGTGGAAGGATGGCGGGTCCATCGAGTATAACGGCAGGACGCGGCTCGTCGGAACGTACGAGGACAACAGTGGCATCACAACCCTCCTCTTTACCGACGTTGAGCCGGGAAGCATCTATGTCCTTATCTCGAACTTCGACCTGCACAAGAAAGAAGCCGAGGCGCTCCTCAACTCCATCGAATTCCCCGATGACATGGCAGAGGCAGTTTCCGAGGCGCGCGAAGTCGAGATTTCGAGCATCGAGCTCAAGTAACGGGACACCCGCACGCGCCTACGCGCACCTGCGCACATGCGCCCCATTAAAGCAACGGGCACCCAACCCCGGGAAGGGCCGACAGGCATCGGCCCTCCCCTCTTTTGGATCCGCGCATATTGCCACTTGTCGGCGCAAATCCGGCCCTCAGAATGGGACACATGGCCCACCCTAGCGAGCCGTCCACGCGTACAGTAAAGGCAGGTAATCCATGGGCGGTTACAGATCGAGGAGGACACGACCATGAAAAAGAACGCCTTTGCGATTCTCACACTCTGCATCAGTCTTCTTGCCGCGGTTGCCCTGGTAGGTTGCGGCGGAAGCGGCGGCGCTACCGGCAGTGGCGGTGGCGGCGGCGCAGAAAAGCCAGCCGTGGATATGAGGACCGACTTCATTTGGTTTAAGGTCGAGGTGCCCGAGGGCGTCGAGATCACCGACGTTGCCGGCGACACCGCCGACAGGGCCCAGTTTAAGTTCACCGAGAGCGAGCACGCCAGCGATCGCTTCATCCCTGTCTTCGACTCTGACAAGAACGCTGACGAGCTGTTCGACTACGAGGCCAAATGGAAGGCCAACTTTGAGTGGACCGAGAATGATCCCGTCAAGTACAACGGCAAGACTTGGCGCAACGCTTCCTATACACACTCGGGCGGCGTAACGACTGAGTACTTCACCGAAGCAGGCGGCGGCAGCGTTTACGTGAGCATCGACAACGTCGAGGAGCACAAGGACGCCGTCGAGACCATGATGAAGTCTCTGGAGTTTGCCGATGACATTGCCAAGGCCAAGACCGAGGCCATGGACGTCAAGCTCGACGATATCGAGATCAAGCGCTAAGCGACTGGCGAGCGCAACGGGAAACACGGTCGCAGTGCAAACAAGCGACGGTACCCCAGCGCTTCGTACCCAGGGAGGGCCGGTAAACCGACCCTCCCTTTCTTATGCCTGTAGCCGACGAACGCGAGGATGCCGGACGCCGGAACCGCCCCAAATGTGGCAACAGTACGAAAACGACAAACACCCCAACGCGTCCGCCCGCCGATTTATTGCGCCGCGCAGACAATTAAACCAGCATCTTTAAACATCTGGGCAGTATAGTGACCAAAACTATCGCATAACCGCACTCTGCGAATGGAGAAGTTATGACCGAACACCATGCCATCAGCCGCCGAGCGTTTACGCTGGGCCTAGGGCTTGCGGCGTTGTCACCACTTGCAAGCCTGCCAGAAACCGCAGCACCGGGCATTCCCCTGCGAGCGGCATTTGCAGACAACACACCCGCACCGTCGGACAGCCTCGACAATTTCGTCATTCGCCTTCGCCCTGCGGGCTATTTTCGCACCGCGAGCGTCAACCAAGACGGCAACGTTCGCGGCAACGTCTGTCACCTGTTTAATGACGGCACGTCCAGCAAGCTCATCCTTGAGAACGTAACGACCAAGAATGACGATACAAACTGGTATGCTATCCGCACCTTGCTCAATTTCGAAGAGCATAAAAAGACGGGCTACAGCATTTGGTCGGTCGACGACGACTCTGACAAAGATGGAAAGGTCATCCACGTATGGGGCGGCGAGTATGACAACAAGCCCAGCCGCGCTTTTGCGTTCGAGCGTCAATCAAACGGAACCTATATCATCCGAGACCGCACGGTCGAGAAAGAAACCGAGAAAAAAGACATTAAGTACCTGGCAATAGAATCGAACGGCGAAGACCAGGACAACAATAAGATCTGCCATAAGAGTAAGAGCATTCCGTGGGAGCTCGAACTTATCGGTTACGACATGAAAAAGAACGATGCCACGGTTAGCAGCCTCGACTGGATCACGTACAGCAGCTACGTCGATGGGCCATGTTGGATGAAATACGTCGACGACAACAAGTTCCTCGACGAGCTGAGCATCCCGGGTACGCACGATTCGGGCACCTGCAGCGTGGACAACGACACTGAGCCCCAATCCTCGCAAGTAAAATGCCAGCAGGATTACATTCCCACGCAGTTGCTCGAAGGCATTCGCTATTTTGATATCCGGCTCGGAAAGGGCGACGACCCCGGTATCGACCACGGGGATTACTACCTGCTCAAAAAAGACGCGTACTTTATGCATCTTTCCGATGTCATAGGCTACTTCAAAACGTTTTTGAACGAAAACCCGACAGAAGCGCTCATCATGCTGGTGTCACGAGGCAACGACGAGGCTACCGACGAAAGTGTTACGACGGCTTTCGCCAAGGTTTTGGACGACAACCCCAAACTGTTCTATACGTCGAGCCGAATCCCCACGCTACACGAGGTGCGCGGAAAGATCGTTCTGCTGCGTCGATTTAGGCTCGCCGGCAACAGTGTAAGCGGCCACACGTGGGGCCTCGACCTTACCGAATGGGATGACAAGATCAAGGCTCACTCCGACAGCGCCACTATGTGTCTCGTCCAAGACGCGCGGGGCTTTGAAGCCGCGGGGGAAACAGGAGACAAAGAGCCCTATTGCACCAAGGTATACGCCCAGGACAAGTACAAACTCACGGGAACCGACAAGCTCAGCTGGGTCGATAATGCGCTGAAGGAAACGACCGGGCGCACGCGCAACAAGGTGGACGTCGCGGACGATGACGGGGCCAAGGTGCAAGTCCAGGAGCGTTGCTGGTCTATCAACTACACCAGCTGCACGGGCTTGTCGCACGGAGGCAATCCTTTTACCTCGGCACGAGTAGTCAACGAGCATCTGTATAAGAGCCCGTACATCAATCCCAGCGGCATCGAGGATACAAAGTCAGATTACCTCGAGCACATTGGCATCATCGCATCCGACTTTGTTGATGCGGCGCTGGCCCGGAGCATCTACCAGCGCAATTACGATTACGATACACAGCACAAGCAGACAGCTTCGTACTACCTCCCGACCCGCATGCGCATGACGTACGGCGACTCGCTGAGCGATGCCTCGCTCCAGGATGGCAAGACCGTTGGCGAGGGCCATTTCCGCCTTGTCGACAGCAGCAACGTACTCAACGTGGCGGCTTCGGGCCATGCGTTTGCCATTGAATACGTGGATGTTGATGCCCTGGGCAACGAGACCGTTACAAGACTGCAGGGCTTTGTGCCTATCGATATCGATCCACGCGCGCTGACGCCCCATTTTGAGGGACTCGAAGGCCTTAAGGCCGGCGAAGACGTGCGCGCCAAGATTGCGGCATCACTCGAGGGCAAGCTCGAAACCGATGCCTGCACGGCCCAGCTCGAGTTTGTGCACGACGCGGACGGCGCTCCGGGCACGGCAATGGCCGAGGGCGAAACATTTGCCGCAGGAACGTACTGGGTGCGCGTGAACGGTCTCTTGGGCGACGCGGCGCAGAACTACACGCTCGCCAGCGACGGAGCCGCAAGCTTTACCGTTGCAGCCTCGGGCAACGCGGGCGGCAACGGCGCCGGCACCGACGGTGGCACGGGCTCCAACGCAGGTAGCGCCGACAAGAACGGCAAGGGCAAAAGCTCGGCCGGAAAACTCGCCGATACGGGCGACGGCTCTGGCATTGCCGCCGGGCTCGCCGCTGCCGCCGTGGCGACAACGGTCGCCGGCGCAGCGATGCTTGCAAATGACCGCGAAAACAACGGGAGCGTTGACGAATAGGCCAGCCGACCTTTTTGGACACATCGATTTGATGAGGGGCGCAGAATACCGTTCTGTGCCCCTAGCTTTTTGCAAATGAAGAGGTGGTGTGTTCAGAAAACTCGCAGGCTGAGCGACCAGCCTCAGTGCCGCCCGATGCGCGGGCGTAAGTCTGGCCCGAACGCCACTATCGACTACATCACCGAGTTCAACGCATTCACGAACTCCTGGGCCTTCGCACGACTGCTCAGGCTAAAAACACAAGCAGTCAACAGCCTGTTACGCAGGAAAACGTCGCGCCCCTTGATCCTGTTGACCCCCGTGATGTCCTTAAGATAGACACTTTCGGTGTGCTTGCCGCCAAAAGTGCCCTTCTTGAGCACCTCAATACGTTTGGGGTAGATCTTAACGTCTTTAAACCTACCCGAACCCTTGTCCTGGAATAGCAGCGTGTTGTTGTCCATACGCGTCACTCCCGCGGGGTTCGCTAAAACTGTCTCTATGGTCACATTTTAGTCACCGCAAGGCTCCCATGCGAAGGTGCCAGACAGCACAGCAATTCGTGTCCGCGCGAGGCTTTAAACTAAATGCGATAAAGATGCATTCCACAAGAGGAAAGTGGGGCGACAGTGATGGGCGAACTGGTAAACCGTGGAGAATCGGCAATCGTGCCAGAAGTTTTTTACAAGCAGGTTTCCTCGATTCTCAACGCCGCTCGCAACAAGGCCTATACCGCCGTTAACTTTGCGATGGTCGAGGCATATTGGGAGATCGGCAAAAGTATTGTTGATGAGCAGGGCGGAGAGGGGCGCGCAGCATATGGAGAGGCATTGATTGCAGGCCTCTCCAGAAGGCTTACCGCGGATTTCGGAAAAGGCTTTGGCATCGCAAACCTTCGCAATATGCGTCAGTTCTTTCTTGCGTTTCCAATTCGCGACGCACTGCGTAGCGAATTGAGCTGGACTCATTACCGCAGGTTGATGCGCATTCCCGACCCTGATGCTCGCACATGGTACATGAACGAATGCGCCGTTTCTCGCTGGAGCACGCGCCAGCTCGAACGCCAGATCAACACCATGTTCCGCGAGCGCCTACTTACCAGCAAGGACAAAGAGGCCGTCACCCAGGAAATCCAAGAGAGCGCCCCGGCTCGTCGCCCCGAGGATATCATCCGCGACCCATATGTACTGGAGTTTTTAGGTTTCTCGGACGATGCTACGTTTCGCGAGAGCGATCTAGAGCAGGCGCTCATCACGCATCTTCAGAAGTTCCTGCTGGAGCTTGGTCGTGGCTTCGCTTTCGAGGCGCGCCAAAAGCGCATCACCTTTGATGGGCGCCATTTCTATATTGACCTTGTTTTTTACAACTATCTGATGCGCTGCTTCGTGCTCATCGACCTTAAGACCGATGACCTTACGCATCAGGACCTGGGCCAGATGCAAATGTATGTGAACTACTACACGCGCGAGCTCATGAACGAAGGCGACAATCCGCCCATAGGCATCGTGCTCTGCGCGGACAAAAGCGATTCGATTGTCGAGTACACGCTGCCCGAAGACAACGACCAAGTGTTTGCCGCCAAATACCTGCCGTATCTTCCAAGCAAGGAAGAGCTGGCGCGCGAGCTGAGTGCCGAGTACCGCGCCATCAACGAAGCGACTAATGGCAAAGCGCAAGGGTAGCAGCACGTTGCGACCGATACCCCCGACGGCGTTTCATATCCCCCGACATAAGAGGAGCGCTCCATGACAGACAGACCGAAAACAACACTACGCGATTGCATCTATGGGCTTGCCGTCGGCGACGCGCTGGGCGTTCCATACGAGTTTATGCCTCGCGGCACGTTCGAATGCACCGACATGATCGGCTACGGCACGCACGGGCAGCCCGCCGGCACCTGGAGCGATGACACGTCCATGACGCTTGCTACCTGCGACTCGATTAGAGAGCTTGGGCACATCGACACCGCAGACATGCGCGACAAATTCGTCAGCTGGATTGCCCGTGGCGAGTATACGATCGACGGCGTTTTCGATTATGGCGGCACGACCGCCCGCGCCTTGCACACCGGCAAAGGAGGCTCCGGCGAGCGCGACAACGGCAACGGATCGCTCATGCGCATCGCTCCCCTGGCGTTCACCGATGCGACAGACGACGAGATCTGCGAGGTCTCCGCGATTACGCACGCCCACAGAACGTCGACCGATGCATGCGTCATATTTATCGAGCTAATGAGGGATGTGATGAACGACGCGCTTCCCTCGTGGGTGCTCCAGCTGAAAGACGTGCCCGAGCACGAAATCAGGTCTGGCGGCTTCGTGCGCGACACGCTTAAAGCAGCCACCTGGTGTTTCGTCAACACTAACAGCTACGAAGATTGCGTGCTTGCCGCCGTCAACCTGGGCGACGACACCGACACCACCGCAGCCGTCGCAGGTGCGCTCGCCGGCACGGCATACGGCATCGACGCAATTCCACGAGAGTGGATCGACGCCTTACGCGGTAAAGAGCTGATAGAGCAGTGTTTGTTTTAGGGCGCACTTACGATAGAAACTGACCAGCAGGCGCCATGGAAAGAGAGATAGCGAATATTGATGAGTTCCAAATGGACGAAAACGGGATTCCGCTATTTCCAGCAGGACTGAAGAAAGAAGCCAACCTCTATGTCCTTCCCGACGGGCGCTACCTCCCCTGCGGGCTCTACAGGACCGCGGACGGCGGTTCACTCATTTATGAGCCATCCGGGCTCAGCTTCTTCGGGCAGATGCTTGCTCAATTCAAAGAGCGCTAGGGGTTTGATTGCCCGTTAGATCGACACTGCTCCAAACCAGGTGATGGGCAGGGTGCCTCCCACCGCGGCCTGTGAGGTAAAATCTTGACTGCCGTGGAATCCGCCTGCGGGCAACGCTCCGATCTCCGATTGGGGTGAAGCCTATGAACTTGTTTCTTGAAATCCTGCGCCTCTCGATGTATGTGACCGGCATTGCCCGGAACCTCTACTCGATCTGGCGGGAATATAAGCAGTAACGGATAGCGAAGGGAGTCATGAAAAGGGCCGGTTGCAGCCGGCCCTTTAGACATTAGCACCTGCGTTGCCCGCGTCTCCGAAGTTTGAGTAGCTGAGGAGCGGGTTCCGCGGCACATCCTGATTTTACCCAGCGAGGCGGATCTTTTGCAGCCGCTCCACCGTTTATTTACATCTACCAACATCGGGATCTAAAACCAAAAGGTTGCGCCCCGAATGGACAGAAAGGAGCGAGATTACGGAGAAGAAGTTGGACAATCGAGGTTCGGCTTGGAGTCTACATAGCATATGCTAGGGAAATGATGGAGAGGGTCAGGGCACTGCGCGGCGTTGGGCTCACTATCCTGGAGATAACCGAGGCGCCAGATAGAGCGGCGACGCTTTTCGGGACATTTCCCAGACTTCTCGAGAGGCAATCGCTACCTCAACTCGGCATAAAAAGTTCGCCCCGGGGGACAGCCGAAGAGCCCTTTTTACGGCCACCTTTCATGACGGACAAAAGCTATGCGACCACGCCCCGCTTGGGCCTGCCCGAGCGGGGCGTGTCGGTCAGGCGCGCCGCTATGCTCTCCACGGTCACATAGGTGCGGCGGCCCTTGCGGTAGCCCGTGAGGATTCCCGAGTCGAGCATGTGGGTAATCCTGCCGGGGGAAACGGAGAGCCCGCGCGCGGCTCCGGCCGCCGAGACCGTCTCCCCCTCCACGATATACCCCTCGTCCGTGGAGAAGGCGACCATCATGGAGAGGCCGCCGTCTGCGGGCTCGATAAACTCGGGCTCCAGCACGGCGAGGCCGTCCCTCACGAGCACGGCCACGTAGGTGCTCGCCGCGTCCACGGCCTGCTCGGCGGCCTCGGCAATCGTGTCACCGCAGGCAAAGCATCCCGGTAGCGAGGGAAACTCCACGTCGTAACCACCGTCCTCATCGGGCGTGAGCACCGCCTGATAAACGTATGTCTTCATATCTTTCGACCCCCAAGGGAGCGGAGCTAAAGCCATCCCGCCGTCTAAGCCACTCCCCGGACTTGCCCAGGCACTCGCAGCCCTCCATGCTCGTCAGAACGTGACGCTCTACCCTGTCCTCTAGCGTGTCGAGTCACATCGTGACGAGACGGTTCGGCCGCCTGACTTCATCCTCGGACAGGCAGGGATCATCCCCGCGTGTGTGGGAAACAGCAGGCTAGCGCAATGCCCGTTGTATTACCTGAGGGATCACCACCGCGCGTGCGGGGAATAGCTATCGGCTACATAATCGAGTTCAGGACCCTTACGAATTCCTGTGCCTGGGAGCGGCTGCTCAGCCTGTAGTCATAGCCCGTCCGCAGCCTGTTGTTCAAGATCACCTGCTTGCCATTGATTCTATAGACACCGGTAACGTCATTCAGGTAAACCACCTCTTCATGCGTGCCGAAGAAGCGGTTCTTCTTGAGCGTGGTGATCCGGTTCGGGTAGATGCAGATTTCCTTGAATACACCGGCACCCTTATCCCTAAACAGCAGTGTGTCGTTGTCCATTTCTACTCCTCTTTGTTGACGTCGGTTAGATTGCGGTTCGAGCTGTCATATTGCTAGATTACCAGTTAGATCGGCACTGTTCCAAAACCGTGAGATGGCATGCCGTGCGCTCTCGTCCTCAACAGTGAATAGATTGAAACAGCAATTGCGCGCTGCTCCGATTCAGCTCTCATGCCTTTATCCGTTACCAAATCATTAGCTTGTGGGCAAAACCAGCTGGCTCCGACGGATCAATGCGACTAGAACAAGGGCTTTGGTTATAAATAACCTGAAAACCATCTGGTTATCAATAACCTTATGTGCTATAGTTCAATCAGCGGTTATTGATAACCAATCAATGAAAGGATTCAAATTGTTTAACGTCAACACACAGGCAAAGGAAATCGGCTGGACTCTCACGACCCGTCTCCGCAGTTCATTGCCGTCCGACTATCTCTATCCGCTCGTTTATCTCGCGCGCTTCGCTCAGAAAACCGGCAGACCCGATAACTACGCCGAGATGATCAAGTTTGCATCCCAGGGAGACGACGATATCGCCGCACTGCTCGATCGAGCCTATAAGCGCCTTTCCGCAGACGGATCATTCGACGAACTCCTTGCCTTTCTTTCAAATTTCAGCGGAGAAGCAATCGACGAATACCTTCAGAACGGTCCGATCAGCCAGGGAGTCTTTGGCGGCGAGTCCTCAACCCCCGAGGGAATCGCACAACTCGCACTTGCCGTTCTAGATATAAAATCCGGCGAGAAGGTCATGGACTTCGGCTGTGGAACGGGCAATTTCCTCGAAGCTGCTGCGGCGAAATGCCCGGATGCGAAGCCCATGGGCGTCGAGCTCAATCAAAGCACTCTCGCCATCGCAAAGCTTCGATCCAAAGTCACGGGATCGCAGATTTGCTATGCCCATGATGATATGTTCCGCTATTTCGACAGCAGCATCGAGCGCGATCCCGTAGATAAAGCGTTCTCCAACTACCCCTGGGGCATGCAGACCAAGATGTTCTCCAAGAGCTCCGATTACATCGAGAAAGTCATGAAGGGCCAGGAACGCTACAGCCGTCCGTCGTCATCCGATTGGGTTTTCAACCGCCTGCTTGTCGATTCCCTCAAAAAGGGAGGGACCGCCGCCGCAGTCATGTCGAACGGCGCGTGCTTTAATGGCACGGATAAACCAGTTCGCGAATACTTCGTTAAGAACGGCTTCATTAAAGCGATTGTCGCACTACCCAAGGGGGTCTTTGCTCCCTACACGATGATTCAAACGTCGTTCGTCGTCCTTACCGCAGGCGGCTCCAAAGGAGTCCGTTTTGTCGATGCAACTGATTTGGGCACCAATGATCGCCGCAGCTGCTCAATTGACGAAACCGCCATTAACGCGATTGTCGAGCGCCTTGGCGCCGATTCCGAAAAGAGTGTTTTCAAAACACTTGATGAAATTGCGGCGCGCGACTTCGATCTCTCTGCAAAGCGTTATCTCGAAAAAGAAATCGAGGTCCCGAATGGAGTTGAGCTCGGGAGCGTCGCAAAAATCATGCGAGGCGCAAGCGTTCGCGCAGCAGAACTCGATGCACTTGTCTGCGACGAAGACACCGGACTCAGCTATCTCAACCTTGGCAATATCTCTGATGGGTCTATCGATGACGACCTTCCGAACCTCTCCACACTCGACACGAAACTTGAGAAGTATCGTATCCACAACGGCGACGTCCTTATCTCAAAATCCGGCGCACCGTTCAAGGTCGCGGTTGCCGAGGTCCCTGAAGATCGGAAAATCATCGCGAATGGAAATCTGTACGTATTGAGCGTCAACAGAGAAAAGATTGACCCCTACTACCTCGCCGCGTTTTTCTCGAGCCCCACTGGAAAAGAGCTCCTTGCCCGTGAAGCAGTCGGCACCACCATACCCAGCGTGCCCATCAAAGCTCTCGGCAACATTAAGGTGCCCCTCGAGGACGCCGATCGTCAGAAGACGATTGCCGATGCCTATCTCGCTAAGACAGACGAGATCAAGTTGTTAAAGTTACGTCTATCTCGAGCTCGCCAAGAACTTACCGACCTTTTCGATGAGGAGGGCTAGCTTTGGCGCATCTCACCATTCAGGAGCTCTCCGACCTTTGCGACGCGATGATGGGGCGCATGGGCCTCGAACTACTACCCGCCATAACAAAGGCAAATCGCGAAGACACTCTTGAGGATCTTTTGGCATCCCTTGGAATGTCCGACCTTCTCATAAGTGAAAACGATCCCTCTGAGGAACGCTTTCTGGGTAAAATCCTCGTTGTGGGCGCCAGCGTCGTTAACGTCGATAAGTTGCGCAGCATCGCCCGCAAGAAAGGGTTCGATCCGGATCGATTCGAGTTTCAACTCGAATACTCCCGACTCAAGCACTTCAACTTCGGCAAAATACGCGGCTCGATGGGCTACGCCGCAATCCTTGCTGGTCCCATGCCTCACAAGACCCCGGGCGCCGATGAAGCCTCAAGCTTCATCGCTCGCATCGAGAACAATCCGGACGACTACCCGACACTCATTAAAATGCAAGCGGGAAACGATCTCAAGATCACCAACAACAGCTTCAAGCAAGCGCTTGGGCAACTGTCACAACACGAGCGCCCATAAATAGAAGTCGATTTAAATAAGTAAGAGAGCCTTGCCACCAATTGTCATTCTGGCGCGGTCAACCGCTATGTCAAATGGCAACTAACGGGTGTCAGATATACCAATATATGCAAGATTAACTGCTAGAATGCAATGGTGGACAGGCTCACCAACGTCAAAGAAGTATAAGGTAGGGAGTGCGCATGATTGCTGTCGACTACAGCTCCTCAACGTCATTTAATGAGGATGCTTTCGAACAAGGCATCATTGACCACTTGCAAACGAGCCTGGGGTACGAGCACCTCTATGGACCTGATGTCGCTCGTTCCTCCGACGCGTTTGACGACGCCTTCCTGCCTGACGTCATTGGGCCCGCTCTTGAGAGCATTAACCCCACGCTCAATCGACGCGCGATTGATGCCTCAATAACCAGACTAAAGGAAATCGAGGGCAGCGACCTCATCGCCAAGAACAGCATCTTTATGGACATGCTCCAGAACGGCGTGGAGACAAGCTGGTTTGACGGCAAAGAAGAGCATACGGACATCGTGCGCTTGGTCGATTACGACAATCCCGAAAAGAACTGCTTCCACGTTGTTAACCAGTGGACCTACATCGAGTGTGGCACCAACAAACGTCCAGATGTCATCGTATTCGTCAACGGGCTTCCGCTCGTTCTCTTTGAATTGAAGTCACCCGCTCGAGCCGACGCTGACAGCGAAGATGCCTACCAACAGATTCAAAACTACAAACGACAGATTCCATCGCTTTTCGTGTACAACGCCTTCTGCGTCACCAGCGACATGCTTCACACCAAGGTTGGCACAATCACCGCCAACGAGTCACGCTTCGTTGAGTGGAAGAGCGTCGATGGAAGCTACGAGGCCACCCAGTACGCCGATTGGAAGACGCCTCTGGACGGCATGTTCCCCAAGGAGCGACTCATCGACATCCTGAAGAACTTCATTCTGTTCTCCGAGGACGCGAAAATCCTCGCGGGATACCATCAGTACTTCGCGGTGAACAAAGCGCTCGAAAGCGTGCATGAGGCCATCGGCGGCGACGGCAAGGGCGGCGTCTTCTGGCACACGCAGGGCTCGGGCAAGTCGCTTTCGATGGTTTTCCTTGCCCATCTGCTCGAAGAGAAACTCGACAGCCCGACCATCGTGGTGATTACCGACCGCAACGACCTCGACTCGCAACTGTTCGCGTAGTTCTCCAGATGCTCAGATTTCCTGCGCCAGACGCCCGTTCAGGCGCAGAGCCGCGCCGATCTTGCGCAGCAGATCTCGAGCCGCCGCGCCAACGGCATCATTTTCACCACTATGCAGAAATTCGAGGAGGAGGCCATCGCCCTCTCCGAGCGCAAGAACGTCGTCGTGATGGTGGATGAAGCGCACCGCGGGCAGTACGGGTTCGAGGAGAAATACGACCGTGACGGCAAGAAGCACACGGGCACCGCGTTGCTCATCCGCCGCGCCCTTCCGAATGCGACTTTCATCGGCTTTACCGGTACCCCTATTTCTGCCGAAGATCGATCGACTCGCGAGGTTTTCGGCGATTATATTGACGTCTATGACATGACTCAGGCAGTAGAGGACGACGCAACTCGACCCGTGTTCTACGAGAGCCGCGTCGTCGCACTCAAACTGGATCAGGGCATCCTTGCAAAAGTTGATGATGAGTACGAAAAGCTCACCGAGCAGGCTAACGCCGAAACCATTGACGCAAGCAAGCGCAACTTTGCAAATCTGGACGCCGTTCTAGGTGCACCCGAAGTCATCGATGCCCTATGTCAGGACATCGTAGAGCACTATGAGACCAACCGTGCACACGAACTCACCGGCAAGGCAATGATCGTTGCGTATTCGCGCCCCGCTGCCATGGCTATATATCAACGTATATGCGAGCTGCGACCCTCTTGGAAGGACGAGGGCAAGCTCGGCGTTGTCATGACCATGGGCAATCAAGACCCCGAGTGGTGGTTCGACGTCGTAGGCAATAAGGCCCATGTTAAGGAGATGGCAAAGCGGTTTAAGGATGACGCCGACCCGCTCAAAATCGTAATCGTCGTAGACATGTGGCTCACCGGTTTTGACGTGCCGAGCCTTGCCACTATGTATGTGTATAAACCCATGCGCGGATATAACCTGATGCAGGCAATCGCACGCGTAAACCGAGTATATAAAGACAAGGTTGGCGGACTGGTTGTTGACTACGTAGGCATAGCTAACGCCCTTAAACGCGCCATGAAGGACTACACCAAGCGCGACCAAAAGAAATACGGCGACATGGATATCGGGAAAACCGCCTATCCAAAGTTTTTGGAAAAGCTAGCGGTCTGTCGCGACAAAATGTTCGGATACGATTATTCGGAATTCATGAGCACCGAGTCCGCCGCACATCGAAGCGAACTCATAACGGGTGGAGTAAATCATATCCTTGCACCCGGCGACGAAGATACCACCCGAGACTTTGTTGAGCAGGCAGGGGTCATGCTCAAAGCCTATGGGCTCGCCAAAAGTCGCGCAACAGACATGCAGCGCATCGAGGCTGGCTATTTCCAGGTTGTTCGAGAGCTCATCCTTCAGCTCACCGAGCAGGGCGGCACCTGCAGCAAAAACGGAGGCAAACTTACCCTTAAGCAGGTAAATGAGCGCATCAATGCGCTACTCGAACAGAACATCGTCCACACCGACGGCGTAATAGACCTGTTTAAGGTGGAAGACGAAACGGTTTCGATTTTTGATCCCAAGTTCCTGTCGAGCCTCTCGCGCATGAAAGAGAGGAACCTGGCTTACGAGCTGTTGAAAAAACTCATCGACGACCAGATTAAGGGCTACCGCAGAAAGAGCATAACGCAGGCAAAAAAGTACTCGGAACTCATGCAAAGCATGGTAAATGGCTATCTCAACGGGCAGCTCACAAACGCTGAGGTATTCGAAGAAATGCTCAAGATGGCGAAAGAGATGCTTTCCGAAAACCAAAAGGCAAAGGAGCTTGGGCTTAGCGAAGAGGAGTTTGCGTTTTACGAGGCGCTAACACAACCGCAGGCAGTCGCCGACTACTATCGCGAAAGAAATGACGAGCTGGTCGCTATCACGCAAGAGCTCGCTGCGAAGATGCGCGAAATGCGCACGGTCGATTGGCAAAAGAAGCAAAGCGCTCGTGCTGCCATGCGTGTTGCAATCAAGCGCCTGCTCAAACATCATAAGTATCCGCCAGAGGGCATGGAGTCGGCACTGGCCACCGTGATGGATCAGTGCGAACTCTGGGCCGACAATGCAGCATAGGGAGTTAAAACAGCATGGCTAAAAGCAAGGCTAAGGACACCAAGAAGAACACGGCCGACGTTGGCTTTGAGGATCAACTGTGGAACGCTGCAGATGTGCTGCGTGGCAACTTGGACGCTGCCGAGTACAAAAACGTCGTATTAGGCCTCATTTTCCTGAAGTACCTCTCGGACCGTTTCGACGAACGCTATCTAGAGCTCGTCGCAGAGGGTTACGGCGACGAGGAGGATCGCGACTGCTACATGGAGCAGAATGTCTTCTTCGTTCCCGAAGAAGCACGTTGGGTGAATATCTCACAGGCGGCGCATACGCCCGAAGTTGGCCAGATCATTGACAATGCCATGCGCGCCATCGAGCGCGAAAACGACAAGCTCAAAGACGTGCTGCCCAAAAACTTCGCTCGCCCCGAACTAGACAAGCGGCGCTTGGGCGACGTCGTTGACTTATTCACAAACGTACAAATGACCGATAACGAGAGTGAGAAAGACCTGTTAGGGCGCGCATACGAATATTGCCTGCAGAAATTCGCATCAATGGAGGGCAAAAACGCCGGCGAGTTCTATACGCCGTCGTGTATCGTGCGCACGCTGGTTGAAATCCTCCAGCCTTTCCACGGTCGTGTGTACGACCCCTGCTGCGGCAGCGGAGGCATGTTCGTACAGTCCGCCGCCTTCGTCGAGCACCATGGCGGCAACGTAGTACAGGACATCACCATCTTTGGCCAGGAGAGCAACCCTACCACGTGGAAGCTCGCAAAGATGAACCTCGGTATTCGCGGCATCGAAGCTGACTTGGGCAACTATGCAGACACCTTCAGCGCCGACCAGCACAAGAATGAAAAGTTTGACTATGTGTTGGCAAACCCACCCTTCAACCTCAAGAACTGGGGCGGCGAAGCGCTGCAGGAAGACGTACGTTGGAAGTACGGCGTGCCGCCCACGGGCAACGCTAACTTCGCTTGGATGCAGCATATGATTTGGCATCTTAACGGCACGGGCAAGATTGGCCTCGTATTGGCAAACGGGTCGCTCTCGAGCCAGACGAGTGGCGAGGGCGATATTCGACGCGCTATCGTAGAGGACGATATGGTCGAGGGCATTGTAGCCATGCCAGGGCAGCTGTTCTACAGCACCCAAATTCCCGTATGCCTGTGGATTCTGAATAAGAAAAAGGCTCAACCAGGAAAGACATTGTTCATCGACGCACGCGAGATGGGAACGATGGTGACGCGCAAGCTGCGCGAGTTTACCGAAGAGGACATCAACAAGGTCGCGGGCGCTTTCGACGCCTTCCGTAAGGGCGAGCTCGAACCCGAGAAAGGCTTCAGCGCTATAGCTGATTTAGGCGAAATCGCTAAACAAGATTTCATTCTGACACCCGGCCGCTACGTAGGCATTGCCGAAACCGAAGACGACGGCGAACCATTTGAAGAGAAGATGGCACGCCTGACCAGCGAGATTTCAAAGTGCTTTGAAGAGTCCAACCGCTTGCAGGAGCAAATTAAGAAGAACTTGGAGGCGATTGGGTATGGATTCTGAGATCGTTCTTTCCGATGTAATCACCGATATTGCAGCAGGACCTTTTGGTTCAAATCTAAAGGTATCTTGTTTTGTCCCATCTGGTTTCCCCATTATTGATGGCGCAAATCTAAAGGGATTTAAGGTTACAGACAACCTTACGAAGTTTGTTACCGAAGAAAAAGCGAGGTCACTCTCGCGTTCAATTGCTAAAAGAGGTGATGTAGTTGTCACAATCAGCGGCACACTCGGACAAATCGCCTATATCCCAGAGGATTCTGCCTACGAAGAATATTTGTGCTCTCAACGGCAGTTTAAGGTGACCTTCGACACTTCAAAAGTATATGTTCCATATCTCGTTTTCTATTTTCACACCAGAGAGGGACGAGGCAAGCTTCTTGCATTTGCAAATCAAACGGGAGTACCAGCCTTAGCCCAGCCAACAAAGAATTTCAAAAGAATTAGGCTCGAATTGCCAGATATTGAACAGCAGAGAAAAATAGCGTTAATAGCTGAACTTCTAACAAAAAAAATCGAAGCCAACGCTAACCTAAATGGCTATTTAG
>CAMQHT010000033.1 GCA_947001705.1 uncultured Collinsella sp.
ACGCCGGGCCGACTCGCTTCGGATCGGACGCTACACCAACTTTCTCGACACTACCGAAAACGTGAATGGCACTTAAATAGAAACGAACGGACCGTTGCAAAACGACCCGTTCGTTTAAGTCAGAGTATCTGTTAGAACCTGTGTGAAGACACGAATTACGATCAGCTATGCAAGCGGCACGTTGTCATACCAACCCCATTTTGGCTCATATGAGGTGGAAAAATAATTCAACCAGTACGCCATATCGAGCGTCCTGATCTGACCGATGTTATCCATAACCTGGTTATTGCCGATGTAGAGACAAACGTGACCGTAAATCCTGCCCATGTGTGTATGCGTATGCGAGGGAACAGCAATGACCATTCCGACTTTCAGCTGAGAATAATCGGTGTATTTACAATAATCCCAGTAGTAATCGCAGGCATCCGTATGGACGTTCCTAAATCCGGCACGCTCGTATATATCTGCAATCCACTCGGAGCACAATCCCGGACCAGGAGACGGTACCTGTCGGGCAAGATCTACAATCTTCTTCTGCATGGGATTTGCAAACGCGGAAGGTTGCCCAAGCAAACACGGCGAAACGGTGCTTCCAGGGGCATTGGCGCCCTTCCTTGTAAGGCGAACTTGGACAGCTTGGACATGCGTTCCATAACCAGTGCTACCGGCAACTGCACCATTTCTAGTCCAACCAAGCCAGCCGACGTTATCGACATGGACCCTATACCAGACATCGAAATAAGTTGCCAAGTCACCTGACAGGGAGACTTTAATTGCTTCAACCGAATTGGACTCAGCGGTAGACGAAAGCTGTCCTCCGTTTGATTTGCCAGAAGTCCAGCCTACATTTGAAAAATGTAGTTGATAATTAATTCCGCCGGCAACAGATGAAGTAGTTTTAGCCGAAAACCCGGTGATGGGAATTCCCTGGCCAGTTGTACCGGACACCTCTCCGGCAGAAACAGTATTCTGCCAAGCACCTTTCACCTGAGAGGAATACGTCACCGTAGGTATTTCAAGATGAGAATACCCCGACGTATCAGGATGGGAAGCACCCTTCTTAATGAGCTTAATCTGAATAGCTTCGAGGGAACACGACATACCCGTGGTGCCTGCATCCCCGCCGTCCTTGGCCCAGGCCATCCAGCCGATGTTGGAGGCGTGGACGCGGTAGTAGACGTCGTAGTCCTTCGCGAGGGAGCCCGTGAGCCTCAGGCGCACGGCCTCGACGGCGCGTCCCTGGCCGGTGGTGCCGCCCTCGGAGGCCGAGGGGGTGTCCCAGCCCTGCCAGCCGATGCCCGAGACGTGGGCGTCGATCTGGACGGAAGAGCCGTCCGAGTAGTCGGAGCTGTCGAGCGAGAGCTTGAGGTCCTCGAGGGCGAGACCACGGCCGGTGGTGCCGGCGGTCGCGCCGTCCGAGACGGCGCCCTGCCAGCCCATGTTGGAGACGTGGGCCCGATAGGTCAGGGACATGGGCTTCTTCTTGAAGGCGTAGTCGACGTTGGCGCCGTCGGACGAGGGGGCGGCGTCGCCCTTCTTGACGAGCCTGATCTGGACGGCCTCGACGCTCCTGCCGAAGCCCGTGGTGCCTGCCTCCCCGCCGTCCTTGGCCCAGGCCATCCAGCCGATGTTGGAGGCGTGGACGCGGTAGTAGACGTCGTAGTCCTTCGCGAGGGAGCCCGTGAGCCTCAGGCGCACGGCCTCGACGGCGCGTCCCTGGCCGGTGGTGCCGCCCTCGGAGGCCGAGGGGGTGTCCCAGCCCTGCCAGCCGATGCCACTTACATTTGCGTTAATTTGCACAGAGCCATCTTCAACGGGATTCAGGATGCTGACCTTAAGATCCTCCACTGATTTAGACTGCCCCGTTGTGCCAGCTGTAGACCCGTCGCGCTTGCTGCTCATCCAGCCAATATTCGAGACATGCGCCTCATACTGAATATGCATCTTGCTGTCGTCTACGTTCAAAAAAGAACCGTTGAAGCAATAGTTCATGTCACAGCGTCCGTTAACGCCCGGGACATTGCCGCTGCTTGAATACTGCCAGAAACTGTAGCTGCCAGCATAATCGCAACGCCAATTATATTGAGCGACCCAACGGTCATAACCGCTCAGAGACGGACTATCCAAGTAGTTGTTGAGCCAGTTAAGGTTCGCATAGATACCCGACTTAAAGCCAACGGCCTCCATACGGTTGCAAAAAGTCTGCGCAATCTGAGCGAGCTTATCTTTGCTGAAATTCGGATCCTGCAAGATATAGTTATCCTCGAGATCGTAATAAACGGGAAGCGACGGATGATGGCCACCGAGCCAAGCGAGAGTTCGCTCAGCATCCTTATTAGCATCTTTTAAAGAACGGGCGTAAGAGTAGTAATACACGCCGTAAGGAATCCCAAGACGCTCACATTCAGTAGCATTTCTCTCAAAGGAATCATCTATGTTTCCGTATACAGGACCGACCTTAAGAATGGCAAATTCTATTCCAGCGGCTTTAACCTGATTCCAGTCAATCGTCCCCTGAAAGTTGCTGGCATCGATACCACGCGCAACAGCACCATTGGGCAAAGCTTCGTCAGCCAAAGACTGTGCATCGATACCCTCGTTGCCAGCATCAGTAAGCACGCCGTTAGCGTAACGCCAAGAATTCGGCGCCAAAGAGTCAGCTTCAGGAAAATCCGCCCGTATGGAATCATCCGCCGAGGCCTCGCCAGCAGAATCGTCAACGCCCAACTCATCAGTCCCGATTCCAGACTGATCATCAGAAACTGAGCCTGAGTCCCCATCTGGACGAACAGCGCTCGCATCGTCACCATACCATTCGGTTACTCCCTGAGAACCCGAGGCGTCGTCCTGCCCATCCTGAGAACTTTCACCTTGAAAACCGCAGTCGTTCGATGATTGCTGCACCGACTGTGAAGTAGCGACGGATTGGGCAGACAACGCGTATGCACAGTAAGGCTGAATGATTTGCGACCAAGCTATTAAAAGCGTGCAAACCAAAGCTGTAGACGCTTTGAGACGATTCATATATATATCTCCCGAGACATTGACTACTTTCGAAGACGCCAGGTTATATTACCGCACTTCTAAACAAGCATTTAAGGCTTAAGGCGCAACCGTAGCATTCTGACAAAAAGAGGCGCTCCAGTTACGGAACGCCTCTATTGGCTCTATGCGAAAGGCCTTGCAGCACCGATTACACGACCGGGAGCATTGACCGAACGTTCGGTAACTCCAATTCCCGGCCACGAATCAATAATTCGACCGTTACCGATATAGATTCCAATATGACCCTGGTAGTAGACCACATCTCCCCTCTGCATGGCAGAGGTGCTAACCGGCATAAATGTGTTGTTGCGATACCAGTTCATAGAGTTATACGTCTGCTCAGGCAGCCAACGATGGTTATAGGGGTTATACCAACCCATATCCATGCCAGTCGCATACAAACATTGCAGCACTAATCCCGAACAATCAACCGCATCCCCCGGCCAAGAAGACCAAGGCTCGATATAACGCGTTCCGATATATTCACGTGCACGCTGGATAAAGGCGTTGATGCAATCCTGTCGCGAAGCGTTATAAGGAATTCGAGAAGGCGTGACATACGTGAAGTAACCGGTGCAATACGAAGGAAGCTGTACGCTATTGCAACTAACCTTTGGATAAGAGCCGGGGGTCTGATATCCCATATATCGATAGGTCTCAAAATACGAATCAGACGTAGAGCCTGGTGCGGAAGCGCCCTTAGGGACAATCTTTACCTGTAAGGCCTGAACAGGAATGCCAAGCTTCGTGGTGCCCGCCGATGATCCATTTTTGGTCCAGCCAAGCCAACCATAATTTGACACATGGACGCGATACCAAACATCAAAGTAATCAGAAGCATCGCCAGTCAAGTTAATCTTCACAGCCTGGATTTGCTGACCTTGGCCAACAGTTCCCGATATAGCCCCATCTGAAACAGCGGATTGCCAACCGATATTGGATACGTGGGCAGAATACGATATGCCGCCACTCATGGAGCCATCGGAAAGCGACAGCTGCATGGCCTCCATGGCACGGTTCTGTCCAACCGTTCCAGCAACACCGCCATTGCCAACAGGCGCTTGCCAGCCAAGACCGGAGCAATTTACCTTAGCAGATAGCCCGGGAAGTTGAATCAACGCATCATGGTCTTGAACGGGAGCGTCGGACGAACCCTTGGCAACCAACTTAATTTGAATTGCTTCGGCCTGCTTAGACAGTCCAACGGTGCCAGCCGCAGCTTCATTTTTAGCCCAACCAAGCCAGCCATAGTCTGCAGCATGAATACGGTAGTAAATATCGTATTTTGAAGCGTCGTTCCCGGTCAGCCTTAATTTAACTGCCTGAATTGCGAGGCCCTTGCCAACAGTGCCAGCATAGGAAGCACCCGAGACGTATGGCTGCCAACCGATATTCGCAACATGTGCCGACACTTCAACTGAGGCATCGATGCCTTGCGTCGCAACATACAGCGCTTGCAGGGAACGAGACATGCCCGTCTGACCCACGGTTTCACCGTTACCAACGGGAGCCAGCCAGCCCGCAGAAGCAACGTGTGCCTGAGATACAAGACCGATTCCAGGCGTTTCGATAAATGCATTGGCAGAGGAGCCAGGCGAAGACTGACCCTTATTTACAAGCACAATTTCAATGCCGCACAAACCGGAAGAACCACCAGAAACGCCACATGCCTGACCATTTGATGCCCAGCCAGTCCAGCCGTTACCGGAATCGCATACTCGATACCAGATGTCATAATTGGCAGCGAGTTGACCGCTCAACGACATTTTTATCGCTTTTATGGGGGCACCGGATACCGCCTTGGCAGCGCCACCATCCGATGAAGAAGCACCCCAGCCTGAGTACTCATCCATAACGGAATAAGAAATAGATCCGTTATCCGTTTGACCGACAACGCTCAGGGAAATAGAGTTCAGCAGCTTAGCGCCCTTGCCTCCGATTGCGGCCTTTTGGCCGGAAGAGGAACCAAGACTCTCCCCAGAAACGGCAGATCCGGAAACCGTAACAGCATCTGGATCGCCGATAAAGACCTTGGCCGAAGAGCCGGGCGCTGCTCCGCCTTTCTCCACGAGAACCACTTTGACGGCTTCGATAGCCCTGCCCTTACCGGCAGAACCAGCGGCAGCACCATTGCAGGCCCAATCGAGCCAGCCTATGCCTGACACATGAGCGCAATACCAGATGTCATATTTTTCGGCCGCCTCACCGGTCAAGCGAATCTGGACGGCCTCAAGGCGTTGTGCCTTACCAGTCGTACCGCAACGACCTTCAGACCACTGTTGCCATCCAATATTCGACACATGGCCACGAAGTTCAATAACACCCGAATGGCCATACCAGTCAAGCTGGGCTTCAAGAGCCTCCATGGGAAGGCCCCTACCAGTTGTCCCAGCAACAGATCCGCCACCTACAGGAGACATCCAGCCAATATTCGATGTATGCGAGCGAACGGAAATCGAACCGGGACCATCGCTACGGTTCTTAAAAGGACAGGTAGTGTCGCCCGGGGCGGGGTCGCCCTTGGGCAGGACCGCGACCTGGACGGCCTGGACGGCGCGGCCGTAGCCCGCCGAGCCGGCGTCGGCGCCGTCGCACGCCCAGCCGAGCCACCCGAACTCGGCGGAGTGGACGCGGTACCAGACGGTGTAGCGCTCCGACAGGTCCGCGGACAGCCTGACCCTCAGGGCCTCGACCGCGCGGGACTGCCCGGTGGTGCCGGCGGTGCCGCCGTTGCCGACGGCGGCCTGCCAGCCGACGTTGGAGACGTGGGCCTCGACGGACAGGGCGTTTGCAACCTGCTCTTGAGAGGTTGCTCCATCCACTTCGAGTGAGATTCTGATTGCCTCGAGATTAAGGCCCCTACCCGTCGTTCCGGCAACCTTACCCGAACCAACCGGATCCATCCAGCCGATATTCTGCACATGGGCAGAAACACTTACGTTTTTGACGGTCAACTGATTGCTTACGGCAGAATCGTCAGCAACGACCTCGCTTCTACCTCGCTTCTATCTTCGGATGAACCCTGTTGCGTGTCTTGGGACTCGTTAACAACAGGGGACGCATTCGACTCTTGCCCTTCAGAGTCTGAGCCATCATCAATAGCGTTCAAGTCTTCAGAATTCAAATTAGCTGAGTCAGTAGATCCGTTAACTGAATAATCAGCATATGCAGCAGTCACGGCCCATGATTGACTCATGAGCAACACAGCAGCCATGAGAATAGAAACGGACACATCAAAGAGACGTCTCACGATTCCACCTTCCTTCATCAATAAACGAACCTACTTAAGGACAACCGCCTGTGCCCCTCGTTGCGAGTATAACGAAGCAATGCGCTGGGCGGAGTTAGAGACATAGCCAGCGAGTGAATCAGCCATGTAAACGGTACCCAGGGAACGATTAAAGCCCCTAAGAACGACGGTATGGGAATTGGTGTAGGTTCGATAGACCCTTCCGCCATATGCCTGGGTCGCATAGCAGCTTCCCAAGTTTTGCATACCAATCGTTGACCAGATAATAACGGGATGTCCGGCTTCCAAATAGGAATAAAGATCATAGAAACCAGTGCCTGTGACGTCATACGCCCGCAAACTGCTTCCACGACTAATCAAAAAAGAATTAGCTGTGTTGGTCAAGCCGGGAGCGGATATGCAGTTTCCGTTCGAAGCACTATGCGGATTACCCCAAAACGCCGTCACAAAATCCCAGCTGCTCTTAGGCATATACGCATCTGCAATGACGGTTTTGCCCAGCCCAAATCCGTAATAGTTGAGCGCATTAGTCAATGCAACGGACTCGCAACCAGTCGGAAGCTCAGGATTCTGCATTGTGCAGGGAACGTTGAGAACAACCGAATTCGGATGCAATGGGCGATCCCTGTACGCGCCGTCCGTGGGTCCCGGGGCCGCCGAGCCCTTCTCGAGGATGCGGACCTGGAGCGCCTCGACGCGGTAGCCGATGCCGGTCGTGCCGGCGCGGGCCCCGTCGCTGGCCCAGCCGAGCCAGCCGTAGTCCTGCACGTAGGCGCGGTACCAAACGGTGAAGTACTCGGAGAGGCCGCCGGTCAGGCGCATCCTGACGCACTCGACCGCCCTGCCCTGGCCGGTGGTGCCGGCCAGGGCGCCGCCCGAGACCTCGTCCTGCCAGCCGACGCCGGAGACGTGCGCGCTGTAGGACAGGCCGCCGGAGACCGGCGAGGAGACCTCGGCCGAGATCGCCTCGACCGCGCGGGACTGGCCGGTGGTGCCGGCGGTGCCGCCGTTGCCGACGGCGGGCTGCCAGCCGACGCCGGAGACGCGGGCCCTGAGGCTGAGCGAGGGGACGGAGAGCTCGGCGGGGGCGCCCGGCGACGGGGCGTCGCCGCCCTTCTCGACGAGAACGACCTGGAGCGCCTCGGCCTGGACGCCGAGGCCCTCGGTGCCCGCGGCCTCGCCGTCCTTGGCCCAGCCGAGCCAGCCGTAGCCCGCCGCGTGGACGCGGTACCAGACGTCGTAGGAATCGGAGACGGGGCCGGAGAGGGACACCCTCACGGCCTGGACGGCGCGGCCCTGCCCCACCGTGCCGGCGTAGGAGGGGGCGGAGGCGGCTTCCTGCCAGCCGATGCCGGCCACGTGGGCCGCGACGGAGACGGAGCTCCCCTCGCCCGCCCCCTCGAGGTAGGCGCGCACCGCCTGGAGCGCGAGGCCCCTGCCGGTCGTGCCGACGTCCTCGCCGCCGCCCACCGCCTGCAGCCAGCCGCGCTCCGCGACATGGCCCTGCAGGACGAGCGACGGGCCGGGGGCGGCGCCGGAGACGAAGGCCCCCTCGGTCGGGCCGGGGGCGCCGGAGCCCTTCGCGACGAGGGCGACCTGGACGGCGGTGAGGCCCGAGGCGCCCGACTCGACGCCGGAGGGCTCGCCGGCGCTCGCCCAGCCGGTCCAGCCGCGCGCGGAGTCGCAGGAGCGGTACCAGACGTCGTAGCGCTCGGCGAGGCCGCCGGACAGCCCGAAGCGGACGGCCTTGAGCTGCAGCCCGCCGCCCGAAGCGCCTAGCTGCGCCCCGTCGGAGCTGGACTCCGCCTGCCAGCCGGAGCCGAGCAGGAGGCCGCGGTAGCCGACCGACCCGTCGGACTCGAGGTTGTCGACGGTCGCGGCGACGGAGCCCAGCACGGGGCCCCTCTCGGAGCCGAGCGTCAGGACCCCGCCGGAGAACGACGAGCCCGCCGGCGAGCCGGAGACGGAGAGGGCCGAGCCGGACAGGCGCTCGCCGGCGCCGCGGAAGGCGCCGCCGGCCGGGCCCGGCGCGGAGCCGCCCTTGGGGACGAGCACGACCTGGACGGCCTGGACGGCCTTCGCCAGGCCCACCGTGCCCGCGGACGCGCCGTCCTTGGCCCAGCCGAGCCAGCCGTAGTCGGCGCAGTGCACGCGGTACCAGACGTCGTAGGACGAGGCGGCCTCGCCGGAGAGCCTGAACTGGAGCGCCTCGACCGCCAGGGAGCGCCCGGTGGTGCCGGCGGCGCCCGAGGTCCAGCCCTGCCAGCCGACGTTCGAGACGTGGGCCCTCACCTCGAGGGATGAGGAGCCGTGCCCGTACCAGGACACGGAGCCCGAGAGGGCCTCGAGGGCGCGGCCCTGCCCGGTGGTGCCGGCCACGGCGCCGTCCGAGACGGCGCCCTGCCAGCCGATGCCGGCGACGTGGGCGCGGTAGGAGACCGAGGGGGGCTCGGAGGACCTGTCGACGAAGGGCGCGGAGGTGTCGCCCGGGGCGGGGTCGCCCTTGGGCAGGACCGCGACCTGGACGGCCTGGACGGCGCGGCCGTAGCCCGCCGAGCCGGCGTCGGCGCCGTCGCACGCCCAGCCGAGCCACCCGAACTCGGCGGAGTGGACGCGGTACCAGACGGTGTAGCGCTCCGACAGGTCCGCGGACAGCCTGACCCTCAGGGCCTCGACCGCGCGGGACTGCCCGGTGGTGCCGGCGGTGCCGCCGTTGCCGACGGCGGCCTGCCAGCCGACGTTGGAGACGTGGGCCTCGACGGATATGGCGTCGGAGCCGAGGGGCTCGCCGGTCGAGGCGTCGGACAGGACGAGGCGCAGCGCCTCGAGGGGGAGCCCCCTGCCGGTCGTGCCGGCGACCCCGCCGCCGGCGACGGCGCCCATCCAGCCGATATTGGAGACGTGGGCGGAATAAGAGAGCGAGACGGCCGCGGCCCCATCGGACTGCGCGGCCTCCGCATGGCCCCCGTCGGCCTGGGCGGATTCGGCCTGGGAGGTTTCGGCCTGGGCGGCCTCGTCCTGGGCGCCGGACTCCCCGCCGGCGGGCTGCGCCTCGCCGGGGAGCGGCTGCGTGTCCCCCGCCGCGGCGGGGGCGGCGTAGGCCGCGGGCCCGCACAGGGCCAGGGCGGCCGCGACCGCGAGGACGGCGGCGGCCCCGGAAACTCGTTTCATGGAGCGTTTCATGGAAAATCCCCCTAATCTAGCAACGGTTTAGAGTCTACTAGATTGGGGGGACGCGAGCCAAGCCATGGTGCGCCGAACGGTTAGCCACAAGGTCGCATTCGGCGCCAATGACCTCATCCGTATAACCATTGAGCTCCAGATGACCGGCATCGGTCCACACCCAGCCAACGCCCGAGACGTCTGGCTCGCAGCACGCAACGTTGCCTATAAACATGCTCTCCGTGTCCGCGGTAAAAGAAGGCCCGCCCAGCAAAACGCACGGACAGGCCATAGCAACAGGCAATTCGACGCAAATCGTTTGAGCAGGCGACGCGCGGAAGGAACGTATAAGACGGTTTTCTGCTGGCTGTCAGCCGCGGTATCCTCATGGAGACCTAATTGTCGCCGGAATTAAAGTCCCCGGCGCGGACTCACCTTATCTCCCCGGTGCGGGCTCGATATCCTCTCGGATATCTAATCGTCTTGGACTTTAACCTGCCCAAGCACAGTACAGCTTTTACGTGCCGCCACACGGAGCTTAACTCGTGGACTATTTTCTAAAATATAGACCTTCAAAGCAACTTGGGTTCAAGCACGGACAAACAAAACAGGCACTGAATACAAGACTTGTTTATCAATAGTTATCAATCGCATGCGTTACCAGCAAATATCGTCTGTCTCATACGCTGCGATACAATCAATCTCACCAAATGCTAAACCAGCATCCCGAAGGGAGCAACGTGCTAACAATTCACTATGGTGATATGGAAAACGTTATCTATAATACGTCGGTTTACTTCGATAACGTCTATTCGCCCGAATGGTTTCAAGATGCTTTTGCGCAAAGAACTATTAAATCCATCGATAAAGGCAGTGTGGTTGGACCCGGCGCAATAAACACCAAGATCCTAGGCATTATCCCACCGGAAAGGCTATCGGGCGGAACTAAGACGCTGCTACTCATGTACTTCATGCCTCAGAACATATACAACGCCACAACCTGTGGCGACAATTGCGCTTACTGGATTCTGAGAATCGCCGCACAGCACGATCTGACAATCAACCTCTACCATCTGATGGATTTTGGAAACGGCAAGTTCACGGCAACCGTTGCAAACACGAGTGATGTCGTTCACACGATGTTCGACCTTGTCCCTATAGCCGCAAAATGCCTAAGGGAGAACTCCTGACGCACGTTTTCGTTAGGCTCTGTTAGAGCAAGATTGACATACATATGTCATTACGGTGCCATATCGTTAGCCCCGTAGACCGCGACGATGGGGGCATCATGAACGCCGAGGACCTGGTAATCACCTTCAAGAGGGGCATTGCGAGCCTCAGCAGGACCGAACGCCGCCGGCTCCGCCTACGAGGCCGAGCGCTGCCCGCGCTGCGGGTTCGCCGCGATCGTGAAGAAGGGCAAATCAACGAGCGGCGAGCAGCGCTACCTCTGCCGGGATTGCGGCAGGGCCTTCGGCATGGGCAGCGGGCATATCTTGGGGACGAGCAGGCTCCCGAAGGAGACCTGGATGGCTTATGCCGAGTGCTTCGTTCTCATGCTACCCCTGCGCGAATGCGCGGGGCGCTGCCATGTCTGCCTCATCAAAACAGCCTACACCATGCGCCATAGGCTCATCGAGTGTCTCTCGGCCTACTCGCCCTCGTTCAAAACCGGGCGGGGCTGCGGCTGAGAGCTCGAAGAGACCTACTTCCGCGAGTCGTTCAGGGGCAACCACACGAAGGGGTCATTTACGATGCCACGTCCCTCCCGACATCGCGGCAAGCAGGTGCACAGGCGCGGACTGTCGCGCGAGCAGATCTGCGTCATGACCTCGAGAAACGACTCGAACGAGACGTTTCTCGAGGTCTCGGGACGAGGCATCCTGTCGAGGAAACGCGCCGTGGACGTGCTGAGGGACCGCATCGCGTCCGCTTCCGTCGTGGCGACGGACAAGGCGTCCGCCTATGTCGACGTCCTCGCGGAGCTCGAGGTCGCCGCACACACGGCCCACGATTCCAAGGACCGTTCCGAGGGGACCATCAACCGGATCAACACCGTCCATTCGCTCCTCGATACCTTCATGAAGCCGTTTAAGGGCGTGTCGACGAAGCACCTCGGCGCCTACCTCGCTTGGTTCAAGTGGTGCCGGACCTTCATGGCGATCGATTCCGGCACCGCCGAGCGCACGGTTGCGCGACAGCTCGCCAACGGCGTGTGCAGGAGCCGCATCCGTGATATGTTCAACGTCCTGCCGCCCTACATTGACTACTGGACCGAAGCCGCCGCATAGAGACGGTAGAATGGTCGCATCGCGATATACGAGGAAGGTGCAGCCATGCCGTCGAACATACCGGCCACGACGATCCAGATCGACCCGGAGGCCAAAAAGGAGGCCAGGCCATCTTGGACGAGCTCGGCCTGTCCATTTCCACCGCCGTCAACGCGTTCCTCAGGGCGCCCGTCCGGAAGGGCGGGATGCCGTTCGAGATGAGGGTCAAGACGCCGGCGCCCGACGGGAAGACGGCGAGAGCCGGCAAATCGACTCGGGGCGATGGGACCCTCACGATGGACCCGACAGATCTTTAGCACATCGCCCCCTTGCCGGATTCAAACCCGGCAAGGGGGCGATTATCTTGCAATTTCAAAAAGATGATTGGGGCAGAATGTCAATCATGGTCCAACAGAGCCAAATCAATCCAACAGTTTAGATAACGGGTAATGATTCGGGAACAGGGCGTTCGGCCGGATGGGACAGATAGATATGGAAAGAACGAACCCCTTCTGGGCACACAAGTAGAGACAAACAATGGGGTCGCTTCGAGAAGCGATGCTTTCGAAGCGACCCTATTGTTTGCACAATTGACTTAGGTGCTGAGACCAAGTTGAGTCAATCTTAGACTAACAGAGAGAAGCGCCGCCCAAGTCATGTACTATCCGCTCCAACTCGACAATGTAGGACTCAACCAAATCATCCGATGGCGAGACTTCTGCTCGAATAATGTGGTCCCATTTATACAGGAAATTTTCAACCTGTCGATCTGAGTCATTCTTCCACAGTGGAGCAAGTGCAATCAACGCCGCATCAAAAGGATTGGAGGAAAAATTATCAGCATCAATATAGCCACCCATACCGGCCCTATCGCAGTCATATACACGTCTAACTATTCTCTCCAATTCAATAGCCTGATTATGATTCATAAAATCACCTCCCTTTCTACTCTTGATACCCCAAAATAGAGAGGAAAAGAGTTTCGATAACATTTATCCGGTTGAAAATCATACACAATCGCTAAACATCGGTTGATTTCCGATCTCAGCCGATCGCATTGAACCAATAGGCCGTTCCGGCAGTTATCCGAACGCCCCCGCGGACCTAGTGGGCCCCCGGGGGGGGCGGCGTTTTCCCAGTTGGAGGTACGGTGGAGATGTGTTTCGATGTGTTCGGTGGCCATGCTTCGCCCTCCGCCTGACACCGCTCCCAGACCCAGTCGGACGTTCGGTCCGCCTATTCCGTTTTACCTTAAGGCTAGGCCAGCGGGGTATCGCCCATCTCGGCGCGCGCAGGCTCTATGAGCCCCGGCGTCAGGTCGAGCATGTTGACGGGTGTTAATGATCACTAAAAAGAGGTCCGCGTGATCGCCGGCAATCGAGCACCGTGAGCACTGAAACTGAGCAGTTTGAGCAGGAGGGCCGTACCCCGGGAACCGGGAGCGCGGCCCTCGCCATACGGTTTCCCCGGGCGGGCACTTTGGCGAGGCCGCCCGGGAAGGATGGGGAGATGACCGTGCCCCTGGACACAGTGAATGATATACGGTCGACGGAGGCGGCCGGGCGCCCGGGGTTCAAGATAGCCCGGGCACTTCACCTGAGCCGCAACACCGTGGCGAAGTACGCCGACATAGAGGACATGTCACCCGCCGCGACGATACCCCAAAGGAGGGCCAGGTCTTCGGGGAGGGCGCGTCGCAAAAACGTAAGCGCCTTGCCGTTAATAAGATCCATAACGCCGGCGGGTAAGCCGGCAAAGGCAAGTGCGATATCTACTTATATCGGATAATATCGAGTTATATAAGCCTGTATAAACTTATCGCGAAAGTATCGAGCTTTCGTAATTTATCTTAGCAAGTAGTCCAACGTTGCTTTATTCCAAGCTCATATCGTAAGTAAGTTGAGGACTTCCTAAAATCCATTTTCTAAAGCGAGAAATACTCGCTTTCAGCGGATAAGTTCGGCCCCAACCACGGATCGCCCGTCAAGAAGAACTCCGGCCAGCGCTGCATGAACAGGGCCTGTTCGCGCTTCCAGCGGCGCAGTTTTTCCTCGTTGGCCTCTTCCCTGCCGCGCGAGGTGAACTCGTAGTGATACAGCTCGGCATAGGGTGTAAAGATGGTGCGGTAGCCCGCCTCCCACACGCGCAGGCAAAAGTCTGCGTCGTTAAAACCGACGGCGAACTTCTCGTTGTAGCTGCCAACCTGCTCAAATACGTCACGTCGGACCATCTGACAGGCGCCCGTCACGGCACTAAAGTTGCCCGGGCGCACAGCGCGGGCAAGATAGCCCTCGCGCTTTGCCGAGAAATCCTGGTTGGCATGGGCAAGTGCGCCACGCACGCCAACCAAAATGCCGGCATGTTGCACCAGATGATCGGCAAAGTAGAGTTTGGCGCCCACCACGCCCGCATCGGGACGCTGCAGATACCCCATCATCTCTTCGATAAAATCGGGGCTTATGACCTCGGTATCGTTGTTGAGCAGCAGCAGATAGTCGCCCTTGGCATGCTCCACGCCAAAGTTAATGATCTGGGAGTAATTGAACTCACCCGGCCAGTACGCAACGCGCGCGATGCCCTTGCCTTCGGATGCTGCAGCCACGCGCTCTGACAGGGTTTCGTAATACGCAAACGTCTCCGGGGCTTCGCTGTTGTTCTCCACCAAGACGATCTCGTAATTGGTATACGTGGCCTTCTGGGCGATCGACATCACACAGGCGTCAAGCGTCTCAATGTGATCCTTGGTGGGAATCACAATGCTCACCAGCGGCGCAGGCTCCGGCAGCGCAAAGCGCATGCGGTAGACAAACGGCGTCTCGGTCTCCTCGACCGTTCCGCAAATGCCCAGCGCGTTAAAGTGGCGCTGCAGCGCAAGACGACCGGCTTCAATAGCATACGGCTTGCTATCGGCAGAGCCATCGGCGGTCGACCCCGGATGAACGCGCCAGTGATACAGCACGTGCGCAACATGTTCAAACCGCGCGCCCGCCGCAAGGCAGCGGAGCGTCAGGTCGTAGTCCTGGGCACCCGCAACGTCTTCTGGGGACGTGCCGATACGATCGATAAGCGCCTTCTCCACCATCAGGAAATGCGTCACGCAGTTATGGCTATAGAGCAAGTCTACATTGAGCTTGGTCTTAAAGACCGGCTGGCCCCACTCCCCCGTTTTCTGAAACATGTCCTCGTCGCAGAACAGGACCTGGGGACGCTCGCCCTCGGCAGCATTGTTCAGCGCGGCAACATAGTGGAACAACGCGTCCGGCTCCAGAATGTCATCGTGGTCCAAGAACGCGATGTAGTCGCCCATCGCTTGCTCAATACCCGCGTTGGTGTTGACCACAATGCCGCCGTTGCCGGGCAGCCCAAAGCGACGAACGCGCTCGTCGTGGGCGCCTGCCGCAAGGTCGGCAACCGCATCCCATTCAGGTGAGGCATCCATAAGGAGCAATTCCCAGTTGTCATAGCTCTGGGCTAGCACCGAGTCCAGCAGCTCGCGCAGGTAGACTCGATCGGTCTTGTAGCACGGCACCACAATGCTCACGAGCGGCCTATAGGCAAAGGCCGCCGAAGCGACACGCTGGCACGCCAAATCGCCCGGCTTTGCGCGATGCTGCTCAAACCAACGTCGATAAGCTGCGTCGTCTGCACGCGCGTCCTTCATACGGTTCCAGCTGTCGTCGACCATGCCGTTGTACAGGCGACCATCCATGGCGCAAAACCCGCTCTGGATCTGCTCTGTGGGATCGCTCACAATCGCGACAAAATCTCGTATATCCTGAGGCATCTCAACGCTCAGAAACGTTTTATTGACGCGGCATCCGTCCTGCTGCGGCACATCGACCTGCGACTCAAACACATGCACGGTGACATCGATGGCATTCATATGCGTATCGGAGATCTGGAACTCGGGTGCGCACTGGGGGTCTCCCGCCCAGGTAACCTCATAGCGCCACACCGCGCCGGAGTCTGCCGGCAAATAGCGAATGGCATCGATCTCGTAGCGACCGCAGCATTCGCCACGCTGCGCATCGCGGATAAGCGCGCACAGCGCAGGCTTTGCTTTGTAGTTAATCTTGGATTCCAGCTTGGCCACGCGGCTATCGAGGCGAATAGAGCCCAACCTTTGACCACCGGATGCAAAAACGACATCCATCGACGAGCCATCCAAAAACGGAAGTACCATGACGGCGAGCTCGCGCTCGTAACCGGAAACGGAAGGGCAAAGCGCCAGCACACGGCCATGATCGACCGGGAGCACCAGCGACGGCACACGAGAACCGCTCGTCGTCGCATGGACAAACGCTTGAGAACCCTCCCGCTCAATAAGCGCGGCGACATCCTGACCGGCAAAACGAAGCAGCACAAACAGACGGCCCTGGCTGCGGCAAAGTGCCAAACGTTTGATACTCATCTACACTTCTCGCTTTCCCAGGGCGTTCGCTGCCATGCGTTTGCAGGCACCCAGGCGCCCAAACCTCAAGACGTCGTAATCGAACATGAGCTTTTTGCACAAACGAGCAGCAGGGGCCTTACCGATAAGTGCCGCGCGCACCATGGCGGCAACCGAAGGAGCACATTGTGCGAGCGCAGCATCGTTGTCCACGGCAGAACCGTTAAGCGCCGCGGCAACGGCAGCAAACACTTTGCCGCAGTCCGAACCCAGCAACCTCAGCGCATCGTACAGCACCAGATCACACAGGAAGTACGCCAGGTCATCAGCATGCTGTGCGTCGAGACCGTCGCGCTGCCAGTCAGCCAGCATAGCGGAGTAAATCTTCACGTGCTCCAGCAGACGTGTCTCGTCGTCGTAGCGCATGGTGTCCATGAGCGAACCCTTGCGAGCCACGCGATAGTCGTACAACTTGTTCGAGATAAGCGCGGTCTTGTGCGAACGACCGTACACGGCAAAGTCGAAGACCTGGTCCTCGCCATACTTAACGGTTTCGTCGAACACGATCCCGTTGCCCAGCAAGAAGTCGCGCTTGCAGGCGGTGCGCCATGCAAAGGGACGAGACGCTTCCTTAAACAGCAGGTCGGAGCTATAGCCCTCAAACGACACATCGCGCGGGCTAAGCACATA
The DNA here is from genome assembly GCA_947001705.1 of uncultured Collinsella sp. Classification (GTDB taxonomy): domain Bacteria; phylum Actinomycetota; class Coriobacteriia; order Coriobacteriales; family Coriobacteriaceae; genus Collinsella. The sequence goes on from CAMQHT010000033.1 coordinate 16,808, forward strand.
GTTAAGCCACGGATACCCCGCCTCCAGCGGATACGGGTTCGCGCCAAAGGTCAACACGTCGCAGTCCTCGCGCTCAAAGGCATCGACGATCACGCGGCATGCATCGGGCGTAAAGCGGTCGTCGGAATCCAAGAACGCGACAATAGGCGCCGTGGACGCGGCGATGCCTGCATTGCGCGCGCTCGACAGGCCCCCGTTCTCTTTATCGACCAACGTAAAGCGCGCGTCCTTTTCGCAATAGGCAGCCGCAATATCGCGCGAACCGTCCGGCGAGCCATCGTTGACCAGCACGCCTTCCCAATCGGGCATGTCCTGCGCAAGCAGGGAGTCCAGGCACCAGGCCAGGCACTCCTCCACCTTATAGATGGGAACGACAACGGAAATCTTGGGGGTAGTCATAGCCAAGTGCTCCTACTGTGCGGCCGGCACGTCATCGGGATGCGGATTATCGCCGTAGGTGCGCTGATACGTCAGCACGCGCCAGACCAGCGGCAGGCCGCCAATCTTAAAGTAGTGCTTAAACGTATTGAGCTTGCCGGGCTTCTTAAAGTCAAAGCGCGAATCGATATAAGCACGGGGCGACTTGACCATCAGGCGCAAGTCGGTCTCGCCGCGCGGATCGAACAGCGACAGATCAAAGCGACCGGCATCCCAATCGGCCTTGAGCTCGGGCGAAGCCTTCTCCCAAAACTGCTCGCGCAGCTCATCGACCAGACGCTCGTCATTCCAGCGATACGTATCGACCTTCATGCGCATTAAAATGCCCTGGAGCTGAACCTTGAGCTCGGGACGTTCATCCAAAAAACGTTGCATCTCGGCATATTCGTCGCACACGCAAAACACCTTGTTGGGCGAATTAACAGAGCTCTTCTCATTGTCCTGGCGATAGCACAGGATGGGGTCCGCAATAAACGCGGCACGCTCGGCGCACGCCCAGACCTTAAAGTTAAAGCCTGCGTCCTGATACGAGGCGCCCGGCGTGGGAAGGAACCGAATCTGATTGTCGTTGAGGAACTCGCGCCGATAGATGGCAGACCAAATGGAAGGTTTGCGGTAGAAGATGCCAGGGCGATCGACGGGGCGATACGCGGCGCCCGTCATATGCTCATCGATAATCCCAAACAGCTCACGGCGCTCACTGGGCGCGGACCAATACAGGTAAAAGTCGCCCTTTACCACATCGGCATGCTCAGCATCGGCCTTGGCAACCAGCTTTTGGAGCGAATCCTCAAACATAAAGTCGTCGGACTCAAGGATGCCCACGTACTCGCCGCGCGCCATCTCCAGGCCGCGGTTCATCGAGTCACCGTAGCCGCTGTTGGCCTTGTCGATCATCTTCACACGGGGGTCGCGCTCCATGTACTCGCGGATGATATCCGGCGAGCTATCGGTGGAACCGTCATTGATACAGATGATCTCGATGTCCTTAAGCGTCTGCGCCACGGCGGAATCGAGGCACTCGCACAGGTAGCGTTCGACATTGCAAATGGGGACAAGCAGCGAAACTTTAGGGGTATCAGAGTTCTGCAAGAGAACCTCCTGTTGAGTAGCGTGTAACAGGGTTATTTTAACAGCCGAGTTGCGGCGAGCGGCAGCGCTTGGAATTAGATAAAGCGCTCCAGGCAGGCTTTGAGACCGCGAGTCGAAAGATAGAACAGCGTGGCGTCTGCCATCGAAACGCCCGAGGTCGCCGCAACGAGCTTGTGGGCAACACGGCGAACGGCGCCCTTAGCAGGCATATCTGCCCAGTCCGTTCCCAAAAATGTCGCGAGGTCCATGTTGACGCGAGCCGCCACGCGATGGAAGTCATCGGCATCCAAGCGCGCCAGGTCGAACACAGTTAGGTCCAAAAACCAAGTTATCAGCTCGCCGGGGCACAGGTCTAAAAGACCGTAGGCCGCCCAGTCCTCCAAGACCTCCTCGAGCATCCTCATGTGGGCGTCAAGCTTTTTGGCGCGAGCCTCGGCACTGTTGAACTCGTGCGTCGCCGATTCACTCTCCATCACGTAGTGGTAGAACTTGTCCGGCATGACGACGGTCTTGCGGGCAAGCGCATAAGCCGCAAATTGGAAGACGACGTCCTCGCCCAAAGCCAAACCGGGGGCGAAGCGAATGCCTTCGCGATTGAGCAGCTCGCGCGAAAAAGCCGCACGGCAGGCATAGGGCTGCGCATTCGAATGGAACAGTAGTTGGGGATCACGGGCGCCGAAGGTACCAGCTTTGGGGCTCATGAGTTGCTGGACGCGTTTGGGGGCAGCATCGGCAGGTTCACAGACGCCGCCAAAAACGGCGGCCTCGGCATCCGCAGACTCCATGACATGCAACACGCGCTCGACCGTCTGGGCATCGATGTAATCGTCGGCGTCCACAAAAAAGACGGTCTCGCCCTCGGCGGCATCGATGCCGGCGTTTCGAGCGCACGAGACACCCTCGTTTTTCTGGTCAATCACCAGCACACGTCCGTCGGTCTGTGCCATTTGATGCAAGACGCTCAGGGAATCATCAGTCGATCCGTCATTGACACAAACGACCTGAATCGAGCGCTCGGACTGTGCCAACAGCGAGTCGAGGCATCGCTGAATCGAGCGTGCCGAGTTGTATACGGGAACGACGATGGTCGCTTTGGGGGTCGAAGCCTCTCCCATGTCGACCTACCCCCTCAGCGATTCGATGAGGAAGGCGGCGACCACGCCTGGGCCTCCAACCGAGGCGTAGTATTTGGCGCGTCCCAGGGCGCCGTCCGTCGCAAAGTGCGGGTGCTCGTCCACCCAAGCTTCAGGGTCTTTGAGGATCGCAGCAAGATTCGCGCGCTTCCACGGCTTAAGGTCGTCCAGCGAAAAGTCTCCTGCGTCCAAGGAGGCCTGGAACTCCTTGGTCATCTGGACCAGGAACTCTTTATAGAACTTAGGCGCCAGGCGCACGTAGTTCCACATGTACGAATCGTACTTAATAAGTTGATTGAACTTGAGCATGCGCGCGACGTCATCACTTGCGTGATTGCGAGCGTAATCCTCTCGGATCCAGCGCTCGATCTCGGCATATTCGGCATTGACGCAACAGACCTTGGCCGAAGAATTGACCGAGGAGTTCTCGTTGTCCTGGCGATACGAAAGTACGGCATCGTGCAGGTAAACGGCCTTGTCGGCGCACGCGATCACCTTAAAGGCAAACGACGTGTCCTGGAAAGAGGCACCCGGGGTCGGCAAGAACTTGATGCCGTTGCGCTCAAGAAAATCGCGACGGTAGACGGCCGACCAAATCGAGGGCTTTTGCTTAAAGAACTGTGTCGTGTCGCTTGGGTGCACCGGTTTGCCGCAGTCTTTGGGCTTAAACATCTCGTGCAGCGAGCGGCGCTCCTCGGGCTTGGACCAGTAGAAGTCAAAGTTCGCCTTCGCAAAGTCGGCATTGCAGCCCTCGGCCGCCGACACAAGCTTCTCCAGCGCGTCGGGCGCCATAAAGTCATCGGACTCCAAGATACCCACGTACTCGCCGCGTGCCATCTCCAGGCCGCGGTTCATCGAGTCGCCGTAGCCGCTGTTGGCCTTGTCGATCATCTTGACGCGCCCATCGCGCTCCATATACTCGCGGATAATCGCCGGCGAGTTATCGGTCGACCCGTCGTTAATGCAGATGATCTCAATATCCTTGAGCGTCTGCGCCAGGGCGGAATCAAGACACTCGCGCAGGTAGCGCTGAACATTGTAAATGGGAATAAGCAGCGACAGAACAGGGCTGCCAGAGGCGTTAGTAGACAAATGTGCTCCTTAGGAAATACCTGTCGTTTCATGGTATCAAAGGGCCAGCGCGCCAGCGGGCGTTTATATAATCTATGGAGCTCGCAGAGGCAAACCGATAAGAAAGGACGTCATGCAGCCCAAAGCCGCACGCAACATACCCATCGAAGCACTGCGTTTGGTTGCGGTCGCCGGCATCGCGGTGTTCCACACCTTTCAGTGGACCTTCCAAGCCGCCTGCGTCGGCGCCGTAGAATATGCCCCACTTGCGATGTCCCCCTATTCCGGCGTGCTCGGTTTTATTAACTTGCTGGGCTGCTGGGCCAACGAGGTCTTCTTTATGATCTCGGGCTATTTTCTCATCGCTTCGGCCGCGCGTGCTTGGGACGGTGGAGCAACGTGGAAGTCGCAAATGCAACGGGCGGCGCAGCGCCTTGGCAAGGTCATCTTGCCTACTGCGTTTTATTGCCTCATGGCGCTCGCGTGGTCCACGGTCGTCTCACCCATTCCCGATGTCTCCCTGCACGCGCACTATTGGTACACGCTGGGGCTTGAGTTTATCTGGGTCTATGCCGCCACGGTCTTCATGGCGCCATGGTTTGGACTGGCTAAGAGTCGACTCCCCCAGAAAACCTACAAGACGACGGTCATCGCCGTTGGCATCCTCGCATTTGTTGTTAACGGGTATTTAGCCGCTATGAGTGCGACAAGCGCCGGCGAGTTTTCTTGGCTCCAAAAGCTCATGAGCGCTACCACGTACGTAGTCGCGTTTTTGATCGGCGGACTGCTCCGCGACGTAACCGGCGCCATGGATTCGGACAAGGCGGGCGCCTTAGGCACGCGGTCGCTCGCAGCGGTTTTGGTGCTCGCCACCATCCTGGAAGGAGCACTCTCCTTCACCGGCAACCTCACGGCGATGGCAGTCCTCTCCTACAAATCAACCTCGTTGATCTCGTTTGTCCTCGCTGCCGCCTCTCTGCTCTTTGCGGCGACCCGGCGCAGTGCCTCAGGCAATCCACGGACCGCAGGTGTCATCGTCACCTTATCGACCGCCACGCTTGGTTTCTATGTGATGCAGTCGCTCACCAGTAGCCTGTGGCGTCCCGTCTTCAATACGTTGCTCGCAAACATACTGATCAGCCAAAACAGCCCGGCAGCTATATGTATCGTCACAGGCACCGTCATTAGCATCGTCTTTGCCTTAGCGCTCCTCATCATCGATGCTGCTAGAAGCCTTATCGCTCGCAAGCTCAAGCGGCAATAGACATGCTGCCGTCAGACCCTAAAGCCGCTGCACCCGTGGCAGGTTCCTGCGTTTTATTCAAAGCTTGCCGCCAAGGCGCGCCAAGCCTTTACAATAGGACAGTCTCAAGGACGTATTCGATAGCTTCCGCGCAGCACTCGCCCGCCGCGCGTGAAAGGATATATTGCCCCATGCCTTCAACCCTCCCCGCTCCCATCGATAAGCTCGCCATCGTCGTCGTTACGTACAAGCGCCAGGAACTCCTGGCCAACTTGTTCGACTCCATGACCGAGCTCACGGCAACGCCCTGGCGCATCGTGATTGTCGATAACGAGAATTCGCGCGAGACCGAGGCCATGTGCACCGCATTCAACGAGCGCTTGGCCAACCTGTGGGGCATCGACACCGAGCAGCCCGACGCGCAGGGCGGCACCGACCGCGTCATCTACGCACCGCAGCTCGAAAACGGCGGCGGTGCGGGCGGCTTCTCCGCCGGCACTAAATGCGCCTACGACCTGGGCGCCCAGTGGTTCTGGGTGATGGACGACGACGTGCTCGTCATCCCCGAAGGCATCGAGCGCTTGGCCAAGTGGACCGACCGCTACGATGTCATCCAGGGTTCGCGCCTGGACTTCGACGGCGGCGCGTTCTTTTGGCAGTACCAACTGATCCTTTCGCTCGGCATTCCAAACCCTGTCGCCAAGTGGGATCTGGGTCCCGAGGGCTACCGCACCATGAACCAGCTGTGCTTTGAGGGCGGCATGTTCTCGCGCCGCGTGGTCGACAAGATTGGCCTGCCCGACGCGCGCTTCTTTATCTACGGCGACGATGCCTGCTATGGCTACGTGGCCAGCCAGCACTTCCCCGCCGCCGTTGTTGCCGACGTGGTTCTCAAGCGCGCCCGCGCTGTCTCTAACTGGGATATCGCCGGCAAGCGCCAGCTCAACTCTACGAGCGACACCAACCGTTACTACATCATGCGCAACCGCGGTTATCTGGCCCGCTACATGCAGATCTACGGCGACTATCACCCCGTGCTGTTCCGTCTGGGCAACGCCGCGACCTTCTGCAAGGAATTTATTCGCCTGGCCGCCGTTGACAAGTGCTTTAAGACCGGAATTCCGGCGCTGCGCCGCGGCATGAAGGACGCCCGCAAGATCATCAAGGACCCCAACTGGAAGCCCATGCCGCCCATGAAGGACACCGAGTAACGGAAGTCGGAAACACCTCGGCGCTTAAAGCCGCTGGCACACCGTAGCCACATGCTGCCCATCAAAACCGAACCCCCAGCGCATGCGACCCACGCCGGGGCGTGGCACACGGATTTCGTCGATGCCGTCGCGCTCTATGTCGAGTAGCGACTGCACGGCCAGCAATTCCAGGCCCAGCGCATCCACATCGGGGTCATACATCAAGTTAATCGTTATCAGCGGGCGCTCGTCCAGCATGCCAATCGTGTCTGCTACGTCGAACACGGCACCCGTAGGGAAAACCTGGATGTCCCAGCGACCCGCGCCACACTTTCGCCTCGAGGCAGGATTGGCATAACCCGGCAAGCCAAAGCAGAGCCCCTGCAAGAGCAGATGATATGGCAGCGGCTTATCTGGGTCGGTCTCACCGATTCCAGCATCCCCCAGGATGCGGCTTAGCGCCCGCCTCACGGTATCCTCGTTCCCACGGCACAGCCCGTCGCGAAACGCATCGACGTCTCGAATGTCTTCGGCAGCGCACTCAAACCACTCAATAATCACTAGACGCAAGGCCTGGCGAAGCTCGTTATTGGGCAATCGCAAAGCACGGAGGCGATCGCCATGCTCTGGCTCCTCAGTCATATCCGTCGTGAGAAAACCGGACAGATACAGCGCTGTCCACATGCCATCGTCAGGCGAGAAATCTGGCTCTGCAGTGCCCAAACAAAGCGGGACCTCAGCGCACCCATGGGCCTCGAGCAAATCAAACAAGACCGAAAGGCGGTCGAGATTCCACCCGGCAACTACCCTACTCAGGCAATCCGCATACCCATACAGATCGGCGCGCACAGGCGCCGTGCAGCCTCGGTCCAGAAAACCGATCACGCGCGCCGGACTCGAGCAATAGGCCCTGCCAAACCGATATCCCTCGAGCCATTCACGCGCATCCTCCAGGTATTCCTCGCGCCCAGCATGATTCAACAGAGCCTGGACCTCGGCATCCGAAAAACCGAAACATCGGTCACACCACGCCGACAGCGGCGTCGTCAGACAATACGAGCAGCCGCGCGAAGAAAGCGCCGCTTCGGCAGGACCGGGACACTCCCCCATCAGACACGTCAGCCGCAACGAATCGCGCGCAGTGGCAATGGTGTCAAACAGCACACGGTCAAGTAGTTCTGCCGGATCGGCGTCGGAAGCGTTCCTCGCGCTCGCACGGCGAGAACACGCCGCATCGTACCCATCAACGAGCAATACAACCTGCTCATCGCAGGCAATCTCCAGCAGCTCTATGAGCACACCGAGCACCGAGTCAACCTCGTCCGCGCTCGCCACGCCACGCGCGACACGTTCGATGTGACGCACCTTATCTCGAGCTAAATCCGGAGCCTCCAAGAGCGCCAACAAGCGAGCGCACTCGCCCGAAAGGGCATCGCGCACGACGTCGGCAACAGCGGGGCCACGCCTCGCAGCGCCAGAAAAGTCCAGCGATATCACCGGATAGCAAGCGTACTCATCCCGATAGCGCCCGCCGTTCGCATCCCAAATCTGAGCATCGGCAAACAAACGCTGACCAGAGCGACCGACCGCTGGACGCTCCAGAAAAGCCCTGAGCATCGACAAGTTCATGCTCTTGCCAAAACCCTCGGGTCGACAGCACACCACAACGGACGCGTCGCAGTCCAACACATCGGCAATAAACATGGTCTTGTCAACCAGCATGCAACGACCAATGGCATCGGCAAAATCATGCACACCGACCGGCAAAACCGCATCATCAACATGGTTGACAAGCCGTACGCCAAAAGTATCGGCACTGTTGCAATACTCCTGTTCAGACACCGTAACTTCTCCCTAAAACGCAACACGAAGCCCATTGTAGCGAGCAGTTCAAGTGCAACGCTGGATCCGTGCAAAGGCATCGGGCAACGGTAGGAACAAAGGCCTTGAGGGGGCATAACAAATCGTTGTGCAACAAAATGGGGCCCGATGCAACTGCACCGGCCCCCATTGCGAATCTTTAGTTGTCGGGCAACCGAAAGGGACTACTCCTCGGAGTCGTTCTGCCCAGCAGCCTTCTTTTGCTGATCGAGCTTATGCTTGCCACTCACAATAGACGTGGCACCCAGCGTGGCCAAGCTTGCACTGGCAAGGCTCGCCATAACGATAAGGTCGCCCGTCTTGGGCATGTTACCGCCAGATGACTTGGTCGTTGTAGTCGTCGTGGTTGTAGTGGTCACCGTCTTGGAGTCATTTTGCTCTTGGACTTGGTTGTCAGCACCGCTCTTGTCGTCGTCTTCGGGCTGTTTCTTTTCGCCCTCGGTCTTGCTCTCGTCCTTCTTCTGACCGGACTTGTCGCCCTTCTCATCAGAGCTAGGACCCTTATCGGATTCAGCCTTCTCGGAAGCCTTGTCCTTGGAGTCGCCCTTTGCGGCTTCGGTCTTTTCCGTGGAAACCTGATCAGAGTTGTCCTTGTTCTGGGCCGAGCCGTTATTGACGCCAGCCATCAGCGAAGAACCCAGCGTAGAACCAAGCTGCTCGGAGAAAGAAGGCTTCTTGTCCGGCGAAGCAACGGGAGCGTCCGGCGCCTTATTCGAGTCGTCCTTGGAAGCATCGGAATCAGGGGTCGTGTCAGAGCCGGAGCCGTTGTTAGAGCCGGTGTCAACGGACGAATCGCTCGAGCCGGTAGATGAGTTAGAGGTGCCAGCGTCGGTCGAACCAGAAGCGTCGCTGTCCGTATTGCCGGCAGAGCTTGAAGGCGAATCGCTCGCAGCAGAGCCGTTCGAATCGGAGCCGTTCGAGGTAGAGCCGTCGTTGGTAGTGCCACCAGCAGAGCCATTACCGTCAGCATCGGTCGAGGGCGCATCCATCCTGTCATCGTTGGCATCGTCACTCGAGCCGTCATTCGAATCAGGTGTCGGCGAGGGCGCCGGCGCAGGCGCGGGCTGCACGGGCGTCGCAGCGGCAGCGGCCTCGTCCTCGGCGATATAAACCAAGCAGTCCTTCAGCTCGTTGCGGTAGCGGTTCTTCCAGCCCTCATGATACTGGGGCTGACTTGAAAACTTGGTGGCGACATTGTTGACCACGCTATTGGAGAGCGCCGTCGCAAACTCGCGGTCGGACATATCGTTGGAAAGATTCGCCCAGCGGAAGAAGTCTCTGCAGCCACCGGTACCGCACATGTTGGTGATGCTCCACACCATACCCTTGACGCAATCGGCGCGGCCGGAGATGTCAATGCCAAGAGCGCTCTTAAGCCACGCCTCGGTCACCGCATAGTACGAGTTGTACGCATAGGCATCTTGAAGTGCTGAGAACTCAACAGGATCGGTGTTATAAGCACCTTGGAAGGCATCCTGCGCGATATGGCCCAGCTCGGTGAGCTGGCCGTTCTCGTACATGGCATTGCTCGTGTTGGAAATCTCGCTGCCGCGATCAATCGCATCCTTGAGCATGCAGTATTTTTCGGGGTTGTAGTTGTAGGCCTGCTTCATAAACGGGATGAGCGACCAACGACGGTCGAACTGGTAATAGCCCAGCGCGTTATAACCGTCGCCATACGAAAAGCCTTGGTTGTAGTTGCCATGGCTCTCGTACTTGGTAAAGTACTTCATCTCGGGAGTCACGTTGACAAACGAAACGCCCTGGACCGACCTCAGCACGCCCGAGAAGGACTGCTGGGTGTAGAGGCCTTTGTCGATATCGGTGGCATCCGAGGCAACGCCCGGCGTGGGTTCCTCGGCAGCGGCGGGCGCGGGCGCGGTAACGGCGCTAAACGAAAGCGCCAGCGTCAGGCCCGCAACAATCGCGGAATGCTTGGGCTGCATAAGATCCTCCCTGCATTGGTATAGTTAAAGTACAGTTTGCAAAGATAGAAATAAGTATTGCAGCTCGCCCGTTGTTGCACAACAACCCCTCGGTAAACGGCAACAACCCTCCGCGAAATCTTAAGGAATT
>CAMQHT010000034.1 GCA_947001705.1 uncultured Collinsella sp.
CCCCCCCCCCCCCCCCCCCCCCCCCCCCCCCCCCCCCCCCCCCCGGGGGGGGGGGGGGCCCCCCCCCCCCCCCCCCCCCCTGCGGGTGGAAGCAGATTTGGCCGCGTGTTACTTGTCGGTGCCCAGCTTGTGTGGTTTGTAGGCGAGGGCATTGACGAGTGCGTCGGCGGCGGATTTGACGGCTGCCGGCTGCGGATCGTTGACGTGGTCCTCGGGGTGCACGGGCAGGTCTTTCTTGACCGCATCGTGGATCAGGTTGAGGTATTCGGTCACGCCGGTGGTCGACAGGTGCGTGCCGTCGCCGTCGAACAGGTCGTTGCGGTTGGCGCTGTACCCGTACCAGTCGACAACGCGTACATTCTTGTAGCGCGTGGCGGCGTTGGCGATGGCCTGGTTCGTGGACCCGACCCACGGCTGCGGGCTACGCGTGTTTACAAACACGACAATGCGCTGCTCGCCGGCGTCGGCCATGATCGCGTCGACCTGGGCGTCCGTTACCAAACCGTTGGTGCCCAGGGCAAAGACCACGATCTTGCCGGCAAGGTTCTGCTGGATATAGCCCTCAAATGTCGCGCGGCCAGCATCAAACTGGCGGCCCTTTTCGGCATCGATATGGCTGTGCGGGAACACGCCGTCAAAGGAATCAACGGCGCGCAGCGACACGGAGTCACCGATCATCAACAGGTCGTAGGAGCCATCGGGGAAGCCGTCGTTGTCCTTGTCGGTGTCGTCGGCCGCCTGCTGGTCGGTGGGCGCGGTGTTTTTGGCTTCCTTGTTCAGAACTTCGGCGCCCTCGCCGCTCAGCGCAGACGTCTCGGGCACAAAAATCAGGCCGCCCAGTGCAACGACCAACACGACAGCGCAGGCCGCGCAGACAGGGACGTGCGCGCGAGCCCAGTTGGCGGGCGTGGTGGTGCCATCGCGGAATTCGGCGACGGTGCGGCCGAAGGCGCCCTTCCTAAACGGCGTTTCGATAAAGCGATAGGAGCACTCGGCTACGGCGACCACCAGCAGCACCTGCAAAATGTACTGCCACCAGGGCGTATCGTTGATGTTGGCGACCGGGTTCATGAGCAGCAGCAGCGGATAGTGCCACAGGTAGATGCTGTACGAGCGCTTGCCGACCCACACGAGCGGCTCGGCTGACAGCGCGCGGGCAACCATTCCCTGGGGCTGCACGCATGCCGCAATAACCATGAGCGTGAGGATGGAGCATAACAGCGTGCCGCCGCGATACTGGAACGCGGTGTAGCCGTTGGTGAGCGCGACCATGGCGGCAAGGCCAACCAGACCCACGACGCCCAACACATCGATGGATGCGGGCGAGGACCAAAAGCGCACGAGGGCGCTCGGCTGTGCCGGAGCGGTCTCGGCTGCTTCGTCGGCCTTCTCGCCAGACTTGCCCTCGGCGTTCTTGCCGTGCTTGGCGGCGCCAGCCAGGCGATTGAGCCCCAAACGATGTGCGAGACGCACCGGCGCCAGGTCGCGATCGGGGATAAAGGCCATCCAGGCGCCCAGCAGCAGCGAGAACACGCGGGTGTCGGTGCCGTAGTACACGCGGCTGGGGTCGGCGGCAGGGTTGTAAAGCACCATCATGGCGAGGGCAGATGCCGCGGCAAGGCCCAGAACCACGCGGCGCGTGTTGGGCTTGCTCACATGCATGGATACCATGGCAAACAGCAGTGGCGGCCAAATCAGGTAGAACTGTTCCTCGATGGCAAGCGACCAAAAGTGCGTGAGCGGCGAGGGGTCGCCCAGGGCATTGAAGTACGAGACGTTTTGGGCAATCTGCCACCAGTTGTTGAAGAACAGCAGCGACGGTAGGATGTCGGGGCGCATCTTGGTGAGCATCACGTGGTTAAAGATGGTGCACAGCGCGCAGGTCACGAACACTACCGTTACCACGGCAGGGACCAGGCGACGGATGCGGCGAATCCAGAAGCTCTTAAGGTCGATGCGGCCGGTCCTAGCGACTTCGTTGAGCAGCAAGCGCGTGATCAGATAGCCCGAAAGCACAAAGAAGATCGTGACGCCGAGCAGGCCGCCCTGAGCCCACGTGAGGTTGAGGTGATAGAGCACCACCGCGACGACGGCGAGCGTACGCAGACCGTCGAGCGCAGGAATGTAGCGAGATTTGGGGCGAGCGGTCGCCTGCTGGTCGGTAGCGGACGAGCGTGTGGCGCCGGTGTTGGTCTTGGCTGCATAGGCACCCTTGTTGGTGGGCGTTCGATGCGGGCTCGGGCCGCGTCGCGACTCGCCGGTGCGGCGGTCGGCGTGCGGGCGTTCGTGCGGCGCCTGGTTATCAGGCGCGCGGCGCGGGCCGCGTGGGCTCGATTGTGGGAATTGCTCCATAAAACATCATCCAATGACGAGAATAATCGGCACATATTCATTGTAGCTGCCTGCTCCTGTGAATGCTTGCTGCTGGCGCAACCTCAAGGGTGCGTTCACATCAAAGTGAACTAAAGTTATAGGGGTGCGAGAGCGCGCGATCGACGCCGACGGTGGGCGTAAGGCCTGCAGACGAGGAGGTTTCCATGGCAGACAACGGCATTGTTGCGGTGTTCGGCAGTATGAACATGGACCTTTCGGTGGCGTGCGAGCGCATGCCGCGCGCGGGCGAGACCGTCGGTGGCGGCGGTTTTATCACCAATGCTGGTGGCAAGGGCGCTAACCAGGCCGTCGCCGCCGCGCGCATGGGTGCGCACACGTGCATGATCGGCGCGGTCGGGCGCGATGCGTTTGGCGATGCGCTGGTGGCGGGGCTTCAGGATGCCGGCGTGGGCGTTGAGTTCGTGGCGCGGCGCGACGACGTGGAGACGGGCACGGCGACCATCATTCGCTGTGAGAGCGACAACCGCATCGTGCTGTCGCCGGGTGCCAACCATGCGCTTGCAGGCGATGATGTGGCCTGTGCGCTGAGGCGCCTGGTGGCCGATGGGCTCGACGGAGGCGCCAGAGAGATTGCCCCGGCTGCCGGAAGCGTCTTTATCGCCCAGGGCGAATGTGACCTTGCGGCGACGGCCGCAGCGCTCTCTTGCGCCCACAGGCTGGGGTTCTATACGGTCTTTAACCCCGCACCGGCCTGCGCCCTGCCGGCGGGTGCGTGGCCCGCAGTCGACCTGGTCTGCCCCAACGAGACCGAATGCCAGGCGTTGACGGGCATTCTGCCCGCAGATGACGCGAGTTGTGTCGAAGCGCTTAATGCCCTGCTCGGCAAAGGCGCTGGCGCCGCGGTCATTACGCTGGGCGGTGCCGGCTCGGTTACGCTCGGTGATGACGGCGAGCTGCTGCGCATGCCGGCGCTTTCGAGCTCGGTGGTCGACACCACGGCGGCCGGCGATACGTTTATCGGCGCGTTGGCGGCGGCTCGCCTAGAGGGCTTGCCGCTCTTTGAGTGCATGGCCGCGGGTGCTCGCGCCTCGGCGGTGACGGTGTCGCGCCTGGGCGCTCAGCAATCGATTCCCACGCGTGCCGAAGTTGAACATTGGTTTGGTTAAACGATAAAGACGGAGAAGCGGAGTAGAACAATGGCAACCAAGAAGCTGATCCTTGATCTGGATATGGGTGTGGACGATGCGATGGCGCTGGCCTATGCCATCGCGAGCCCCGAGGTGGAGCTCGTGGGCATCACCACGTGCTTTGGCAACGTGCGCGTCGAGCAATCGGCGCACAACTGCCTGGCGGTGCTCGATCTGCTGGGTCGCCCCGAGGTTCCGGTGTACCTGGGCGCCGATCGCCCCATTAAGGCGACTGAGCCCTATACACCGCCGGCGTCCACCACGCTCATTCACGGCAAGAACGGCATTGGCGGGGCGAGCGTGCCCGCGTCGCCATACGAGCCGGTGGGGGCGACGTCGGCCGACGGTAACGCGGCGGTCGATTACCTGATTGATGCCGCGCGCACTTATGGCCCCGATCTGATCTACGTGGCGACCGGTCCGCTCTCCAACCTGGCACTTGCCCTGGAGCGCGATGCGGCGGCGATAATGTCTATCGGCCGCGTGGTCGTGATGGGCGGTGCGCTCACCGTGCCCGGAAACGTGAGCGCGGGCGCCGAGGCCAACATGGCAAGTGATCCCGAGGCGGCCGATGCCGTGCTGCGTTCGGGCCGCAAGCTCACTATGGTGGGTCTGGATGTGACGCATCGCGTGGTGCTCACGCGTCGCGACATTGCCGGCTGGACGGGCTCGGGCACCATGGCGGGCTGCGCATTTGCGAGCATGGTGGAGCACTACATTAGCTCGTACGAGATGAACGCCCCCTACCTGGGTGGCTGCGCGCTGCACGATCCGCTTGCCGTCGCCGTGGCGATTGACCCCACGCTCGTGGGCGCACTCGGCTGTAACCTGCGCGTCGACCTACTGGGCGAGTATCGCGGCCGCACCATCTGCGATGAGCGCCGTGTGGCCGACCCCGGCAAGAGCGCGCTCGTGGCGCTGACCGTCGACGCCCCGCGCTTCCTGTCCGAGTTCAAGGCGCGTATGGCCCGTGTCCTGGGCTAAGTTGTCTTTTTGGACGGGCCTTTTTTGACTGGTATGATTGGTGCGACCGTTCGAACCAGCTAAAAGAGCCCCGTCCCAAATTGACTACCGAGAGGAACTGCCATGGAGCGCATCGCGAGTTTTTCCGTTGACCATCTGCTGCTTGAGCCCGGCGTGTACGTGAGCCGCATCGACCGCGATCCGGCGACCGGCGCTGCCGTCACCACCTTTGACCTGCGCCTGACCACGCCCAATAGGGAGCCGGTCATGAACACGGCCGAGTGCCACACCATCGAGCACCTGGGCGCCACGTTCCTCCGCAATCATGCCGAGTGGTCGAGCCGTATCGTCTACTTTGGGCCAATGGGCTGTCGCACGGGCTTTTACCTCGTCGTTTTTGGCGAGGTGACGAGCGAGGAGATCTTGCCGCTCGTACGCGAGCTGTTCGAGTTTGTCGCGGGCTTTGAGGGCGATGTCCCCGGTGCCGCTCCCGAGGAGTGCGGCAACTATCTGGACCAGAACCTCCCCATGGCAAACTGGCTCGCACGCCGCTATCTCGACCGTGACCTGGCCAATATCGACGAGAAGCACCTGCACTATCAACAGGCATAAGGGCTTTATCGTCCAAAACGCGCGCATTGGGCGCCTTCGCTTATGCGGAGGCGCCTTTTTGTTGAGTGGTCGGGATGAGCGTTCAAAATCGCTTATGTTTGTTCTAGAATGTTCGTACTGTCACATAAACGAACAGGAGTGAACATGCATATCTACTCTGTCAACGATCCCGAGTTCAAATCCTATGGCAACGTTTGGGATAACGTTCCGTCCGAGTTCACGTCGCCCGTGCTCGAGGCGCTCTCTGCCACGCCCATCCCCGAGGGTAGCAAGTACGTAGCAAGCGCGCCGGAGCTCGAGGGAGTCAAGGATGCCGATGAACTGGGCTTTCTCATGTTTGGCGGTCGTCCCTTCCAGCTCGGCTGGTGCAACGGCCACAACACGCAGCTCAACTGCCTGGAGTATCACCGCGCCAGCGAGTTTAACCTGGGCGCCCGCGACTTTATCCTGCTCGTGGCACATCGCTGGGAGATCGAGGACGGCAAGCTCGACACCGCTCAGGTCAAGGCGTTCCGCGTGCCGGCGGGTACAGTCGTCGAAGTCTTCAACACCACGCTCCACTACACGCCGTGTATGGTCGACGACGGCGGCTTCCAGGTAATGGTTGCGCTGCCCGCCGGCACCAATGGTCCGCGCCCCGAGGCCGCAGCCGACATGCCCGCCGCCGGCGACAGCTACTGCTACTGGAAGGCCGACAAGTGGGTTCTCTGCCACGCCGATAGCCCCAAGGCCGCCGAGGGTGGCTACGTAGGTCTCGTCGGCAAGAACCTCGACATCGCCGTGGACTAGAATCTTCCATCTCGATCTGTAACATCTAGCGGGCTAAATCGTCTCTACCTGTTACAGATTTAGACAAACCGCAGGGGCCCGCCCGAAAATCTCGATCTGTAACACCAGGCCCGGTTTTGGCTGCCTAACTGTTACAGATCGAGACAAACCGGGCCCCAACCACCACAAAGGTGCCTATCCCCTTTGTGGTGGTTGGCGGTTTGGGCGGGCAGGTATCAAAAAGTGTCAGACGGGGGCGGCTGTCGAGCGCCTGCGCGCGAAAAGAAGTGTCGGCCTGCGCCGCTGCCGTTGAGTAGCGCGCTGCTTGCGGGGATACTGAAGCCACGACAAACAGCGTGTGAAAGGATCGATGCATGGCTTTCCGTAATGACTTCCTGTGGGGCGGCGCGACGGCTGCCAACCAGTGCGAGGGCGCCTACGACGTGGACGGCCGCGGCCTGGCCAACGTGGACGTGGCTCCGCATGGCCCCGAGCGCTACGCGGTGGTCTCCGGCCAGCGCAAGATGCTCGACTTCGAGGACGGCTATTACTATCCCGCGCAGACCGGCATCGATTTCTACCACCACTACAAGGAGGACATCGCCCTCTTTGCCGAGATGGGCTTTAAGACCTTCCGCATGAGCCTGGCCTGGACCCGAATCTTCCCCAACGGTGACGAGACCGAGCCCAACGAAGCCGGCCTGGCCTTTTACGAGGACGTCTTCCGTGAGTGTCAGGCGCACGGCATCGAGCCGCTCGTGACCATCACGCACTTCGACTGCCCGATCCACCTTATCAAGGAGTACGGCGGCTGGCGTAACCGCAAGCTCATCGACTTCTACAAGAACCTCGCGACCACGATCTTCACCCGCTACAAGGGCCTGGTGAAGTACTGGCTTACCTTCAACGAGATCAACATGATCTTGCACCTGCCGTTTATGGGTGCCGGTCTGGTCTTTGAGGAGGGCGAGAACAAGGAGGCCGTCGAGTACCTGGCCGCCCACAACGAGCTCGTCGCTAGCGCTTGGGCAACCAAGATCGCTCACGAGATCGACCCTGAGGTCAAGATCGGTTGCATGCTTGCCGCAGGTAGCTACTACCCCTACAGCTGCCGTCCGGGCGATGTGCGCCAGGCGCAGATTGACAACCAGAGCAACTATTTCTTCGTCGACGTTCAGAGCCGCGGTTACTACCCGGCCTATGCCGTCAAGAAGCTCGAGCGTCTGGGCATCGATGTGGGCATGACGGACGAGGATCGCGAGATCCTGGCCGCCAACACCGTCGACTTCATCAGCTTTAGCTATTACAGCACCCGTTGTTCCGCCGGTGCCGATAACCCTGATGTCGAGCGCACCCAGGGCAACGCCTTCGCCGGCGCCAAGAACCCCTACCTGCAGGAGAGCCAGTGGGGCTGGGCCATCGATCCGCTGGGCTTCCGCATCACCCTCAACGACCTGTACGACCGCTATCAGAAGCCGCTGTTTGTGGTCGAGAACGGTCTGGGCGCCAAGGATGTTGTCGAGGAGGATGGCTCCGTCAACGACGACTACCGTATCGACTACCTGCGCCAGCACATCGCCGCGATGCGCGATGCAGTGACCGAGGATGGCGTTGACCTGCTGGGCTACACCACCTGGGGCCCGATCGACCTGGTGAGCGCCGGCACGGGCGAGATGTCCAAGCGCTACGGCTTTATCTACGTCGACCGCGACGACGCGGGCAACGGCACCCTCAAGCGTTCCAAAAAGAAGAGCTTTGACTGGTACAAACACGTCATCGAGACGAACGGCGAAGATTTGGCCTAGGCTTTCCCAGCCACGGCACCTTGGGCCTCATTTGTCGCTTGCGTACCTTAAGTACGCGGCGCTCCTCATTCGACCCAATTTGCGGCACCTGGAAAACCCTAGTCTCAAATCTTGCAGACCTGTCCTAGGCTTTCCCAGCGGCTATAGCTTCCTAACCAAGGCGCCCGGCGAGCAGTTAATGCCCGCCGGGCGTTTTGTTAAAAGAAGTGAAAGAAAGCAAAAGAAGTGAAAGCTTGCAATCGCACTACGGCGCGAGAACATCCAACGGAACAACTTGGACGCCGCGGTCAGTGACATAGGCTTGTGAGCCAAATCCAATGATTGCGACTTTCGAAACCGGCGGGGTGTTTCCAGCAGCAACCATACGTTTTTCGACAGCAACAAGACTGTCAGATGCCTCTTCGATTTGAGCAGAGCTGAGTTTAACTTCGATCGGAATCCACGTTCCACCGGGAGCCGCAATGACTGCATCGACCTCTAGATCGCGAGAATCGTGATAGTGATAGAGACTCATTCCATTTGCTCGCGCATAAACCCACAAATCATGAAGGGCCAACGATTCGAAAAGTAGTCCAAGCGTCTTGAAATCTAACAGCAAAGTCTCCGGAGTCGCCCCGAGCGCAGCGGCCGCCAGTGACGGGTCAGCGAGATGATGCTTCTTTGATTCTCTTAAGTGCACCGGAGATCTCATTGCTGGATTCCACGCGGGAATATCGCGAACGAAGCTAACCCGTGCGAGAAGAGATATATACGATGCCGCCGTTTGTCTCGATACTTCTCCACCAAGATCGGCTACGAGCGTCTTGAGCGTCGCCAAAGTGGATTCATTGCGCGCAAGCGATTCAATGACAGCTTTGACCTTTTCAGGGTCGCGGCGAGAGCCGTCGACACGGGACAAATCTTCTTCGGCAACTATGTCGATGTATCGTTTGGCCATCGCGGACGAAGCCCGCGCATCGTGTCCGACCGCCGCGGGCCATCCACCACGAACAACGCACTCGGCAATCGAGGCAGAATCCAGCGACCCAAAAGCGCCATTGAACTTTTCGCCAGAAATTATGCCCGACAGCTTAACTGCACCGCTGGATTTCCCAAGTTCGAAAAGCGTCATGGTATCCATGCGCAGTTTGGCGAACCTTCCAGCGCCGCTGTGCATCGGACGTTTGTCGTCTCGCGGCGTCGCCGACCCCGTAAATATGAACTGGCCAGGCTCGCCGCCACGGTTGTCACACTCAAACCGTGCCGCGTCCCAAAGTTTCGGAACCTCCTGCCACTCGTCAATTAGCCGTGGCGCCTCGCCGGAAACGGCAAGAGCCGGGTCAGTCTCGGCGCGTAAGCGATTCTCGAAGTTGCGGGACGGATCCATGAGAAGGAGCCTGGACGCCGCACGGGTCTCGGCTGTGGTCGTCTTTCCGCACCATTTCGGTCCTTCGATGAGGACGGCACCGAATATGCTCAGCAGCTGGTCGAGTTCATTTTCGATAATTCTAGTGTAGTACTTCTTTAGCATAATTATCACCATTGTTTACCAGCACGTTTAACCGAATTTACGGTTTTCATTTAACCAGATTTTGCTTTTTTGATTAACCAAATTTACGCATTTTAATTAACGAAACAGATTAAACACCTACTGTTTGAGTTGGCACTTAGGGACGTTCCTTTTGTTTCGGCACCTGGGGACACCCTTTGCCGTCTGCGGATTTTGGGACATGTGGCCCGCTTTTTGAGTCTGCCTGTCGGTACACTAAAAGCACTATGGGTACCCGCGCACGACATATTAGCCACGCGGCCGCCCGGACCGCGCCGGTTGCGGATCCCAGGGGCGGCAGGCTCTTCGCCATGCCGCGATTCCTTGTCGGCATAACACATCAGGCGTACCGTCACCGCGTCTTTGCTTTCGCCGGCGCCATCACCGCGCTGTTCCTCATGCTTTTGGCAGTCTTGCCGGCGCTGTTCTCCTTCGACCCCAAACTTTCTAACGCCGTGTCCGCCTATAGCGAGGTGTCCGAAGAGGTCGTGGATGCGCTCGTCCACTCGAGCTCTCTTCCGTTGCTTGTTGCCGCAATCGCCTTTTCAATCTGGGGCGTGTTGGCGTACCTGCGCTGCCTGGACTACGTCTTGCGCCGCCGCCTTGTTGCCGTCGCCACTATCTGCGCCCTCTGGATGATCGAGGTAATCCTCAAATACAAGTCGTTCACACCGGTCTACGCCACGATCCTGTGGTACCTGTACTACGTGCCCATGACGCTCATTCCGCTGCTCTACCAGTTGTGTGGTCTGCGCCTCGCGGGCGTGGAACAGCACCGCCTGGGTCGCCGCTACTGCGCTGCGCTGTGGATTGTGGCCATCCTGCTTATCGGATTTGTGCTCACCAACGATTTTCACCAGCAGGTCTTCCGCTTTGACCGTACAAGCGACACCTGGAGCAATGATTACACGTACGGCTGGGGTTATTTCGCTGTCTTGTTGTGGACGGCCTTTAACTTTGTGGCCTTTTTTATCCTGGTTGGTCGATCCTCATCCTTTCGCATCCAGCGTTTCTCGGGCACGGCGGCGCTCGTACTGCTGGGTGGCGCATTCTTTGCCATCTCGTATGCTCTGCGCGTGCCCTGGGCATGGAGGCTCAACTTTTCGCTCGTCTATTGCGTCCTGTGCGTGGTGGCGATGGAAATCTGTCTCGATTGCGGTGTCATTCCGTCGTATCACGACATCGCCGGCATCTTCGACACCTTGCCGCTCGACCTCAAAGTTCTAACGCGCGACCTGCAGGAGGTCTATGCCACGCCGGTGTCAAAGCCAATGCCGGTAGGCGTGCGCGAAGAGTTGTGGACCCAGGAGCACGGCCGCGCCCACGCCTTTGCCGTGGCGTCCGATCCCGATGTGATGTACCGCGCCTTTCCACTGCTGGGCGGATCGGCCCTGCTTGCCCAAGACGTGTCGGAGCTCAACGAGCTTAACCGTGAGCTGGCGCATCGTCGCATGGAGCTGCAGCGTCAAAACGAGCTGCTCACGGCCGACTACGACCTTAAGACGCACCTGGCAGATCAAGAGGCCGAGACCTTGCTGGTCCAAGACGTGGAACAGGCGCTTGCCCGCGCGCTCGAAGGGATGTACGACC
This sequence comes from uncultured Collinsella sp., assembly GCA_947001705.1. Taxonomy (GTDB): domain Bacteria; phylum Actinomycetota; class Coriobacteriia; order Coriobacteriales; family Coriobacteriaceae; genus Collinsella. The sequence continues at coordinate 10,788 of CAMQHT010000034.1, forward strand.
TGCTGAGCTCGCTGCCGCCGTTGACCGACGAAGCGTCTTCTCACGAGCGTTACCGCATGCTACAGCGCGCCAAGATGCTCGTCGCCTATTGCAAGCGCAAGGGGTCGCTCACGCTGGCGCAGCACGGGGAGAGCGGCTTTGATCGCGACCGCATTCAGCTCATTGCCAACGAGCTCGCAAGCGACCTGCGCACCATCGATGTCGATTGCGCCTCGATTATCGCCATACGGCGCCCGATGCACGCCAGTACGGTAAGCGCCCTGTACGACTGCGTGTATGACTTTGCGTTTTTTGCCTACACCACCGACCATCCGGCGCTCATGTATCACTTGGGCGACCATGACTCGTGCAGTGTCGAGCTGCGCGCGACGCTTTTCTCCAACGATGAGGAAGACTTGTCTCAGACACCGGCCGCCCATGAACTCGAAAGTGCGCTGCAAGGGCGCAACGTGGCATACCGCCTTGAGGGCGAGCCCGGCCAGCTGCGCATGATCGTTTTGATGCCGAGGGCGGGTGAGTGACGATGCAGATTTCGCTCATCCTTCCCCAAATCGTTACGCTCGATGTTGTCTTTGCCCTGGCTGCGTGTCTGCAGATGATCCACGTCCCGCTCATCGCATCGCGCCGCTCGTCCTATAACCGTAAGGTGATTTGCGCCTACGAGGCGAGCCTTGTGCTTCACCTGATGATTTCAGCGCTCATCTTATTCGCGTCGTCTGGCTCGTATCTGGTGGCGCCGCTTGACGTTTGCGCCAGGGCAATGGGCGGAGTGCTGTGGCTCAATGCCGCGATCTTTGCCTATGGCGTGGTGCTTATGGTGCACTATCGTCGCCCCGTCATGCTGGCCGAGCTGCTGCTTGTTGTCGCCGTTACACCGCCGGTGGTTTTTGCCATGGGCTCGGCGTGGACCGTTGTCCTTATCGCAGAGGGAGCGTTCTTCCTGTTCCGTTCCATCGCGGCGCTCTTGATGGACGTCCGTAACCGCCAGGAGGATATCACCGCGTTCTCGACGATCGAGACCATCAACGTGATTCCCGTGGGCATCCTGTATCTGGACCCGAGGGGCCGTCCGCTGCTCATGAACCGCTGCATGCGAAAAAACCTGGTGGAGCTTCATATGCCCACCGACCTAGGCGATATGAGCGGTACGTGGAACGACCTGCGCAAACTCAGCATGCAAATGCCCGAAAGCAGCAAGAACCGCGTGCGCATTAATCTGGACCGCTTTGGTGAGGCGCGCGTTGTGGTCGAGGTTTCTCCCGCCGAGATTCGCTTGTTTGTGCACGATGACGTTATGGTTTCGGGCCGCCTTTTCGAGCGCATTATCGGCCTGGATGTAACAGAGTATGCGCATGCTCATGATCGCCTGGCGCAAGCCAACCACCTGCTTGAGCTTGCGGGCCAAGAGCTCCAAGCCCAGATCGAAGAAGTCAAAAAAGTTGCTGACAATGCGGCCTATCTGCGTATGCGCGCCCGTGTGCACGATGTGATCGGTCAGCGCCTGTCCATCCTCCATCGTTATCTTGAGGAAGGGCGCCTGGATGACGAGTCACTCGAGCAGATCGATCCGCTGCTGCGCTCGATTGCCGCCGACTTGCATAGCAGGGGTGACACCGAACCGGCAGAGCAACTGGGCGATATCGTCCATGCCTTTGGTCTGGTGAGCGTGCGGATCGATGTGGAGGGCGAGCTGCCAAGCGACGCGCGTGTCGCCGCCGCATTTTTGCAGATTATCCGCGAGGCCTCGACCAATGCCACCAAGCATGCGCAGGCGCATCAGGTCCATGTACGCCTGTGGCAGGAGGGGACAGATGCTGGCACCATCGCGCACATGACTATTTCCAACGACGGATCCCCGGCTCCCGTATCGTATCGCGAGGGAACGGGTATCCCAGGCATGAGGCATGTCGCGCAAGATCTGGGCGGCAGACTGGAAGTCCGCCCCGCCCCGCCCTTTACGCTTGCGGTATCCATTCCGCTGAACTCGAACGCCACGGACCAAAGGAGACGCTCATGATTCGCGTGTTAATCGTCGAAGATCAGGCCATCTTGCGCGAGAGTCTCGCGCGCTCCGTTGGCGACCAGCCCGATATGACCGTTGTCGCCGCGATCGCCGATGCTTCCGAGGCCCTTGGCATCGTGCTCAAGGAGCGCCCGGACATGATACTGATGGACGTGTGCACCGAGCACGATTCCAACGGCATCGTGGCGGCGGCGCGTATTAAAGAGGAGCTGCCCGAGTGTCGCGTCATTATCATGACGGGCATGCCCGAGATAACCTTTGTGGACCAGGCGCGCGAGGCGGGCGTCGATAGCTTTGTGTATAAGAACGTCGGTATCGACGAGCTATTCGCCGTGATGCGCTCCACGCTGGCGGGCTACTGCACGTTTCCCAAGCCGCCCGAGAGCATCTTCTCGGGCACGGCGGCCCTCGACGATGTCGAGCTGTCGATTTTGCGCCTTGCCTGCGAGGGTAAAAGCCGCCGCGAGATTGCGGCCGAGCTGTTTATGAGCGAGGGCACCATCAAACGCCGCATCTCGGAGATCCTCAACAAGACCGGCTACGACAACATCATGCGCCTGGCCGTGCACGCAGTAACGGAGGGCAGCATCGTTCCCAACATGGAGCGCCCGTAATCGACGCGCTCGCCCGTGTTCCGGCGCCGTAAAGATAGACCGCCCGCCGTTTCGCATCTAAAACGGCGGGCGGTCTGCTTGTATGGGCAGTGTTGTCGGCGCAAGGCGACGGGGCCGCAGGATCAACTCCTGCGGCCCCGTCTGGTGTGCGCGGATGTGTCCGCCAATCCGCGGCTGTCGATGTCTGTCGCTACGCGATTGTCGCGCTGTAGGAGGCGACGTCCTCGTAGGAATCGGTCAGGTAGGCGTCGATGCCGATGGTCGTATTGACCAGGTCGTCAAGGCTATCGAGCGTGCCGTTCGAGAACGTGAATTCCTCAGTGGCGTTGGTGCCGGGCATCAGGTGAGCCGAGAACCAGGGTTCCTTCATGGTACCGTTGACGTTGGTCTTGCCGGAAGGAGCGTAGAAGGTCAAGTCCTTGGCGCTCTTGTTGGTGATGTTGACGACAAAACCGATGTCGCCCCACTCGTCCTTGAACTTCTCGGTGATGGTGATGGTGCACAGGTCGTCATCGGCAACGGTGACGGCGGGGGGAGATTTCAATCTTCTGGACGTCGTCGTCTTCGACGGCCTCGTCGATCTCTTCTTCCTTCTCGGCCGCCTCGCGATCCTTCTTCACCGTGCCGGACAGGTCCTTGTCGGACTTGGTAAAGACAAGATTGCCGTCATCCTCTTCGAGGATGAGCTTGCCGTTCTTGAGCTTCATGTCATGCGACTCGTCTTCGGCGGTGATGGTTACAGTGGTGGCGTCCTTTGCCTCCCATTTAAGGTCGACGACTTCAAGGAACAGGTCGAGGGCGCCTGTACCGTCCTCATCGAGAATCAGGACGCAGTGGACACCCCAATCCTCGAGCATCTTCATGTACTCATCGGTCAGTTCTTCACCCTCCAGGGTTCCACCCGAGAGTTCCCAGCTGCCGACGAAGTTGGCCTTGGGGTCTTTGCCGCCGCCGCTGCAGCCCGTCAGGGCAAAGGCGAGCGCAAGGACGCATGTCAGAAATGCGAGTACGGACTTTTTGAACGTTGTCTTCATGGTGTCCTCCTTTATCGAACGAAACCCATAGAAGCAAATGCGGGGGTGGCGGATCCCCCGCCAATTACCAGATAGAGGGGCTAGGGCCTGGGCGTTCCGCAGTTGCTGCAGAACTTGCCGCCGTTTTCGCTGCCGCAGTTGGGGCAGAACCACTTGGCCGGTGCCGGGGCGGGCGCGGGACTGCCACACTCGGGGCAGAACTTACCGGTGTTGGTGGCGCCGCAGCTGCAGGTCCACGTGCCGGCCGCGGGGGCAGCGGCAGGAGCCGGTGCGGGAGCGGGTGTCGGAGCCGGCTGCGGGGCGGCCTGCTGCTGTGCCTGGCCGGCGGCGAACAGCTGGCTGGCGTTCATGCCGCCCATGCCGCCTGCCATGCCCATGCCCATAAAGCCGGCCATCGCGCCGTTGGGGTTGGCGGCTGCCGCTCGCATCGCATCGCTCTGGGCGCTGGCGATGTTGGCGGCTGCCATGGTGGGATCGCGCATGACCGCGGCCTTCTGCAGGTCCTTGATCATCTGCTCGTCCTCTTGCGAGGCGGCGATGGAGTTGACGCCAAAGCTCACGATCTCGACACCGCGAAGGTCGCGCCAATCGGCCGAGAGGACCTCGTTGAGCGCGCGGGCGAGCTCGGTGGTGTGGCCGGGGATGGCGCTGTAGCGAATGCCCATCTCCGAGATCTTGGCAAAGGCAGGCTGCAGGGCGGTGAGCAGCTCGGACTTAAGCTGGCTGTCGATCTTGTCGCGTGTGTAGCTATCGGTCACGTTGCCGCAGACATTGGTGTAGAACAGCAGCGGGTTGGTGATACGGTACGAATACTCGCCGTTGCAGCGCACGGAGATGTCGACATCCAGGCCAATGTTGTTATCGACCACGCGGAAGGGCACGGGCGAGGCGGTACCGTACTTGTTGCCGATGATCTCCTTGGTGTTGATAAAGTAGACGCGCTGGTCCTTGCCCGCGTCGCCACCAAAGGTAAAGCGGCTGCCGATATTGGCGAACGTCTCCTTGATGGAGTCGCCCAAGTTGCCGCTAAAGACGCTCGGCTCGCTGCCGGTATCAAAGACGAACTCGCCGGGCTCCAGCGCAACCTCGATGATCTTGCCGTTTTGCACCACGAGCATGCCCTGACCATCGTTAACGGCGATGACGGAGCCGTTTGAGATGACGTTGTCCTCGCCACGCGTGTTGGAGCTGCGGCCGCCGGTGCGCTTGCTGCCCTTGCAGGCCAAGACGTCAGCGGGCATCGATTCGCAGTAGATAAATTCCTTCCACTGGTCGGCCATGACGCCGCCGGCAGCACCCAATCCAGCTTTCAAGAGTCCCATGGTGATCTTCCTTTCTCGTCAAAGGCCGGGTGGTATTGGTCAGGATGGTTAGTCGTCCTTGTCGTCCTTCATGACGACGGTGGTCTCGGTGTGGCTGAAGGTGTCGTGCTTCTCGACCAGGTCGAGCTCGCCGCAGTACTCGTCGGCGTGGGTGGCCTCGTTGGCTGTCTTGAGCTGGCCGACCAGCAACACGTCCGCGATGATCACGATGATCAGCGGCGCGACGATGTTGATGAGGATGCCCTCGATGTCAAAGGCGAGGTAATCCGGATCGAAGGCGTTCTCACCCATGAAGAGGATCTGGGAGAGGACAAATCCAATCACAAAGAACAGCACCGAGGCGATAGCGAGCTTGGGCTTGGAGCAGGGGAGCTCGCCGACCATGCGGCCGGTTTGGCCGTTCATGGCAAACAGGTAGCTCTTGCCGTTCCACGAGGTAGAGAGCATCCACACGGGGAACAGGGCATAATCGCTGTTTTCCCAGGTGTAGTCGAGCTGCTTGCTTTCGACTGTGGCGTCGTCGTACTCGTCGACGACGGTCTCGCGCAGGGCCGAGATCGTGCTCTCCTCCATGCGGCGCTCGGCACGCGCCTTGCAGGTCTCGCAATCATCGTCGTAGCGGTTGGCGATGTAGCCGGGCATATACGCGACCGAGAATGGGCGCAGGGCATCGTAGTCAAACGGCTCAATGGCGTCCATGTGGCCGTCGGGCATCTTGGACGATCCATCGACGGGTACGCGCTCAAATGAGATATTGCCTTTACGGTAGGCGTCGTAGTGGTCGGTGGTCGTGACGGTACGATCGGATTCCTCAGTCACGGTCTCGTTGGTAGCATCAAAGTGCACTTCGCCGTCCACGCGGGCGCCGTAAAGCCAAAACGGCACGTAAACGCCTTGGACTTCGTCGATGTGGTTGCCGGTGACAAAGCTCTTGGGCAGCAGGACCTTGCCCTTGTAATGCTCTTTGAGCGCAGCCATAACGTCGTCGCGTCCGAGCTTAAACGGAATCACCAGGTCGGGTGAAAAGTCTCCCGAGAGCTGACCGGGTGCCACGGCGGGGTTGCCGCAGTACGGGCAGGTGGTAACGGCGACGGTACCGTCCGAGATTAGCTCGGCGCCACACGATGAGCAGATATAGCCGGCGTTTTGGGCGAGCTCCTGCACCGCAGCGTCGGCGGCGGGCTTGGGCGCTGCTGCTGCAGCGTCGGCTTTGGCGTCTGCCTTGTCCTGGCGCTCGCGATAGAGGGCTTCGACTTCTTCGACTTCAAAGCGCGAGTCGCAGTAGTCGCAGACGAGCTTTTGCTCGGCGCTGGCAAAATGCAGGGGGCCGCCACACGCGGGGCACTGATAGTTAACGCTCTCGAAGGCCATGATCGGTCCTTTCCGTGCCGGGGGCTATGCGCCTATGGCGCCGCCGCAGTATTCGCAGCGCCCGCTGGCATCGGGAATGGTGGTTGCGCCGCAGAAGGGGCAGGTGACCGCGGTCTTGGGGGCCTTGGCGGCCACGACGCTGTCGCGCGTCTCCTGGCGCAGCTGCACCAGCGCATCTCGAACTTCGGTTGCCTGGCGCTTGGCCTCACGGTATTCGATGGAACCGCGCTGATCGATGGTGGAGTCGTTCACGCGCAGGTTGATCTCGGTAAAGTACGGCGTGTTGACGTGGATGGTCAGATTAAAGTCGTAATCCAGGTCGTAACGCGGCGGGTTGTAGCTCTCGCGCTCGCCGTCCTTGGTCTCGCGATAGATCTCGGTGCGATGCTCGTCGATATCCATATCGCAGCCGAGTACCTGCGAGAACTCGATGATGTCGGGGTTGGCGTCGCGCCAGCGACTCTGCGAAGTGATGATCAACAGGCCCGCGTCTTCGTCGAGCATGATGTTGGTACGTCCGGCAGAAAGCGTGCGCGTGGGATTGAACGACGCCAGGCGCTCGGCATTGGCCTCACGGTAGGCGAGCTGCTCGCGGATATCGTCCGCGGTGCTGGAGCGATAGCCGCCAAAGAAGGGGGAGAGCTTGCCGACGCACTCTTTGCACAGGTAGCCCTCGTTGATCTTGGTCTTGCCGAGAAGTCCCAGCTCGGTACCGCAAATCGCGCACTCTTTCTTCTCGAACATCTTGTCAAAGAAGCCCATGGCTGCCTCCCATCAACAGGTAGCGTGTGTCACTTTTGATGATGGGGGAGTGCGCAGCCTTTCACGATACCCAGACGGCTCAAGGAGTCTCCACAACTGGGACACATGGCCCATTTTTATTCCTTTCGCGCTCTACGCTCTACCGTCATATCGCCTCGATCAACAAAAAGACCGGTGCCGCCTCGCGTGTGGCCCTCATCAACTTCTTCTGGTCCTGGACACCCACGGACTAGCTCATTTGGGACGGGGCTTTTTAGCTATTTTGGGCCGCCGCGACCAGCAGGGGCGGGTCGCTGCGGCCCAAGTATTCTTGGCGATGGCGCTGGCGGCACTACAGCAGCTCGCCGTGGTGGGCGATGTAGCGGCGCTTGGCCAGCTGGGTGAGCGCGATGTAGGCGGCGACGATGCCGATCAGCAGCGCGAAGAAGCTCGTCGGCAGTGGCATGAGGCCCAGCGCATCGGCGATGGGGCTTGCCGGCAGCCAAGTGACGAGCGCCAGGCCCAGCACGGTGAGGATGCACAGCGCGGGCGCGGCGTGGTCGCGCGGGCTCGGCAGACGCGGGGAGCGCAGCATGTGGATCACGAGTGTCTGCGACCACATGGACTCGACAAACCAGCCGCTCTGGAAGAGCGCCGCAAAGGCCGCCATGCCTGCGACGTCGCCCGCGGTGGCAAGCTCGGCCCAGCTCGCGCCCATGGCGGCGGGGCACACCACAAAGAAGAGCGCGGCGAAGGTCACAATGTCAAACAGCGAGCTTACGGGGCCCAGCTCGAGCATAAAGCCCTTGATGGACGCGGCGTCCCAGGCGCGCGGGCGGGCGGTCCAGGCGTCGTCGACGGTATCCCACGGCAGCGCGATGCACACGATCTCGTAGACGAGCGACAGCAGCACCAGCTGCAGGGCGCTCATGGGCAAAAACGGCAAGAACAGGCTCGCGGCGGTCACGGACAGCACATTGCCAAAGTTGGAGCTCACCGTGGTCTTGAGGTACTTGAGCAGGTTGCCGTAGGTGCGGCGGCCTTCGATGATGCCGCGCTCGAGCACGCCTAGGTCCTTCTGGAGCAAGATGATATCGGCGGATTCCTTGGCGATATCGACGGCGGAGTCGACCGAGATGCCGCAGTCGCTCGCGCGCATGGCGGCGGCGTCGTTGATGCCGTCGCCCATAAAGCCCACGGTGTGGCCGAGCAGCTCGCGCATGACGCGCACCAGGCGCGCCTTCTGCAGCGGCGAGAGCTTGGCGAAGAGGTGGGTTTTCTCGGCGCGCTCGGCAAGCTCGGCGTCATCGAGCGCATCGATCTCGGAGCCCAGCAAGACGTTGCTCGCGTCGATACCGATTTGCTCGCAAACGGTGGCGGCGACACGGTCATTGTCGCCGGTCAGGACCTTCACCGCTACGCCCTTGGCCTCGAGGGTGGCAACGGCGCCCGCGGCACTTGCCTTGGGCGGATCGAGGAAGGCCAAAAAGCCCATCAGCACCATGTCGCACTCGTCGGCGATGCCAAACTCGCCCACGCAGCGCGGATTGGTCTTCTGCGCCACGGCGATCACGCGCAGGCCCTCGGCGTTGAGACCGGCCACCTGCTTGCGAATCTGGGCGAGCTTGTCATCGGTAAGCGGCTGGGCGACACCATCGACCTCAACAAAGGAGCAGATCTCGAGCATTTCCTCGGCAGCCCCCTTGGTAACCATCTGGGTTTTGCCTTGGGCGTCGGCGACAACCACGCTCAGGCGACGGCGCGAGAAATCGAAGGGCACCTCATCGACCTTGGTATAGCGGTCGCGCAGGCTCTGGCCAAGCATGGAATCGGGCGCCACGCTCGAGGGCGTCACGTCGGCACGGTCGATGACGGCCAGGTCGATAAGGTTTTTGAGGCCGGTCTGGAAGAAGCTGTTCAAAAACGCATGACGCAGCACGCGTGCGTCCTCGTTGCCGTCGGTGTTGAGGTAGCGCTCGAGCACGATGCGGTCTTCGGTGAGGGTGCCGGTCTTGTCGCAGCACAGGATGTCCATCGCGCCGAGGTTTTGGATCGCCGGCAGCTCCTTGACGATAACCTGGCGACGGGCGAGGTCCTTGGCGCCCTGCGACAGGCTCGTGGTCACGATGACGGGGAGCATCTGCGGCGTGATTCCCACGGCCACGCTCGTGGCGAACAGCAGCGCGTCGATGACGTTGCCCTTGGTGGCGGCGTTGATGGCAAAGACGGCCGGCGCCATAACGAGCATAAGGCGTACGAGCAGCATGGAGACGCTCGAGACGCCGCGGTCAAACGCACTCTTCTCGCCGCGCCCGTTGAGCATCTTGGCGATGCCGCCCAGGTAGGTGTCCGAGCCGGTGGCCACAACAAGTGCCATGGCGGTGCCGTTTTGCACGGAGGTGCCGGTAAAGATGATGTTCTTGCAGGCAGAGAGCGGCAACGTGGAGCTGTCGGCGCCCTCGACGATCGTTGTGGTGGCGGTCTTCTCGACGGCCTCGCTCTCGCCGGTGAGCGCGGACTCGATCACAAACAGGTCGCGCGCGGTGATGATGCGGGCGTCGGCCGGCACCATATCGCCGGCAGAGAGGCGGATCATATCACCGGGGACGAGCTCGTCGAAGGGAATCTCGATGCGTCCGCCGTCGCGCAGGGCACAGCAGGTGTTGGAGACCAGGTCTTTGAGGGCCTCGGCCGCATTGCCGCTGCGGGCTTCCTGGATAAACTTCATGCCACCCGATACCAGCAGCATGATGCCGATGACGATGACCGTGGAGGGGTCGCGCTGGGGCTCGGGCACGGCGAGCACGTCGATGTAGAGCGAGACCAGCGCGAGCGCGGCGAGGATGCCGGCGAAGGGGTCGATGAACGCGTCGGCGATGTGGCGGGCAAGCGTCTTGGTCGGCGCCTCGATGGTGTTGGGGCCGACGGCGTTCAGGCGCTCGGCGGCGTGCTCGGCGGTGAGGCCGTCGGCTGTGGCGTCGAGCAGCACGAGGGCGTCCTGGGCGCTATGGGTGGCGGCGAATATGGTGTTCTTGGATAGGCCGGCGTGAGCGGCGGGGCGCGCCGTGCGGCGGCGCTTGGAGATAGCTTCGAGTACCGTAGCGGTTTTGAGCATCAGCATAGGGTCCTCCTTGTTGAAGGGAGTTAGCGTACGTGTCGTATTTGCTTCAAAAAAACCTAGATGTCGCCCACGTCATACTCACGAACCACCACAAAGGGGACAGGCACCTTTGTGGTGGTTTTGACGATCGGCTGTTGGCGCTTATGCGTGTGCGGAATCCTCGCGGCGTGCCGAGGGCGACATGCAGGTTTTTCGACTATGACTGCCTTCCATGGCACACCTCCTTAAGGCCGGGCGCGGCGCGCTTTGGGTATCTCGTACCCGTTTTAATCCGCCCGTATTTTTGATGAGGGGGGTTTGCCGTGTCAACCCCATTGTTCGGAAAACCATTGCCCCTGACAAAGCCTTTACAGAATGCCGCGAGCTCAAAGCGCGCCCGCAACGCGCCTTGCCTGCGCTAAACTGGAAGGCACGTACGCGATTACGAGAGGAGCCCGCATGGAGGCTTACAAGCAAGAGTTCATCAAGTTTATGGTCGAGTCCGACGTTCTTAAGTTCGGCAGCTTTACGCTCAAGAGCGGCCGTCAGTCCCCGTTCTTTATGAACGCCGGCGCCTACGTGACGGGCTATCAGCTCAAGAAGCTGGGCGAGTATTACGCCCAGGCCATCCACGATAACTTTGGCGACGACTTTGATGTGCTGTTTGGGCCGGCCTACAAGGGCATTCCCCTGGCCGTCGTGACCGCCATTGCCTACCACGAGCTGTACGGCAAGGAGGTCAAGTACTGCTGCGACCGCAAGGAGGCCAAGGACCACGGCGCCGACAAGGGCAACCTGCTGGGCTATGAGCCCCAGGACGGCGACCGTGTGATCATGGTCGAGGACGTCACCACCAGCGGCAAGTCCATCGACGAGACCTATCCCAAGGTCAAGGCGGCTGCCGATGTCGAGATCAAGGGCCTGATCGTGTCCCTCAATCGCATGGAGGTCGGCAAGGGCGGCGTGACCACCGCGCAGAAGGAGATCGAGGCCAAGTACGGTTTCCCCGTCGCGAGCATCGTCTCCATGGCCGAGGTTGTTGAGACCCTCTACAACCACGAGATCGACGGCAAGGTTGTCATCGACGACGAGCTCAAGACCGCCATCGACGCCTACTACGAGCAGTACGGAGTCCGTTAGTTACGCGGTTTTGCCAAACCGCGTAACCAATTGACGCTGCAAACCCGCCAGAGCGGCAATCTGCCTTTCAACTTCGGCGGCATGACCAGAAGGTCAATGCCGCCTCGTTTCAAGGCACCTTGCTCGCTCTGGCGGGTTTTCGCTGTCGTTGCCAAGACATCGGCACTCCCGTTGCTGGCGATGCGGCACTTGGGGACGTTCCTTTTCTGCCGACACCTGGGGACACTCCTGATGTAGTCGTTGGGGACGTTCTTAAATGACTACTCAGGATGAGCGTCCAAAAATCCGCGCTCGTTCGATTGGCGCATGTCTACGCAGCGTAGGTTGTCGAGCCTGGCCTTCAAATGGATACTGACTGTCGAACCGGTTCACTCCATTTCTTCAATTTGATTGGACAGCCCATGAACCAGACACGGCAAACCAATGCTTCCCATACTTTTTTGGCAGCTCATGCCATCAAGCGGCTGCGCGAAGAGCGCGGCCTCACCCAGCGCGCCCTGGCGGAAAGCCTTGGCGTGACCGATAAAGCCGTCAGCAAGTGGGAATCCGGCCGCGGCCTTCCCGACATTTCCCTCGTTGAGCCTTTGGCCCAGAGACTCGGCATAAGCGTGGCTGAGCTTTTGGCTGGTGACATTCGGGCCAACGCCAACCGTGCAGGCAATATGCTCAAAGGCGTCTTTTACGTTTGCCCTATCTGCGGAAACGTTGTGCACGCGCTCGGAGAAGGCAGCTTTAGCTGCTGTGGCTCCACGATGTTTCCCCAGGAGGCCGAAGAGCCGGACGCGGACCACGCCTTTTCCATCGAGCGCATCGAGGACGATTGGTACGTCACGCTCGATCATCCCATGACCAAGGATCACTACATTAGCTTTGTGGCATATGCGACTATGGATGGCATCTGCTTTAAGAAGCTCTATCCAGAGCAATCGGTGCAGCCGCGCTTCCATATTACCGGGCGCGGCAGGATATATCTTTACTGCAACCAACACGGACTCTTTACGTCGCTGACGCCTCGCAAATAACGGCTGTCTATCCGCCCTCCTCATGCGTTCCCAGGGGACCCAAAATGAGCGTGGATAATCTCCCGGTTTTGGCCTGTGCGCGGGCTCAAAGTGGGAGATTATCCACGCTCGTTAGGTTAGTGTCCGAAAATCCACGCTCGTCGCTACTTGAGCCCGGGCAGGCGGGTGTAGGGAAACGACCGCTCTAAGAACTCGGAGCAGCGGGCGTAATCTTTGGCAAAGTAGCTGCTGTAGAGCGAATCGAGCACGTATTGCACGGCGATGTGGCTGGCGAACTGTGTGATGCGATGCGTCATGCTCTCGTGATCGCTCACCGTGAGATAGGCGGCAAAGCCGGGGTGAATGCGGGCGCAGTACGGTGTGCCGATGACGATGACCGGGACATGTCGACTGCTGAGGATTGGCAAGATCTCCCTGAGGTTGGGGGCAAGGCCGCTGTAGGAGATAACGATTGCCACATGGTCGGGGCCTGAGGCGAGCAGCGCCGTTCGCACCTGGGCTTCGACGCCGCCGTAGCACGTTGTGCTTTTACCGGCTGAGAGCAGGCGGTCGCGGAACATTCCCGCTGGATACAGATTATGCGAGCCCGTGAAAATATCGACCTGTCGGGCGTTCGCGATGAGCTTGGCAGCGTAGTCGAGCTGTGCGGGGTCGAGCAGCTCCTGCGTCTCGGCCAGCGTGGTCTGGTAGAGTCCTTCCATACGCTCCATGACCTGCGCAGGGGTGGAGTTGGCATCGAAGGGAAAGTTGATATCCACGTCGCGGCGGTTTCCCGCCTCGGTTGTCAAACGAATAAGCTCGACCTTGAGATCCTTGAAGCCCTCGAGCCCGAGCTTTTTGCAAAAGCGGTGCACGCTCGCGACCGAAACATTGGTGCGGGCGGCAAATTCCTTGATAGAGAGTCCGCGAATGTCCTCGCCGATGGCAAGGGCTGCAATGCCGAGTTGTTGCTCGGTAGGGGTAAGGCCCTGTGCCTCGGTAATCTTGCGTTTGATATCCATGCGAACTCCCACGCTCGCCAACCCTGCCAAAAAGGAACGGGTTTATCTTGGCACGTTTTGGTCGGTATCAGGAAGTGTCAGGGACGGGGCGGCGGCGGTCCGTGGGCGCGAAAAGAAGTGTCGGGTTTGGCGTGCCCGCTTCTGCCCGTTCCGTGCGCAGACGATACTCGGCTTATCGAGGGTTAATCGACAATATGAGTGCCACTGGGGAAAAGGTTTTGGGAAGTGCCTGGAAGGGCTCTCGATTCGAGCCCTCACCTTAGCAATTTGATCATTTGGCACTATAATCACCATAGGCATGCGCAAAACGTTGCGCTTAATCAAGAGGAGAAAACGTATGGGTCTGTTTGATATGTTCAAGAAGAAGGCTGAGCCCGCGGCTGTCGCTGCTCCGGCCTCCATCTCTGCTTCTGCCGGCGCCGACGTGCTGTGCTCGCCCGTCAAGGGCAAGGTCATCAAGATGGCCAACGTGCCCGATCCCGTCTTTGGCGGCGAGGTTCTGGGCAAGGGCTGCGCTGTGTGGCCCGAGGACGATCTGGTCTACGCTCCCTGCGACGGCAAGGTGACCGTCACCATGGGTCACGCCGTGGGTCTGCAGTCCGATAGCGGCATCGAGGTTCTGGTGCACGTTGGCGTCGATACCGTCAACATGAACGGCGACGGCTTCGAGGGCTTCGTCAAGGCCGACGACGTCGTCAAGGCTGGCCAGCCCATGCTCAAGATCGACCGCGCCAAGATCGCCGCTGCCGGCTACAAGGACTGCGTCGTCGTGGCTGTGTCCAACACCGCCGAGTTCGCCGACGTCGAGCTCGCCGTCGAGGCTGACTCTGCTGTCGCCGCCGGCGATGCCATCGTCAAGGTCGTCCGCAAGTAAACTGCGGCAACATAAGGATGTGCAAGGGTGGTCGGGTTATCCGGCCGCCCTTTTTTATTTACAGGCTTTAGCCTGTGTGGGGCGCGCAGCGCGCCGCATCAGAAAC
>CAMQHT010000035.1 GCA_947001705.1 uncultured Collinsella sp.
AGCAGAGCATCCATCGACCCTTTTTCAAGTCTGGTCTATTCGATTGACCGTCGCGGGAAATAACCCCCCCGGGGAAGCCGGGGGGGTTATACCCCCCCCCCCGGCCGCCTTTTCCCGCGGGGGGGGCGGGGCCATTGTGGCCCTTGACAGCGGATTGGGTCATATGAGCGAAAACCCGCCAGAGCGAGCAAGGTGCCTTGAAACGAGGCGGCATTGACCTTCTGGTCATGCCGCCGAAGTTGAAAGGCAGATTGCCGCCCTGGCGGGTTTGCAGCGTCGGCTGGTTACGCGGTTTGGTAAAACCGCGTAACTCTACAGTTCAGTCACGACAACGTTGTTGAAGATTTCATCCCAGCGGTCCATGACCAGGTGGCCGGTCTTGGGATCCATGGCGTTGAGCTTGCCGCAGGTATTGGCGGTCTTGAGCACCGTGACGTCGTCGGCACCAGCAGCAATGGCATGCGCAAAGCCGGCGATGGTCGAGTCACCGGAACCCGTCGCGTTCACAGCCGCAATCGCGGGCGTCTTGGCGCGGAATGCGCGACCCTCATGGAAGCCCACCGAACCGGCAGCGCCCATCGAAACGACAACCCAGGGAATATCGGCAAAGCGGCCATCGGCGGCAAGCGCCTCGCGCAGGGCATCGACATCATCGGTCGTAAAGGACGTACCCAGCAGGCCGTTAATCTCGGTCAGGTTGGGCTTTACGAGCTCAGGCTTAGCGTCGGACTCCAGCGCGGCCTCCAGCGATGCACCCGAGGTGTCGAGCAGCACCTTAGCGCCCGCCTCCTCGGCGATCTTGACGAGCTCGGCATAGTAGCCGGCATCGACGCCACGCGGCAGCGAGCCCGAAAGCGTCACAACGTCCGCCTTCGCTGCAAGCTCGGCGAACTTAGCCGTAAAGGCCTCGAGCTCGGCCGGGGCGATCTGCGGGCCGCTCTCCAGCAGCTCGGTCTGATTACCCTCGTGCAGAATATTCAGGCAAATGCGCGTCTCACCAGCAATAGGCACAAAGTCGTTCTTGACGCCGTCGGCATCCATAAGCTCGGCCATATAGGCACCCATGTGGCCGCCGAGCAGGCCGGTCGCGAGCACATCGTCACCCAGCTGCAGCAGCACGCGACTCACGTTGAGGCCCTTGCCGCCAGCGGTCTTTTCGGGCGTCACACGGTTAACATCGTCGATGATCAGCTTGTCGAGCTGATAGCGCGTATCAATCGACGGGTTCATGGTAACGGTCAGAATCATGTTGAACTCCTGTTCCGGGGCGGCATGACCCGCCCCAAACATACGATAACTCGTTAAAGGATCTCGATCTCAAAGCCGCGGGTAACGGTCTCCCCCGGCTTGGCCACCAGGCAGCCACGCTTGTGCTCCAGAACATCGTCCTCATCGGAGCAGGTGGACAGACCACCCCACGGCTCAACTGCCACAAAGTCGCCCTCGGGCTTGCTCCATACAATCAGGTACGGCATATCGGGGAACGTCAGGCGCACGCCCTTGTCCTCGGTTTTCTTGGTCAGCGTAACCACGCGGCTCTCGAGCACGTCGAAGATGGTCTCCGCGAAGTCGAAGAGTTCGTGGGTAAGCGGCAGGTTCTGGCCGATCATGGGATTCTTGCTGCGATGCTCAACATCAATCAGGCCCGTCGAGGGAACGGCAGTACAGAGCTCGGCGGCCTCACGCTGCTCAAAACGGAGCTCGTAGTCGTCATAGGACTCGCCCTCGTCGAGCGGGCACTTAAAGCCGGGATGACCGCCCACAAAGAACGGCATGTCCTCGGTGCCCTCATTGGTCACCTCGTACGACACGACCACCTTTTCCGAATCAATCGTGTAGCGAGCAACGATCTTAAACGGATACGGGTACTGCTCGAGCAACTCGGCATGGTCGGCAGAGCTTAGGCTCAGCGCAACCATGTTGTCGCCCTGCTCCTCGAGCTTCCACTCCTGTTTGCGCGCAAAGCCGTGACGGGCGAGCTTTACCTCGCGGCCGCCCATGGCCATTGCGCGACCATCACGAAGGCCGCCGCAGATCGGGAAGCAAATGGGTGCCTGGCCCGACCAGACCGAAGGATCGCCCTGCCACAGATACTCGCGACCGTCGGCCACAATTGAGGTGAACGAGCCGCCCGCCGTGCTCAGTGCTACGCGGATAGAACCGTTATCAAGAACAAACTCCATAGGAGCCTTCCCTTTCTTATGACAGCCCGCCAAGTCAATAGGGCTGATAGAAAACCGGCCCGCGCCCCCTCACAGAAACGCGAGCCGTCAATTGAAAAGCTGCAGAATACTGGGTCCCGCCAAAACGAAGCCCACAAGCTCAGCAAGCAAACGTGTTATCGGAGCAGCTTACTGAACCAGAAAGCTTCGCAACAACAGCGGTAACCCCACAGGTACCCCCAACGTCAGCGAGAAGTCAGCTGGCGGGGCAAGGTGCCGTGAAGCGAGGCGGCATTGACCTTCTGGTCATGCCGCCGAAGCTGAACGGCAGATTGCCCGCCAGATGGCTTCGCAGCGTCGGCCGGTCCGGCGTTCGGCAGAACGCCGGAACCTAATTAGTCGTGGTACTCGCCGCGGTCCCACTTCTCGAGGAACTCGTCAAAGAAGTGCGGGTCAGCCTGAGCCTCGGCGTCGGCCTTATTGCAGGCATCGATCTTGGCGATCAGGGCATCGTGCTCGGGGGTCTTCTCGTAGGGCTCCTCCAGGAAGGCAAGCATGATATCGGCCATCAGGAACTCGCCGGTAATCTTGCCGCCAAAGCCCACGATGTTGGCGTTGAGCTCGCGACGGGCATACAGGGCAGAGGTCATGTCGCGGACCAGGGCGCAGCGGGCGCCGGGAACCTTGTTGACGGCGTTGGTGATGCCGATGCCGGTGCCGCACAGGGCCACGCCAAAGTCGGCCTTGCCGCTGGCAACAGCCTCGCCCACGGCCTTACCGTAGATGGGATAGTGCGTACGGGTGTGGCTGTAGGTGCCGCAGTCGAGCACCTTGTAACCAGCCTGCTCCAGGCGGTCGGCCAGATAGATCTTCTCGTCCGTAACGATATGGTCGCAACCGATTGCGATGGTCTTCTTCATCAGAACGTCCTTTCGTCTGAATTCACAAGTTGAGGTAGAAGTTCGAGTTCTCGGTGGCTCTCGTTAGGCCATCTTGTTGAGCATGTCGACACGGATCTGGTGACGGCCGCCGGCGTACTGTGCACGCAGGAACTCGCGGGCGATCTTCTTGGCGACCTCGGTGCCCACAACGCCCGGGCCCATGGTGACCATGCGCGAGCCGTTGTGCTCGCGGGTCATGTAAGCGGAACGCTCGTCGGAAATGTTGGCGACGACCATGCCCTTAATCTTGACGGCGGCCATATAGGAGCCGACGCCGTACTTATCGAATGCGAAGCCCTGGGAATCCTTGTGCTCCAGCAGGTCCTTGGCAACGGCGGTCGCGGAATCGACAAAGTCCGCGGCAGGGGTCTCAGAATAGTCGACGACCTCGTGACCGTCGGCGATGAGCATCTCCTTGATGGACTCCTTCATCGACATACCGTCGGCATCGGAAGCGATTACAACCCTCATGACATCCTCCTTGAGAGATACGCAGGTGCGTAGTTTCTGTTTGGAAGTGTTGAATCGCGTTCAGGTCCGGGCATCTGAATGTGCGGTTCTTCACTGTTCATGTTTATTTGAACACATTCGAACAGTAACTGCAAGAATTATTTGTTTATCTTTGTTCTTTTTTGAACAAATACCGTTCACGGATGATTGCCGACCGTCTGGACCCGGCGCGGACGTAGCGACCGCGTATTCAACAAACAAAAGGGCGCCCGAGAACGTGTCTCGGCCGCCCTTCTTACAGTTGATCTTCCAAAGAACGCTTTGCCGCCTACTCAGACTGCCTGCCCTTCTTGGCGTGCTTGGACGGAGCACTCAGAAAGCGGCCCGTCAAATAGTTCGCCGGGCCGGAAATATCAATCCCCAGCAGCACGTGTCCTAGCCATAGGAACGCCACGAGCACCAGCAGCGGGATAACGCACGAGGTCACGATCATCACGATGACGCCTTCGATGAGGTCGGTCACCTGCTGCACGATCTCATCGGTCATCTGCTTGGCGCCGCTGGTCACCGACGTGACGAGGCCCGAGGCACCGTCGGCAAGCTGCTCGAGCACGCTCTTGGACTCTGTGGCCTCGGATTTTTTCTTATTCGATTTTGAGCTAGTCTCGGCTGACTTGTCCGTGGTGTCGGCCGCGTCCGCAGCGTCCGCAGCCTTTTGCTCAGCTTGCTCAATACTTACGCGATACGTTTCATCGACCTTCTGCGACACCCAAACGCTTGCAGGCACCAACGCCATGCCGATCACGGCAACTACCAGCACGCGTGTCGCCACACGGCGCAGGACAGCGCTCGTGCTCCAGCGCCCGTGAATGCCGAGCGACACCGCAAAGAGCACCAACGCAAACGGGATTAAGATGCCCAAGCCAACCGACCACAAAATGGTTAGCAGGTATTTCTCGAGGTAGAGCACGGCAAGCACGATACCAAGGTTGCCTGAAAGCTGCGCGAGCTGCTCGGCAACCGGCGTTCCCGTATCACCCGGCAGCGCGGTAATGCCCGCAGACAGCGCCACGCACGAGGTCGTGAGCGCCAGTACGTTACCCTTCTTTTGGTCGATGACCTCGATGGTGGAGTCCCAAGTCTTGGTATCGGCGAAATGCGGACGAGCTACAAAGCCCGACAGCAGCGCCAGTACCACGAGCGCAACGATAAAGCCAATCTGCAGCTTTTTGTTTGCGCACACGACATCGGACAGACTGGGCTGCAGCTCGGTTACCGTCGTGTGCTCGGTTATCTGGACAGGACGCCCATGAGCCATCTCGTGCGCGTCTCTTTTTTGTATTGACCCGTTATCCGGCATTTGGATACCTCCTCAGTCCGGGGCTTAATGCGAAAGGAAGTATACCCACCGAGCAAAAAACGAACGGGAAGACGAACAGAGCGCACCAAGACTGTCCCCAATGACTATCTCCGGATGAGTTGCGGTGGAATAGGGATTGTTTTGCGCCCGTCGGCCCCTATTCAGTCCCTATTTCACCGCAACTTGGAGGAGGACAGAAAAAGCCCTGCCGCGGGTAGCGGCAGAGCTTTTGGAAGGGGACTTGGTTGTGAGGGCTCGTTAGGCGAGCTTGGCCTCGAGCTCGGCGATGCGCTTGTAGGCATCGATGGTAAAGCGGGCCTGCTTCTCCAGGATCATAGTGGTCATGAGAGTGTCCTGAGCGTGAGCCATGATGAAGGTCATCTCCATCTCGCCACCGCCGGCCTCCTGCGAAAGCAGCTTGGTCTGCGTGTCGTGGGCGCCGATAAGTGCATCGCTGGCATCCTTGTGCAGCTGTTCGGCCTTCTCAAAATCGCCCTCGCGAGCAGCATCGAGCGCTGCAAGCAGATCGGTCTGGGCGTCACCTGCGTATGCGACAATCTCGAATCCAACCATCGAGATTTCTTCTTTGGTTGCCATATTGCGTTCCTTTCACATATGAACCAATGGAGAGCATCGCGTCCGGGCATACGCGCTGCGTTCTGTATGACAGAAACATTAACATTCAAACAAAAAAGAACAGCGCAAAACGCAATTTCAAGCTATGAACGGTCACTTTTCGCCCGTGAACGGTTTTTAAACCAATCTGAACAATATCGAACACAGTTAGTGACAACCCAAACAGGACCGCACCCTAACGCAAATCGCGCACCGTATCGCCCTCTACGAGCACACCGGGGATCAGCATGTGCTCCACGCCAGACGCACCCCCATCGGCGCCGGCAATCTTGTCGACCGCCCACATGCCGACGCGCTTGTTGTCAAAGCGCACCGTGGTCAGGCGACGGTCGGGCACGATATCGCCCAGACTATCGTCAACACCCGCCACGCTCACGTCCTGGGGCACGCACTTCCCGCGCGACTCGAGCCCACGGATACAGCCATATGCCATGGCATCGTTGGAGGCATAAATGGCCGTGCAGGTCGGATCATCCGCCAGAGCCTGGCCTGCGGCATACCCGCTCTGTGCCGTCCAGTCGCCGCGCACGAGCTGCGGGGGCTCAATGCCATGCGCGCGCAATGTCTCGCGCCAGCCTTCCTCGCGCCGCATGCCCGAAAGCGAGCGCTCGGGGCATGAGATAAAGTGCACAGTCTTGTGCCCCCTCCCCAGCAAATACTCGACCACCTGGCGCGAGCAATCGAACTGGTCGTTATCGACCGTTGAACAGAGCGGGTGCTCCAGCATGGTAACGAGCACCGTCTGCATGCCAGGTAGCGGCTCGAAGGTGCCAAAGTCCGCCGGCATGCGATTCATGATCACAACCATACCGTCCACTGGCAGTGCGCTCATGCGTGACGATGCGCTCTCGAGGGTATACGGATGCCCGTCTACTTTCGTGAGGGTGATGGCATAGCCGTGTTTGTCGGCCGCGGCGGCAAAGCCCTCCATACGGTCGAGGTTGCCGGTGCCGGTAATGTTGAACATGGCGACGCCGACGGTCTTAAACTTACCGCGGCGCAGCGATCGACCGGCAAAGTTTGGGCGATACCCCAGCTCGCGCATGGCGGCACGCACGCGTTCCTTGGTCTCGGGGCGCACGCTGGGCGAATCGTGCACGGTGCGCGAGACCGTCTGCTCCGAGACGCCCGCGAGACGCGCCACATCCTTAACGGATACCGATTTTTTAACAGCAGCCATAGGTCGATCTTTCTATGTCAACGATGCCATTGATGGCACCTTGCGCAGTCATTTTTACCGCCTTCAAGTATATCCAACGCCTCCCCCACCATACGCTCACCACCCAAAACCTACCGTTCACCGACATTTTTGCTTCCCCAAACGGCTTTTGTCGACCAAATGTTAACGTTGCCATTGTGCAAACACAGAGCCACCGGGCGGCTCAAACGTTTACGCGTAAGGAATCGACGGTTCGCAGGCACAGGAACCACCGGTTCGCTTCTTTTTTTGTGTCACAAAATGGCAACGTCAACATTTTGGCAACCGAAAGTCAAAAGCTACCATCGTTGCTAACCCACCGACTCTTAGGAGCATTGCATGGAGCAACTCATCGCCATCATCGAAAAGGGCCAGCCCTTTTTCAACGCGATCGCCCGCAACAAGTACCTCAAGGCGATCCGCGACGGCTTTATCTCCGTCATCCCCATCATCATCTTCTCGTCCATCTTTTGCCTGGTAGCCTCGGTCCCCAACATCTGGGGTTTCTACTGGCCCGATGACATCAACAACGCCCTGTGGAAGTGCTACAACTACTCCATGGGCATCCTGGCCATCGCCTGCGCCGCCACCACGGCCAAGCACTTCGCCGACGCTCAGAACCGCGATCTGCCCAAGAACAACCAGATCAACTTCATCTCGTGCATGTGCGCGGCCATCATCGGCTTCTTGCTCCTTTCGAGCGACACGATCGCCACGGACGCCGCCAGCGGTTTCAACACCACCTACCTTGGTTCCAAGGGCCTGCTGACCGCTTTCATCGCTGCGTT
The DNA here is from genome assembly GCA_947001705.1 of uncultured Collinsella sp. Taxonomy (GTDB): domain Bacteria; phylum Actinomycetota; class Coriobacteriia; order Coriobacteriales; family Coriobacteriaceae; genus Collinsella. The sequence continues at coordinate 7,536 of CAMQHT010000035.1, forward strand.
TGTGACTGGCATCATCTACAAGTTCTTCATTAAGCGCAACATCACCGTCAAGATGCCCGAGCAGGTTCCGCCCAACATTTCGCAGACCTTTAAGGACATCATCCCCTTCTCCGTTTGCATCACCGTCTTTTGGGTCTTTGACATCGCCTTCCGCGCTGCTTTTGGCTTCTGCTTTGCCCAGGGCGTCATCCAGGTGTTCCAGCCCCTGTTCACCGCTGCCGATGGCTACATCGGCCTCGCTGTGATCTACGGCGCCATGAGCCTGTTCTGGTTCGTGGGCGTCCACGGCCCCTCGATCGTCGAGCCCGCCATCGCCGCCGCCCTCGTTGCCAACATGACCGACAACCTGGCTGCGTTCCAGGCTGGCCAGCACGCTTCCGCTGTCCTGACCCAGGGTGCCCAGTACTTCGTCGTCTGCATGGGCGGCACCGGCGCCACGCTCGTCCTGGTCTTTATGTTCTGCTTCCTGGCCAAGTCTCAGGAGATGCGCGCCGTCGGTAAGGCCGCCATCGTCCCCGTCTGCTTTGCCGTCAACGAGCCGCTGCTGTTCGCCGCGCCCATCGTGCTCAACCCCGTCTTCTTTGTCCCGTTTGTCTTTGCCCCGATCGCCAACATCTGGATCCTCAAGATCTTTATCGACTTCTTGGGCATGAACGGCTTTATGTACACCCTGCCCTGGACCGTCCCCGGCCCCATCGGCACCATCATGGGCCTGGGCTTCCAGCCGCTCGCCTTTGTGATGCTCGCCCTTATCCTGGTCGTCGACTTCGCTCTGTACTATCCGTTCTTCCGCGCCTATGACGCCCAGAAGTGCGCCGAGGAGGCCGAGATCTCCCAGGAGGAGCTCGCCGCCAAGAACGCCGAGAAGGCCGCCAAGCTCAACGATGCCTTCCAGGGCAAGGCCGACGCCAAGAGCGTTGCCGCCGGCGCTGCTGCCGAGGCCGTGAAGGCCGACGCCCCCGCCGCTTCCGCAGCACCCGCCACCGAGGCTACGGCCACTAGCGACCTCAACGGCAAGCGCGTGCTCGTGCTCTGCCAGGGTGGCGGCACCTCGGGCCTGCTCGCCAACGCGCTGGCCAAGGCCGCCAAGGAGCGCGGCATCAATCTTGAGACCGCTGCCGAGGCCTATGGCAACCACGTGGACATGCTCCCCGACTTTGACCTGGTCGTCCTGGCCCCGCAGGCCGCAAGCTACCTGACCGACCTGCAGAAGGACTGCGAGCGCGTGGGCAACAAGTGCGTAGCCTGCCGCGGCAAGCAGTACATCGAGCTCTCCCAGAACGGTGACAAGTCTCTCGCCTTCGTGAGTGAGCAGCTTTCGAAGTAAGTAACGCTCAGGGCCAGCCGACCATCCACAGCCGGCTGGCCCTTCGATTTAGACGATTGGATCATCATGTCCGTTAACCCTGCTAGCGTCACCAACCCGCCCGCACAGTTTCCCGAGGACTTTGTCTTTGGCGGCGCCACCGCTGCCTACCAGGTAGAGGGCGAGACCCGCACTCACGGTAAGGGCAAGGTTGCCTGGGACGACTTCCTGGAGGCCCAGGGGCGCTTTTCCCCCGATCCCGCTTCGGACTTCTACAACCAGTACCCCGTCGACTTGGAGCTGTGCGAGGAGTTTGGCATCAACGGCATTCGCCTCTCCATCGCCTGGAGCCGTATCTTTCCCAACGGTACCGGCGAGATTAACCCCGAGGGCGTTCAGTTCTACCATGACCTCTTCGCCGAGTGCCATAAGCACCACGTTGAGCCGTTCGTCACGCTGCATCACTTCGACACGCCGCTGCCCCTCTTTGAGAAGGGCGATTTCCTCAACCGCGAGACCATCGACGCCTTTGTGGACTTTGCCACCTTCTGCTTTAAGGAGTACGCCGACCAGGTGACCTACTGGTTCACCTTTAACGAGATTTGGGCCGATGCCTCCAACACCTACATCGAGGGCACCTTCCCCGGTGGCGTCAAGGCGCATCTGGCCGAGGCCTTCCAGTGCGAGCACAACATGATGCTCGCCCACGCCAAGGCAGTGCTGGCCTTCCACAACGGCGGTTTTAAGGGCAAGGTCGGCGTCATTCAGTCGTTGGAGTTTAAGTATCCGCTCAACGAGAACGACCCCGCCGATATCAAGGCCGCCAACAACGAGCACGTGCTGCAAAACCAGTTCTTGCTCGACGCCACCTTCCGCGGCGACTACGCGCCCGACACCCTCGAGTGCGCCAACCGCCTGGCCGCCGTCTCGGGTGGCACCATCCAGATCCTAGACGAGGATCTGGAAATCATGCGCGAGGCCGCGCTCTACAACGACTACCTGGGCGTTAACAACTACCAGTGCCGTTTTTTGAAGGCTTACGACGGCGAGAACGACCTGCACCACAACGGTACGGGCGAGAAGGGCACCGGCCGTTGGCGCGTCAAGGGCATTGGCGAGCATGTGAACAAGCCTGGCATCCCCACCACCGACTGGGACTGGATCATCTATCCCGAGGGCCTGTTCGATCTGCTCGTCTACATTAAGCAGCGCTACCCCAACTACAAGCAGATCTTCATCACCGAGAACGGCATGGGCTACAAGGACCCCTACAAAGACGGCTTTGTGGACGACCAGCCGCGCATCGACTACATCGAGCAGCACCTGCGCTGGTTGCTCAAGGCCATGGAGGTGGGCGTCAACGTGGGCGGCTACTTCCTGTGGAGCCTGCAGGATCAGTTCTCCTGGACCAATGGCTACAACAAGCGTTACGGCTTCTTCTACGTTGACTTTGAAACCCAGAAGCGCACGCCCAAGGCAAGCGCCTACTGGTACAAGCACGTGGCGCAGACCCGTCGTCTGGACTAGTGGCTGGCGGGGTTGCCCGCTCACACAACCTGTCCCCATTTCTCAGCCGGGGGCGGCACGTCACACGGCGCGCCGCCCCCGGTCTTTTTGTTTTTGGGCTGGTCGGGAGCCGTTTGTCTCGATCTGTAACATCTAGCCGAGTTTTTTGGTCCTAGCTGTTACAGATTGAGACGAACAGGATTACTCTTTCCGAAGAATCTAAATCTGTAACACGTAGCCCGCTTTTGACCGTCTACCTGTTACAAATCGAGACAAACGGAGTAGGACCTAACCCCGTATGTCCCTAACAGTCGAGCGTTCGACCAGCGTACTCGGCACATGAATCGCCTCGATAGACGAGCTCTCTCCAATCGCCGCCTCAAACGCAAGCTTACCGACACCGCGCAAATCAAATCGCAGCGTCGTCAGCCGATTGTGAGGAACAAGTCCCTCGAGTGCGTCGTCGATACCAACCACGCTCACGTCGTCGGGCACGGACAGGCCCGCGTTCTCGAGCGCGGCGATAACGCCCAGCGCCATCTGGTCATTTGCCGCAAGCACGGCAGTCGGCGCCTGCGACCCGCCGGCAAGCACCTCGGCCGCAATCCGCTCGCCCATGGCGTACCCACTGTCCGCACTCCAATCGCCACGCAGCATCGGAGCGGCATCGACATGAGCACGACCCAGCGTATCGCGCCAACCGGCCTCACGAAAACGCGAGGAAATCGAGTTTTCCGGACCCGCCACAAACCGCATATTCGAGTGACCATGTTCCAGCAGATAATTGGTCAACAGCTCGCACGAACCATACTGGTCGGAGTCGATCGTCGTGCAGCGCGGATGCGCATACATGGACAGGATGACCGTTCGCACTCCCGGCTGGGGAACAAACTCCTCAAAATCGGGAGCCATGCGGTTCATGTTGAGAATCATGCCGTCGACGGGTCGCTCGACCATGCGGCGCGAGGCATCGGCAAGTGTATAGGGCTTGTCGCCGCCCATCTCGATCATAGTGACGGCAAAATCGTGCTCGCGCGCCGCTTGCATGATACCCTCGAGCGTCGCCAGGTTACCGACACGTGTGATGTTGTACATGCACAGGCCAATAGAACGATACGACCCGCCGCGCAACGCCGCTCCAGCAAAATTGGGACGAAAGCCCAGCTCTTCCATGGCGGCCAGCACACGCTTGCGCGTCTTTTCCGTCACGTTAGGCATACCGTTGACCACGCGAGACACAGTCTGGCGGCTCACGCCAGCGAGCGCCGCAACCTCTGCCGCGCTCGCCGAATGACCATTCCTTGTTTGCTGAGCCATGCCTTCCACGCTAACCTGCTTCCCAACTATTCCCCGCGCCCATGGCGCATCGTACATACATTGATAACGTGCTCATGATACCCGAGCCATATACCACAACATGAAAACTTCTGTCAATCAAAACCGCTTACCGAACAAATACAACCGTTCGCGGCTGTTTGAAGTTGTTTTGTTTCTATACATCCCAGCCGGATGTTAACGTGCTCATTGTCAAATGTTCACGTGCTCATTTTGGTTCTAATCATTTTAAGATAGTGTTTATCGGGCTTTTTCACCGCTGAACGCTAACCAGGGAGCCTCCTGAGCGCAAACGCACAATATCGAACAGCGAGACGAGAGGGTGTATGCATATGTCTTTGCTAAACCGCGTACAGCAGCTGCCGAAGGGCTTTGTTTGGGGCGCCGCAACCGCCGCGTACCAAACGGAAGGTTCCACGAAGGTGGCAGGCAAGGGTAAGACCATGTGGGACGATTACCTTGTCGCCCAGGGTCGCTTTTTGCCCGACCCGGCCAGTGATTTCTACAACCGCTACGAGGAGGATATCCGCCTTTCTGCCGAGCATGGACTCAACGCCATCCGTGTGTCCATCGCCTGGACCCGCATCTTCCCCAACGGCGACGATGCCGAGCCCCTCGCCGAGGGCGTTAAGCACTACCACGAGCTGTTCGCCTGCTGCAAAAAGTATGGCGTCGAGCCCTATGTGTCCCTGCATCACTTTGACTCCCCCGCCGCCCTGTTCAACCAGGGCGACTGGCTCAACCGCAAGACCGTCGACGCCTATGTGCGCTATGCCGAGTTCTGCTTCCGCGAGTTCCGCGAGGTCAAGAATTGGTTCACCATCAACGAGCTCATCAGCCTCTCGCACTCCCAATACATCCAAGGCAACTTCCCGCCCAACCATCACTTTGATGTGACGAGCGGCATCCAGAGCCAGCACAACGAGCTCGTTGCCCACGCCCGCGCCGTCAACCTGTATAAGGATCTTGACGAGACCGAGCACCTGGGCGGACGCATTGGCATGGTCAACGTCCTGACGCCGGCATATCCTGCCACAGACTCGCCCGCCGACCAGCACGCCGCCGACCTGTACAACGCCTTCTACACCGACTTCATCATGGACGGCGCCTTCCTGGGTCACTACTCCGCGCGCACCCTCTCACTCATCAACGAGATTCTGCGTGCCAACAACGCCACGCTTACGGTTGAGGACAGCGACATGGAGGAGCTCGCCAAGGCGGCGCCCCGCAACGATATGTTCGGCCTCAACTACTATCAGTCGGCGTTTATCGCCGCCTACGATGGCGAGTCCACCAACAGCTTTAACGGCACCGGAGACAAGGGCACCTCGTGCTTTAAGTTTAAGGGCGTCGGGCAGCAGGTCGATATGCCGGGTATCCCCACCACCGACTGGGATTGGCTCATCTACCCGCAAGGCCTCTACGACACGCTCAAGCACATCAGCGCCACCTATCCCAACCTCCCCGTCATCTATATCACCGAAAACGGCCTGGGCCACAAGGACCCCGAGCCCGACGCAAACGGCATCGTCGCCGATCCCGAGCGCATCGACTTTGTCGACCAGCACATGGAGAAGGTGCTCCAGGCGCGTACCGAGGGCGTCGACGTCCAGGGCTACTTTATCTGGAGCCTGCAGGACCAGTTCTCGTGGGCCAATGGCTATAACAAGCGCTACGGCCTGTTCTACATCGACTTCGACACGCAAAAACGCTACATCAAGCAGTCGGCACTCTGGTACAAGGAGCTCGCCGACACTATGGCGGACGCGCAGTAGCGCATCGCCTCGCTTTCCCCCGAGGGGGAGCGGCCCCATGCGATACAAACCCAGCCGCTCCCCTCTCTCCCCCTGGGACCGACCCCGCCTGCACCCGGGCTTTTAGCAAGCGGGAGACCATATAGGTTTTCAATGTCCATGCCATTAAGATTTCATGCAAAGAGGAGCGTGAACTATGGAATCGATCGTTAAGTTCTTGGAGAAAGGTCAGCCGTACTTCGACAAGGTCTCTAAGAACATCTACCTTCAGGCCATTAAAGACGGCTTTTTGGCAGCAATGCCCATCATCCTGTCTTCTTCTGTCTTCCTGCTTATTTCGACCCTGCCGGGCGTTGTCGCCACGGTCGGCGGCTTTACGCTGCCCGACTGGTGGAACGTCGACGTCGTGAACTTCTGCAACAAGGTTTACAACTTCACGATGGGCGTCGTGGGCATCATGGTCGCCGGCACCACCGCAAGCGCGCTGACCGGCTCCAAGAACCGCCGCATGCCTGCCGGCAAGGCCATCAACGCCACGAGCACCATGGTCGCCGCCATGTGCGCTATGCTCATCTTGGCCGTTACCCAGACGAGTGCCAAGATCGACGGCGCCGATGTCTCGGTGTTCTTTACCGACAACATGGGCACCAAGGGCCTGCTGAGCTCCTTTGTCGCCGCATTTGCCACGGTCAACATCTATGCCTTCTGCATTAAGCGAGACATCACCATCAAGCTGCCCAAAGAAGTCCCCGGCGCCATCGCCCAGAACTTCCGCGACATCTTCGCCTTCAGCTTCTCCATCCTGTTTGTCGCCGTCATCGACGTTATCTGCCGCACCTGCTTGGCCGTCCCGTTTGCCAACGTCATCTCCACGCTGGTGAGCCCGCTGTTCGCCGCTGCCGATTCCTACGCCGGCCTCGCCCTCATCTGGTTCATGATCCCGCTGTTCTGGTTCATGGGCATCCACGGCCCCTCGGTCGTTAAGCCTGCCCTCAACGCCGCGCTGTTTGGCAACATCACCACCAACCTCGCCACGCTGCAGGCCGGCGGTCACCCCGCCCTCGCCCTGACCGAGAACTTCGGTAACTACATCGGCGAACTCGGCGGCACCGGCGCCACGTTCATTGTCCCGATCATCTTCCTGCTCTTTATGCGCTCCAAGCAGCTCAAGGCCGTCGGCAAAGCCTCTGTCGTACCCGTGATGTTCGCCGTCAACGAGCCGCTGCTGTTCGCCGCGCCCATCATCCTCAACCCGTACTTCCTGATCCCGTTCCTGTTTGCCCCCGTGGCCAACGTCCTCATTGGTAAGTTCTTCATCGACTTTTTGGGCATGAACGGCTTTATCTATGCCATGCCGTGGGCACTCCCCGGACCGATCGGCACCTTCATCGACACCAACTTCCAGCCGATCTCTCTGGTCCTGGTTGTCGTCCTGCTGGTCGTTGACTTCTTGATCTACTACCCGTTCTGCAAGGCCTACGACAACGTCCTGTGCAAGCAGGAGGCCGAGACCCTGGCCGAAGAAGAGGCCGAGGAGACCAAGACCGTCAAGACCGCTGACGCCCCCGCCGTTGAGGCTCCTGTTGTCGAGACCGCTTCTGCCACTGAGGCCTCCGCAGCTCCGTCCGCCCTTAAGGGCAAGGATCTGAGGGTTCTGGTTCTGTGCGCTGGCGCCGGCACCTCTGCACTGCTCGCCAACGCGCTTAAGGAAGGCGCCGACGAGCTGGGCATCGACATTACCGCCAACGCCGGTGCCTACGGCAGTCACTACGCCATCATGGACCAGTACAACGTCATCGTCCTGGCTCCGCAGGTTCGCACCTATTACAACGAGATGAAGGCCGACACCGACCGCTTGGGCATCACGCTGCTGTCGCCCAAGGGCAAACAGTACATCGACCTCACTAAGGATCCCAAGGGTGCCGTCGCCTGGATCGAGGAAAACCTCGAGGCATAAGACGCTGACACCACCTGCCGCTCGCAGACAATAAATGGCCCGTGCATCGATGTGTGATGCGCGGGCCATTTTGTTTAGACCGCACCCGTCCTCCTGTTCATCTCAATCTGTAACATCTAGCCGAGTTTTCGGGTCCCACCTGTTACAGACTTAGACGAGCAGGCCGAGCACGTCTACGCCCGCAAATCCCGCACGCTCGCGCGCTCGACCAACACACCCGAGACGAGCGTACGGCTTCTGGAGCTCGGGGCTTCCAGACCTGCGACGACCTCGTTAAGCGCACGGATGCCCAGCTCGCGGTGGCGAAACTTCACCGACGTCAGAATCGAGTTGGGAATCGTCTTGTAGAGCTCATCGTCGAAACCGATCACGGACACGTCGTCGGGCACATTGAGCCCTTTGTCACGTAGAGCCATCATCACGCCGTTTGCCATGCAGTCGTTAGCAGCGAGGACCGCCGTGCAATCGGGTTTATCGGCAAGCACAAGGCCCGCGGCGTAGCCACTATCCGCATTCCAATCGCCTTGCAGAGGTTCAGGCGGCTCAATGCCACGTGCCTCGAGTGCCGCTCGCCAACCTTTCATACGGCACTGGCTCGACAGCGACTCTTTCTTACCCGAAACGAAATACACGTTCTTGTGACCATGATCCAAGAAGTACTCGCACGCCATGCGCGCGCCGCTCTCTTGGTCGTCACTGACGGTGGAGCAGGTAGGATGTTCCATCGGTGTGATAATCACCGTCTTGAGGTCTTTCGGCGCCTCAAAGGTATCAAAGTCATCGACCATCTGGCGCAGGTTGAAAATCATGCCGTCGACGGGGAGCTGCGACATCCTACGCGCCGCTTCGGCAAGGGTCATCTTCTCCCCCGCCCGCTTTTTGATCATCGTAAGAGCAAAGCCTCGCTCTTCGGCGGCATCGGCGATACCGTCGATCATGTCCACGGCACCGCCCGACAAGTGGAACAGCACGACGCCGATGCACCCGTAACGGCCCAACTTGAGCGAACGCGCGGCAAAGTTGGCTCGAAACCCGAGCGCCTCCATGGCCGCATGGACCTTATCGCGTGTCGACTCTCGCACGCTATCGGGCTCGTTGATCACGCGCGAAACCGTCTTGAGAGAAACACCAGCGGCAATCGCCACATCATTCATTGAGACATTTTTCTTGTCCATCGTTGCCACTGCTTCTCCAGTCGGTTTTACATCGCTTGTTTTTGCGTTCTAGCATACACTACCTGCCTGACTGATAAATCAACCGTTTACCGAACAATATCGACCACTCACCCGTATATCCTTGTTGCTCTTCCAAAAATGTCTTACGTTGTCATTAACGAAATGACAACGTTGTCATTTCGCAATGCCTTCCTTAAGCAGGAAGGTTTCCGGGCAGTCCTGACCATCCATCGACGACCAGTTCCATCCACATGCATCGCGCATCAAGTAGCAAAGGAGCTCTATGGACGCCATCGTAAAGATGCTCGAAAAGCATCAACCGTTCTTTGAGAAGATCTCGAGGAACATATACCTCCAGGCCATCAAGGACGGATTCCTTGGGTGCATGCCCATTGTCCTCACCTCTTCGATCTTTCTGCTCATTGCCACCCTTCCCGGCGTAGTCGGCGTCACGCTGCCCCAGCCGCTCATCGACTGGTGCAACAAGCTCTACAACTTCACCATGGGCGTCATGGGCATCATGGTTGCCGGCACCACTGCCAAGAACTTCACGGCTTCCATGAACCGTCGCATGCCCGCCGGCAAGGTGCTCAACGACGGCTCCACCATGGTTGCCGCCCAGTGCAGCATGCTTTTGCTAGCTGTTACGCAGTTCACCACCAAGTTCAACGGCTCCGAGCTTTCGGTCTTCGACTGCACCAGCATGGGTACGCGCGGTCTGTTCTCGGCCTATATCGCCGCGTTCATTACCGTTTGGGTCTATAAGTTCTGCGTCTCGCGCGATCTGACCATTAAGCTGCCCAAAGAGGTCCCGGGCGCCATCGCTCAGAACTTCCGCGACATCATCCCCTTTGGCGGTGCCGTCATCATCTGCGGCATCATCGATGTCGTCGTGCGCAACCTCATGGGCGTTCCGTTCTCCGAGCTGCTTATCAAACTGCTCTCCCCGCTCTTTACCGCTGCAGAAACCTATCCTGGCCTTATCCTTATCCAGGCAGCAACCGCGTTCTTCTGGTTCATCGGCGTCCACGGTCCCTCGATCGTCCAGCCGGGCATCGACCCCATCCGTCTTGCCAACCAGGCCGAGAACCTGCAGGTTCTGCTGGCCGGTGGCCACCCCGCCCACTCCCTCACCTTTAACATGTCGCTCGTGGGTGAGTTCGGCGGTACCGGCGCCACGTTCATCGTGCCGCTTCTGCTGATTCTCTTTATGAAGTCCAAGCAGCTCAAAGCTGTCGGTAAGGCCTCGATTGTTCCTGTTGCCTTCGCCGTCAACGAACCGCTGCTCTTTGGCGCTCCGATGATCCTTAACCCCTACATGCTCATCCCCTTTGTTGCCGCCGGCTGCGTCAACGTGAGTGTTGCCAAGTTCTTTATCGACAACGTGGGCATGAACGGCTTCTCCTTCGTGGTGCCTTGGGCTACCCCTGCCCCCATCGGCATCTTCATCACCACGAACTTCCAGCTTATCGCCCTGGTATTTGTCGCGATCATCATCTTGCTGGACGCCATCATCTACCTGCCGTTCTTGAAGGCATACGATAAGCTGCTCTGCGACCAGGAGGCCGAGCGCGCCGCCGAGCTGGGTCTTGAGTCCGATGGTGCCGCTTCCATCGCCGCCAACGCCCCTGCGCCCGCTGTCGAGCAGACCGCCGCTTCCGTCGAGCCGACCGCCGCTGCCGCCGACAGCAAGCCTGTCGCCGATCAGCCCGAGCCCGCCGCCGACGTATCCGCTAAGAAGGACGTCGATGGCCTGAAGGTCCTCGTCCTGTGCGCCGGCGCCGGCACCTCTGCCATGCTTGCCAACGCCATCAAGGAAGGTGCCGCACAGACCGGAGAGAACATCGCTTCCTCCGCAGGCGCCTATGGCCAGCACACTGCCATCATGGATCAGTACGACGTTATCGTGCTCGCCCCGCAGGTTCGTAGCTACTACAACGACATGAAGGCCGACACCGATCGCCTGGGCATTAAGCTGCTCGCTCCGCGCGGTAAGGAATATATCGACCTTACCCGCGACCCCGCCGGCGCCATCAAGTGGCTCCGCGAGAACCTCGACTAGTTCCTCCCTCTGTTGGTGCCCGGATCCCCAGTTCGGGCACCTCTCCCTATTCGTATCCCACAGAAAGGATGACTCATGACCAACCCCATGCAGTTCCCCGACGGCTTTGTGTTTGGCGGCGCCACCGCCGCTTACCAGGTTGAGGGCGAGACCCGCACGCACGGCAAGGGCAAAGTGCCCTGGGACGATTTCCTGGCAGCTCAGGGTCGCTTCTCCCCCGATCCCGCAAGCGATTTCTACAACAAGTACCCGGTCGATATCGACCTGTGCCAGCGCTTCGGCATCAACGGTATCCGCGTCTCCATCGCTTGGAGCCGCATCTTCCCCAACGGTACTGGCGAGATCAACCCCGAGGGTGTCGCCTTCTATCACGAGCTTTTCGCCACCTGCAATAAAGCCGGCGTTATCCCCTATGTCACGCTCGATCACTTCGATACGCCCGAGGCCTTTTACCAGAACGGCGGCGAGGGCTTCCTGACGCGCACGACGATCGACGCCTTTGTCGAGTACGCCAAGTTCTGCTTTGCCGAATTCACCGAGGTCAAGCACTGGTTTACCTTTAACGAGATCCCCGCGACCGCCGAGGGCAGCTTTATCGTCGGCAACTGGCCGCACGGCGAGAAGTATCGCCTGGATAAGGCCTTCCAGCTCATGCACAACATGATGGTGGCCCATGCCAAGGCCGTCGTCGCCTTCCACGAGGGCGGCTTTGAGGGCGAGATCGGCATTGTCCAGAACCTGGAGCCCAAGTATCCCCTCGACCCCAACAACGCCGCCGATTGCGAGGCAGCTCGCATGGCCGACGTCATCAACAACCGCTGGGTACTCGACGCCACCTTCCGCGGCCACTATGCAGCCGACACCATGGAAGCCGCGACCAAGCTGGCCCATATCGCCGGCGGCGAGCTCGACGTCCGCGACGAGGACATCGCCGCGCTGACCGCCGCGCTCCCCTACAACGATTGCCTGGGCGTCAACACCTACAAGTGCCAGTTCCTGCGTGCCGCCGAGGGCGAAAACGACATCAACCACAATGGCACCGGCGACAAGGGCTCCTCGCGCTGGTTCCTCAAGGGCGTGGGCGAGTCATGCGTACGCGAAGGCGTACCCACCACCGATTGGGACTGGATCATCTATCCCGAGGGCCTCTACGACCTGCTGCTCCGCATTAAGAACGATTACCCCAACTACAAGAAGATCTACATCACCGAGAACGGCATGGGCTATAAGGACGACTTCGAGGACGGCTTTATCGACGACGCCCCTCGTATCGACTACATGCGTCAGCATCTCGCGTGGATCCTCAAGGCAATCGACGGCGGCGTGAACGTCGACGGCTACTTCGTGTGGTCGCTGCAGGACCAGTTCTCCTGGACCAACGGCTATAACAAGCGCTACGGCCTGTTCTACATCGACTTTGAGACCCAGAAGCGCTATCCCAAGGCGAGCGCGTACTGGTACAAGAACGTCGCAGAGACCGGCCTGCTTATGGCCTAGTTTCCGCCGCATACCCCCTGTCGGCCGCATGCGAATCCCTCCACGGGTTCGCATGCGGCCTTTTTTGTTTTTGGTGAGCCCGAGCGAATCATTTGTCTCCATCTGTAACATCTAGCAGGGATTTTCGGCCCCAATTGTTACAGATTGAGATGAACGGGAGCACCCGGTTCGAAATATCTAGATCTGTAACATCTGACTCGCTTTTGGCCGCCTAGATGTTACAGGTTGAGACGATTCGACGGCACCGGCAGCATGGACATATCGTGGTACAATTGTGTCCCAACGCAAAGGAGGTACCCATGTCAGTTTGTGTGCCCGTCCGAGATATGAAGGACACTGCTGCATTCACCACGCTTGTTGAGTCTGAGCGCGACGTCACCGTAACTAAGAACGGCTACGAGGCCATGCACTGCATCAGCAGCGACCAGTATCGCCTCATGCAAGAAGAAATCGCCAAGGCAAAACTGCTGTCTCGCATGATGTTGGCAGAAGACGAAATATCGCAAGGCGACTACAGCGACTACGAATCCTTCGCGGCTTCAATACGAGACAAATATGACCTATAACGTCGTAATCCTCAAAAGTGCGCGATATGAGTACGAGAGTATTGTCGGATACCTTGCTCAAATCCTCAAGAATCCGCGTGCAGCAGGCAATTTTGTCGCTGAGTTTGAATATCAGCTTGACCTGCTTCGCGAGCAGCCTCTTTTACGTCCCCTCTCGCACATGCAAGAGCTGGCGGCACGCAATTACCGATCGTTTCCCGTCAACAACTACGTGTGCCTTTACAAGTTTGAGCGCGAAACGATCTATATCGCCCACGTCTTTCACCAGTCACAGGACTATGCCCGCCTGGTCTAGCCCGCAAGCCGAATAATTGGCCCGAGCACATTTGCGCGTCATGTCGCGTTGCGTTGACACGCCAATCCCTCGCCACGGCAGGGCAAACGTATCGCCCACAGCGCTAGCTAGCAGATGACCTGCGTGTGCTCCTCGATGGCGGCGCGATCCGCATCGGTAATACCCGGCTCGCACACCACGGCATCCAAATTGTCCAGGCGACAGAAGGTATAGAAGTCGCGCTTGCCGATCTTGCTGGAGTCGGCGATCAGATAGCGCGAGTCCGCCTTGCTAAAGGCAAGCTGCTGGATACGGCCCTCGTCCATGTTGGATGTGGATACGTCACCGTCCAAGATACCGTTGGCGCCGATAAACGCCGCATCGATGCCCAGCGCACGCAGGGTGTCCTCGGCCGTTGGCCCCACAAAAGCGGCAGTGCGGCGACGGTACATGCCGCCCACGAGGCACAGGTCGCAGTCCTCGCGCGCCTCGAGCAGGTTAAACACCGAAAGCGAATTAGTCACGATGCGCAGGCGAAACGCCGGCAGCAACGAGGCCATCTGCTCAACCGTGGTACCCGTGCCCAAAAAGATAGTAGAGCCCTCCTCGATAAGCTCCACAGCACGGCGTGCGATCTGCAGTTTTTCCTCGGCATGCTTGGTGCGCTTTTCGCTGTGCGAATACTCATGGCGCAACATAGCGTGGGGACGACCCTGCGCACTGCGGGCGCCGCCGTGCACGCGCTCGATCTCGCCTAGGCTCGCAAGTTCCTCGAGGTCGCGGCGAATCGTCATGTCCGAAACGCCCAGCGCATCCGAAATCTCTTTGACCGAGACCGTGCCCTGTTCCTCGAGCAGCTGCCGAACCTTATCTTGTCGCTCTGCCTTAATCACGATGAATCCTCGCCGTTCTTTGCGCGCATATCATTCAAACAGTAACGAACAAATTGTATCAGACTCGTGCGCGTCAAAAATGAACGCCTGCACAGCTCCAATCATCACTTTTTTGAGAAAAATAACCCCTGCTTTAGTGGGGTGTAGTGATAATCTCGCCTGTTCGCGCTACAGTTTGTCTGGAATACCTCGATGTTAGGAACTAAATGATCACTTCCGAGCTTTTCGGCACCGCGCCGTGCGGTACCCCCGTTCATCGTTACACCCTCAACGGGCCCGAGATCTGCGTTCGCATTATGGACTATGGCGCCACCGTGCTGGGTATCGATGTACCCGACATTCCCGGCAACGTGCGCGATGTGGTGTTGGGCTTCGATAAGCTCGAGGATTACTTTGACAACCCCGCCTGCTTTGGCGCGACCATCGGCCCCGTGGCCAACCGCACTGCGAGTGCCACGATCACCATCGACGGCACGGACTGGCATATGCCGGCCAACGAAGGCGTCAACAACCTGCACAGCGATCTTGAACATGGTCTGCACAAGCGTGTATGGGATGTTGAACTCGACGAGATCCACAATGCCGTGTGCATGACCACCTCGCTTGAGGATGGCGAGCTGGGTCTCCCCGGCAACCGCACCTTTACGGCCGTGTTTACCGTGACGCGCACCGGACGTTTCCGTATCGAGTATGGCTGCGAGAGCGATCGCGCCACTTATGTGTCCATGACCAACCACACGTACTTTAACCTTGCCGGCCATAACGCCGGCATGGACTGTGAGCACTTCTTTGTTGCTAACGCCGCCCACTACCTGCCTATTAACGAGCAGAACATTCCTACCGGCGAGATCGCCCCGGTCGAGGGCACGCCGTTTGACTTTGGCGAGCTGCGCCCCGTCGCTCCCGGCATGGAGGCCGACGATCCGCAGATTAAGCAGGCACGCGGCTACGATCACTGCCTGTGCATCGATGGCTATCAGTACGGCCGTAATCTGCGCCGTGCGATGCACGTCGAGGAGATGTGGACCGGCCGCGAGCTTGACTACTACACCACCGCCCCGGGCGTGCAGCTCTACACCGGTAACTGGCTGGGCGACGAGCATGCCAAGGACGACGCCAACTATGGCTGGGGCGCCGGCTTTGCCCTCGAGGCCGAGATGTACCCCGACACGCCGCACCAGCCGCTGTTCCCGCAGGGCATTGTGGGCCCGGGTCACCCCTACAGCAATGTGATCGAATATCACTTTATGAGGCACTAAGCCCATAACACAACATATCGCACAGCAGCGCCCGCCGGCACCACCGCCGACGGGCGTTTTTTCATCTTTTGGGCTCATTTTCGCTGTGACTGTATGGGTGACATATCAAAACTATGTCCATTTACTACGTTTAGCCCGGGATGCTCGACCATGCACCAGTTTTTGTTTAATTCGCGAGCCGTCTACCTGCGGTTTTGTTTTTCTCAAATTCGACATGCTCGGCGATAGCCGATCAAACGTAGTAAATGGGCATAGTTTTTGACAGGCGACATCGCACGCGTCCCTCGCAAGGGCAAAATGATCCGTTTTCCTCCGTCCCCAAGGATTAGTTGAACAGATTGCCGATGGGGTCGGGGGCGGAACTGGGGAGGTAGCGGATTTCTAGCTCTATGCCGAGCGCTTGCAGCTCTTTGAAGGCAGCGACGTCTGTGTCGCTCACGGCAACCGCGGGCGTTGCGGGACGCATGCCCTCCCCTGCCTGCATATGGCCAATGCTGATCTTGGTGATCGGCACACCGCCCTTAACCAGCGCGAGCGCATCGACGGGTGAGGCCACCATGATCAGAATCCATTGACGCGGCGTTGCGGTATGAATGATGTCGATGGTCCTTTGCACCGAGAAAAACCGTGTCCACACGCCTTCTGGCGCCGCGACCCTCATAGGCGCCCACTTGCGCGAATCCGCCGCAATCTCGTCGTTGACGATCAAGACAAGGTTGGAACCCACGGCTTCGTTCCACAGCTCAACGTCTTGTCCGTAAATGAAACGGTCGTCGATGCGTGTGAGAAGAATCTTGGGTTGAGCCATCGCTGCCCCATTCTGTTTGAGACCCGTAAGAGCAAGACATCGCGTCTCCAATATTAGTGCATTTAAAGTGGTTGATTTCCGATCTCAGCCGAACACATTGAGCAAATAGGCCATTCCCGCAGT
>CAMQHT010000036.1 GCA_947001705.1 uncultured Collinsella sp.
ACCGAGCCGTACGCTTAAACTGAGAAGGGGGAGGCCTCGCGGCCTCCCCCTTTTTGCGTTGTATACACGTTGTGCTTTGGGACCTAGCTCCCCCGTATGCGCTCTTACTCTTTGGCTGTATTTTGAGTCCTTCTAGTGTATTTGAGCGATAATTACTCGCATTGGCGTTAGGGAGGGCTTGATGTTTACCGTATTTGTCTTGGGCAATATTGCTTCGGGTAAGTCGACAGCCTGCCGCTATTTCGAATCTTGTGGCGCTATGCTTATCGATCTGGATGAGCTTGCAAAATCTCTGTATGTGCCGGGCTCTGATATCGTCAATACTCTCGCGGATGAATTCGGTTGGGACATTTTGGATGAGGAAGGCGGCATTCGCCGCAGCATCCTCGCTTCTCGAGCTTTCGCTTCTCCTGATTCGGTCGCACGGCTCAATGGCATCGTGCATCCCGTTCTGATTGAACAGCTTTCGCTTAGGATTCTCGATCCGGTTTGTTGTACGGTTTCATCTCCCCGTTATCCCTTTGCGGTGGTCGAGGTTTCTGCTCCGACTGGTTTTGAGGATGCATTTGGCTTGGCTGATGAAATTCTGGTCATCAGCGCCCCTTTGTCAGTTCGTCGCGAGCGCGCTATTCAACGTGGCATGGAGCCATCTGATTTCGATGCCCGTTCTGCTTGTCAGCCCGATGAGTCTGCGCTGTGCAATCTCGCTACTACGGTGATTGATAATGCCGCAGGCGATAATTCGCTCTTTGAGCAGCTTGACTCATGGCTTGCATGCCACGGGTTTATAGATACTCCGGATAAGGAGGAGGCCGATGCCTAAGGCACGTTTCTTTACGTGGTATCGCGTGGCGCCACTTGCCGTTGTGTTCGTCTTCGGCCTTATTTCGCTCGTCTACTCGTGTGCCCCTGCTGCTTTCTTTAAGCCGCTGTATCCGATTGACTACGAGGCGTACGTAAAGCAATCGAGCATTTCGCACAATCTTGATCCGTATCTGGTGTGTGCCGTCATAAAGTCGGAATCGAATTGGGATCCCGAGGCCGAGTCGAATCAAGGCGCACAGGGCTTGATGCAGCTGATGCCCGAGACTGCCCAGGATATGATTGCCAAGGGTCTTGTCGATGGTAGCGAGTATTCAGCCGACAGCCTTAACGATCCCGCTACGAACATCGAGTTTGGCTGTGCGTATCTTTCGTATCTTCTAACGTATTTTAACGGGTCGACTGACAGTGCCATTGCCGCCTATAACGCCGGCATGGGCAATGTCGACGGATGGGCGCAGCAGAGCACGTCGCTTCATAATGCAATCACCTTTCCCGAGACGCAGGCGTATCTGATTCGTGTCAATAATGCCTGGGTTCGCTACAAGACCCTCTATCCCGATCGGTTCGTATAGGACTATGCCTGCCGCCTGCGTATACTGCAGATATATGAGTTAGGAGTATCCATGGCGGAATTTGAAGTTGAGCGTGTTGGAGGAGAGCTTAAACGTTTTGGCGTTGAGGGCTCCGAGGTGCCGTTTAAGGTCGTGTCTCCATACGAGCCCGCTGGTTCCCAGCCTAAGGCCATTGAGTCGCTTGTGCAGGGCGTGAGGGATGGAGATCGCTATCAGGTTTTGCAGGGCGTGACTGGTTCGGGCAAGACCTTCACGATGGCTAAGACTATTGAGGCCCTGGGGAAGCCGACGCTGGTTATGGCTCCCAATAAAACGCTTGCCGCTCAGCTCGCGAGCGAGCTCAAGGAATTCTTCCCTGACAACGCCGTGGTCTATTTTGTGTCGTACTACGATTACTATCAACCCGAAGCGTATGTGCCGCAAAGCGATACGTATATCGAGAAGGATTCCTCGATTAACGAAGAGGTCGAGATGCTGCGACATCAGGCGACTGCATCACTGCTATCTCGACGCGATGTGATCGTCGTCGCATCGGTCTCGTGTATCTATGGCATTGGCTCTCCCGAGGACTATGCGGGCCTAGCTCCGAACGTCGACAAGAAGGTGCCGCTCGAGCGCGATGACTTTATCCATGCACTTATCGACATTCAATATGATCGCAATGACTATGACCTGGCACGCGGCACGTTCCGCGTGCGCGGCGATGTTGTCGACGTGTATCCGCCCTATGCCGAGCATCCGTTGCGGTTTGAGTTCTTTGGCGACGAGGTCGAGCTGATTGCCGAGATTGACGAGGTCACCGGAGAGATGCTGCGTGAGTACGAGGCCATTCCCGTGTGGCCGGCCTCGCACTACGTGACTGAGAAGCCGAAGGTCAAAGCGGCTCTGAAATCAATCAGTGAAGAGTGCGAGAAGCGTGTGGCCGAGCTCAAGGCGACTGATAAGCTGCTCGAGGCACAGCGTCTGCAGCAGCGCACCGACTATGATCTTGAGATGCTCGAGACGATGGGCTTTTGCAACGGCATCGAGAACTACTCGCGTCATCTGGACGGTCGCAAGCCGGGTGAGCCGCCGTTTACCCTGATTGATTACTTTCCCAAGGATATGCTCTGCATCATCGATGAGAGCCATGTAACGGTGCCGCAGATCCGCGGCATGCACGAAGGCGACCGCTCGCGTAAGGTCACGCTGGTGGAGCATGGTTTTCGTCTGCCTTCGGCACTCGATAACCGCCCGCTTCGTTTTGATGAGTTTGAGGCGAGGATTCCCCAGTTCATCTACGTCTCGGCTACGCCGGGCGACTATGAGTTGCGCGTGAGTCAAAACGACGTTGAGCAGATCATTCGTCCGACCGGCCTGCTTGATCCCAAGATCGACGTTCGTCCTGTCCGAGGTCAGATTGACGATCTTGAGGACGAGATTCGCGAGCGCGTGGCCCGCAAGGAGCGCGTGCTGGTGACCACGCTCACCAAGCGCATGGCCGAGGACCTGACCGACCATCTGCTTGATGCCGGCATTAAGGTCAACTACATGCACTCCGATACAGCGACGATGGACCGTGTCGAGATCCTGCGAACGTTGCGCGAGGGAAAGATCGATGTTCTCGTTGGCATCAACCTGCTCCGCGAGGGTCTAGACCTTCCCGAGGTCTCGCTGGTGGCAATTCTCGACGCTGACAAGGAAGGCTTCTTGCGCAACCGTCGTTCGTTGATTCAGACGATTGGCCGTGCGGCCCGTAATGCCGACGGCGAGGTCATCATGTATGCAGACGTTGTGACCGATTCGATGAAAGAAGCCATCGAGGAGACGCAGCGCCGTCGCGAGATTCAGATGGCATATAACGAAGAGCATGGCATTGTGCCCCAGACGGTCCGCAAGGCCATTAACGACATTTCGAGTTTTATTGCCGAGGCCGAAAAAACCGTGGGTTCCAAGGGACGCTCGAAGGGCGACTCTCTTGGCCATGGTGCATTCTATACGCCCGATGAGTCGGGCGAGGGCGGCGTGCCGGAAACGGTGGCGCCCGAGCAGGCACTTGCGGAGCAGTTGGAAGAACTGCCGCATGACGAGCTTGTGCGGATTGTCGAAACCATGGAAGAGGATATGCGTAACGCTTCTGCCGCCATGGACTTTGAGGAGGCGGCGCGCCTGCGCGATGCCGTCGTTCAGATTCGGGCGATGCTCGAGGGTGCGTCTGAGGACGAGACGATCGAGCGCTTACGTTCGCAGGCCCGCAAGGGTTCCACGTTCGCATCGGGCAGAAAACGCCAGGGTACACGGTTTAAGAAATAGCGAACAGGCCCCGAGTTCCCTGTGGAGCTCGGGGCCTGTGTCTTTTGCGCGCTGGAATTCGTGCGTTAGAGGTCCGCGATCAGGGCTTCGGCACAACGGATGCCGTCGGTGGCCGCGCTCATGATGCCGCCAGCATATCCAGCTCCCTCACCACAAGGGTAGAGGCCCGGGGTCGACACGGCATGGCACGTTCGGTCTCGGGTGACAGTGACAGGTGAGCTCGAACGAGTCTCCACGCCGGTAAGAACGGCATCGGGACGGTCGTAGCCTCGTAGCTTTTTTCCGAGTAGGGGAAGTCCCAGGCGGAGCGACTCGACGATATGCTGCGGCAGGGCTTCGTCAATTGCCGTCCAGGTCACACCGAGCGGATAGGTGGGCTTTACCTTTCCGGGCGCCTTGCTGGCGCGTCCTGCGAGGAAATCTCCGACGAGTTGTGCCGGTGCGTTCCAGTTGGAACCGCCCAGGCGATAGGCGGCCGCCTCGCAGGCACGCTGGAGCTCGATGCCGGCGAGCGGGTCATCGTTGGGAAGGTCCTCAGGCGTGACGTTTACGAGCAAGGCGGCATTTGCGTTGCGTCCGTCGCGGGCATTGAGGCTAGCGCCGTTGACGCACAGGTGGCCCTGCTCGGAAGAGGCGGCGACAACCTGTCCGCCGGGGCACATGCAAAACGAGAACACGCTGCGGCCGTTGGGAAGATGGGCGACGAGCTTGTAGGGGGCTGCTCCGAGGGCAGGATGTCCCGCCAAGGCTCCATATTGGGCTCGGTCGATGTCGCGCTGCGGATGCTCGATGCGAACGCCCATGGCAAAGGTCTTTTGTGCGAGGGCCACGTTGTGGTCCTTAAGGAGCTCAAAAATATCGCGAGCAGAATGCCCGCAGGCGAGGATGAGGTGCTTTGTCTCAATTGGCTCGTAAGCGGCGTCTTGGGACGATTGGACATCGATACCGGTGATGGCGCCAGACGCGTCGATGCGAATGTCGACGAGCTTTGTTCGATAACGGACGACACCTCCGAGCTGCTCGATGCGCTGGGATATAGCGGTGACAACCGTGGGAAGGATGTCAGAGCCAATGTGCGGCTTGGCATCCCACAGAATATCGCGGGGCGCGCCCGCCTCGACGAAGGTTTCGAGGATAAGGCGATGGGCGGGATTTTTGGTTCCCGTATTGAGCTTGCCGTCCGAGAAGGTCCCCGCGCCGCCCAGGCCAAACTGGATATTGCTCTCGGGGTCGAGGATGCGCTCCTTTAGAAAGAGATTGATCGCATGCGAGCGGCGAAATGCTGGGTCGCCGCGCTCGATGAGCAAGGGCTTAAGACCCGCTTCGGCAAGGGTGAGCGCAGCGAAAAGGCCAGCGCATCCGGCGCCGACAACGACAGGGCATTCTTGAGGTGCGTCGGAGACGGGGGAGGGGAATGAAGACCCATCGTCTTCTATCGCGCGTACGCGCGAGCGGTCACGTTCGGAAACGCTGTCGACCGCTTCTCGCTCGAGGTGGGGACTGGTCAGCTCAACACGAAAGCTCAGGATAAAATGGACGTCTCGTTTTTTGCGAGCGTCGATTGACTTGCGGTGGAGCTCGATGGACTTGATCTCGGAGTCCTTGCAACGTAGGACGCGCTTGGCGACTCGCTTGCCAACAATGAGGCAGGCATTTTCATCGCCGACTTCATCGAGCGAAGCGTTGACTTGGGTGATTTCGATCATCGAGGTCTCCTTAGAGGCAAGAAAGAGGCCGTCCGGTATCCCAGACGGCCCGAATGCGTTTTTGATTATAGACTGCGCGGCTACAGGCTGCTTGCAGCGCGAATGCCCGAGAGCCATGCCCACGCAAGGTTAAAGCCTCCGCAATCGGCGTCGATGTCGAGCGCTTCGCCGCAGACGTAAAGCGGGGCGTCGACAACGCTGCGCGCGCGTAGGCTGGGTGTTGAGATGCTCTCGACAGATATGCCACCACGCGTGACCTGCGCCGAGCGCTCCTCGGCTGTTCCCTCGACGAGCAACTTAAAGTGCTTGAGGATCGAGACCAGGTGGATGACATCGTTGGAGCCTGGATGGCACTGCTCAACCGCTGTGCAGACGACGCGGGAGAGTTGCGGGGCGAGCATGCCGTCGAGCCAACGGGGATCGCGGGGCGAAAAGCAGCCGAGCAGCTCAACGCGCCGGTTGAGCATATCGAGCAGCTCGTCTTTGGAGAGGTCGGGGAAAACGTCGAGCAAGATCGTATCGCCGTGCTGGATACGACGGGAGAGGTTGAAGACAGCGACGCCCGAGATACCGAAGGTTCGAAACAGGACTTCACCGTCTTCGTGCCAGAGCTCATTATGATTGCGGGCGAGCGTCAAGCGGGCGCGGACGCGCAGGCCATCCAACGTCTTGAGTGCCGCCCGATCGCCGACGACCGTTGCCGATACGGGGCAGAGGATGGGGCGCAGCGAAGTGAGGGGGAGGCGAAACGTATCGGCGATACCGGTGGGGTTGCCACCCGTGGCGATAATTACGGTATGTGCCTGCAGGGCCTCGTTCTTGCGAGGGACATCGGCGAGCGCTTTCCGAAGCGAGCGGAGCTCCGATTTTCGGTCGTCGTGCTTTTTTGCCTTGAGTGCCCGCGCTGGACGGTCTATTTGGAGTGTCCAGCCTTCGGAAGCTTTGTGCGCCGAGGCAACGTTGGCTCCGCAGATTAAGGTGATACCTAGGCGGTCGCAAACGTTGAGAAGCGCGTCGCGCACCGATTCGGCGCGAAGGGAGCGCGGGTACAGTCGGCCTTCCTCGGAGGTTGTCATGATGCCCAGCGAGGAGAAGAAACCCATAAGCTCTTGTTCGGGTTGGGGGCCCATGACAGATTCGACGAATGCGGGGTGGTTATACCGCTGAGGATCAATCGATTCGTTGGAGAGGTTGCAGCGGCCGTTACCGGTCGCAAGGAGCTTAAGGCCGCAGGCGACATCGCGCTCAACGATGCAGACGCTTTTGCCAGCACGTGCGGCCGTAATGGCGGCGGCGAGGCCTGAAGCCCCGCCGCCGATTACCAGGACGTCATAGAAGGCGCTCGTGTTCACTTAGGCCTCGTCGGTCTCGTGCGGGGTAATAGCCTCGACGGCAGAGACTGCCTTGGGCAACATGCCATCGGGCAGCGCGGTCTCGACCTCGCCCTTATCGCAGGCCTCGGCGAGTGACGGATTGATGGGAAGCGTGCCCAAGATGTCGAGGTTATAGCGCTCTGCGACCTCGGGGAGCTTGCTCTTGCCAAAGACCTCGATCTTCTTGCCGCAGTCGGGGCACTCAATATAGCTCATGTTTTCGACGATGCCCAGAATGGGGACGTTCATCTTCTCGGCCATGTTGACCGCCTTGGCGACGATCATCGAGACCAGATCCTGCGGGCTCGTGACGATGACGATGCCGTCGACGGGCAGTGACTGGAAGACGGTGAGCGCGACGTCGCCTGTTCCCGGAGGCATGTCGACCAGCAGGTAGTCGATGGGGCCCCACGAGGTCTCGCTCCAGAACTGCCTAATGGCGCCTGCGATGACCGGACCGCGCCAAAGGACGGGGTCGGTCTCGTTTTGGAGCAGAAGGTTGGAGCTCATGACCTTGACGCCGTGCTCGGAGATTTCAGGCAGCATGAGGTTGCCAAGGGCATGGACGTGGCGTCCGCTCATACCGAACATCTTGGGGATAGAGGGACCGGTGATGTCGGCATCGAGGACGCCGACCTTGTGGCCGTGACGGGCAAGCTCGGTGGCGATGGCACCGGTGACAAACGACTTGCCGACACCGCCCTTGCCGGAAAGCACGGCGATGACGCGTTTGACCTCGGACAGCGTATTCTCCTCAAATTGCGACGGCGACGTTTGTCCGTCGGCGGCCTGTGCGTGCTCGCAACCCATGTATGACTCCTTTGTATATGTTGGGGCCGGGGCCCCGTGATGTGACACGAGCGTCATTGTACCCTCGTTTGCGAGCGGGAGTCATTTACGATGCATTTGGGCCGAGCGTGCTTGCAATACGATGGGTCCAAGCGAATGGGCGGGCTTACTGAACTTTGCTGGCGAACTCGAGGTATTGCATGCGCTGCAGCTTGTCGATCGTCGAGGCGTATGGGCTGTCTTCAGATTCCAAGTCGTAGCGCAGCCCGTCGGCACCAAGGTAGCCGGCGACATTGATGGTGGGCACATCTGACCTTGTTGCAAGCAGAGCCTTTTGATAGTCGGTGAGCGGGGCGCCGATCTTATTAAGGGTAATGGCTGCAACCTCGTTTGCCCCGACGGTGTCGTAGACGTTGAGCTCGGTATTGCCGGCGATTTCATAGTTAGCCCAGACAAAATATGTCGACTGATAGATACGGAAAGCGTGGCTTGCCGTATCTTCCTGAGGGTACAGCTCGTCGTTGAGAGCCGTTGCGGCGCTCGGCTGATGGTCGCCAAAAAAGACAAGGACAACCGGTCTGCCGATATTGCGGAGCTCGTTGATAAAGTACTCGAGGTCCCGGTCGGATGCGTTGATGCAAGTAAGATAGGTATTGAGCGCGCTATTGGCGCCCTCGCTGGCTCCCTCGACCCAATAGTTTGTCAACTCTTCGGCGGGAACGGTGCCATAGTCGTAGCCGCCGTGATTTTGCATCGTGACGTCAAAGATGAACTGCGGGGCTTCGTCGGTTCTAAGCAGGTCGAGTATCTTGTCGTAGGTGGCGTAGTCGCATACGCCGGCATGGTAACAGGGCGCACCTTCGAAATCGCCGATTGAAAGAAAGTCTCCAAAGCCCAGCTGCTGATAGATTTTATCTCGATGGTAGTTGACGGGGTTTTGCGGGTGCATAGCGGTAGCGGTATACCCAAGCTCTTTAAGGTCCTTTGCCAGGCTGTTGACGCCATTCATCTGATACAGCTGATAGGGGATTTTGCCTAATCCGACAAAGGCCGTTGTCGCTCCGGTCAAAAATTCGAATTCGGAGTTCGCCGTTCCGCCACCGGCGACCGAAGCGAGCATGGTGCTGCGAACAAGTGTGTCGGGAAGCGAGTTGTAGAATGCGGGGCCGGTGTACCCGGCCGCCTGGAGCTGCTCAAAGCACGAAAGGTCGCTAAAACTCTCATTCATGACGGCAACAATCGTCGGCTTGATTTCATTGAACTGGGCAACAGCCGCCGCGCGCTGCTCGCTCGAGCCATACGTGCTGTCGTAGGTGGCGGCGAGCTCCTGCTCGATGCTCTGCGCCTCATCGGGCGTATAGTCTTCGGGCTTCTCAATGGGCAACTCGTTGACCATTTCGGTGAACGAAGTGATAAAACCCTGAGACGCATACGTGGTGATGGGCTGCCAACGGTCAAATCCAAAATTCAGCGCCTGCTCCAAGTCGATGCTGGAAAAGCCCGAGAGCCCCACAACGGTCACTAGCAGAAAAGCGCAGAGGTTAGCGGCGATTGCGGGGAAGACATGGGTGGGCGTACGGAGCTTTCTCGGTCGGATAAGCGAAAGAAGCCCCAGGGAAATCTCCAGCAGGGCTAGAGAGGTTACGATTCCGGCGGTAAAGGTAAACTCGTATCCCTCGCTCACTTCCATTGCGGTGCCAAGGGCCAAGATATCGCTTGGCAGGATGGCCTCGCCTTTAAACGTTATGACGAAGTGCTCGGCAATGCCAAGGATGCAACAGGCGACGGGCACGAGGGCCATGACGCCTCCATGACGCTGTCCCAGCAAATAAAGGGAGAGCAGAACCGTCGCGAGCAGCCCGACGGAAAACCCGAATGAGTTGGCGGGAATGCGATAGAACGTTTCGTTACAGGCAATTTCGAGTGAAACGAACGAGAGCGCTGAAACAGCGGCGATGACAAGGATGTCACGGCAAATACAGGCAACCGTTCCCGTCGCAAGATCGGTTTGGTCGATAAGTCCCGAAACCAAGGGCTCGACAAGAAGTATGACGGCGGTAGCACCGAGCGCCGAATAAGAAAGGACCCATAGGGAATTGTCCTCATTTACGAGCAATTGATTCGTAATCCATGCAGCTACCATGCCGAGCGGGATGAGGAGCGTCGCGCACCAAAAGACGCGGGCAATGGGCGGCTTTTCATTGTGTTTGATTGAAAAATGTACGCGCACCACGACGATGGCCACGATAAGGACGGCGATGAATATGGGCAGATTGGCCATGTCGCTCGAAGTGATTTCAAGGGGGATATCTTCGGTCATGGACGTTCCTCTGTTACGGCAAATTAAGTTCAGTATTAGATTACTGTAACCTTTCCACGGCATTTCGAGAAACAAAGCGCCCGATACGCAAAGCTAAAGGTCTGCGAATCTTGTATTACGAACATCTGTGCGCGTCGAGTGCGCTAAACTCATCGACAGTATGATTCGATGCAATAGGAGGCAAGGAGCTTCCATGTCTGATTCTTCTATCGTTATTCGCGGCGCTCGTGAGCACAACCTCCGTGATATCGATGTTTCCATTCCGCGTGACCAACTCGTGGTCATTACCGGTCTTTCTGGCTCGGGCAAGAGTTCGCTGGCATTTGACACTATCTATGCCGAGGGCCAGCGTCGATACGTCGAGAGTCTTTCGAGCTATGCGCGCCAGTTCTTGGGCCAGATGGACAAACCCGACTTGGATTCAATCGACGGCCTTTCGCCGGCGGTGTCGATCGACCAAAAGACGACGTCTAAAAACCCTCGCTCTACGGTTGGCACCGTAACCGAGATTTATGACTATCTGCGCCTGCTGTTCGCCCGTGTGGGCACCCCGCACTGTCCCGAATGCGGCCGCGTCATTGAGCGCCAGACGACCGACCAGGTTGCCGACAAGGTCTTGGCGGCGGGGGAGGGCCGCCGCGCGTTTGTGCTGGCACCGGTGGTGCGCGGGCGAAAAGGCGAGTACACCAAACTGTTTGAGGACCTTCGCGCCGAGGGCTTTAGCCGCGTGCGTGTCGACGGTGAAGTGCGCTCGTTCGACGATCCGATCGATCTGGATAAGAAATTCAAGCACGATATCGAGGTCGTAGTCGATCGCATCGTGATCCGTGAGAATTCTCTGGGCCGTATCGCCGAGTCTGTTGAACAGGCGACTGCCTTGGCGCACGGCAATGTAAACGTGTGCATGCTGCCCGATCGCGATGCTCCCGAGGGGACCGAGGGCGAACTGCTGGAGTATTCGTTGGCCTTGGCGTGCCCGGAGCATGGACACTCCATTGACGATCTTCAGCCGCGTGATTTTTCGTTCAACGCTCCCTATGGCGCATGTCCTGAGTGCGACGGCCTGGGCTTTAAGAAAACCGTTGATGCCGAGGCGCTGATTGAGGACCCCTCGAAGTCCATTGCCGACGGAGTCTTTGGTAGCCTGTTTGGCAATTCGAACTACTATCCGCAGATTTTTGCTGCGGTCTGCAAACACTTTAAGGTGAGCGCCGATACGCCGTGGGAGGACTTGCCCCCTCGCGTGCGTCGTGCATTCTTGGATGGCCTGGGCGATACGAAGATCTCGGTCGACTACCAAAAGCTCGACGGACGTCGCAGCCAGTGGGATACCAAGTTTTCGGGCGTTCGCAACATCCTGTACGAACGCTATACCGAGACGACGAACGAGAACACCAAGGCGCGCCTGGAGAAGTACATTCGCGAGGAGCCGTGCTCGACCTGCCACGGCGCTCGTTTGCGCCCTGAGATGCTCGCCGTCACCGTGGGCGGCAAGTCCATTTACGAAGTTTGTTGCCTGTCGTGCCGTGAATCGCTCGAGTTTTTTGAGGGCCTGGAACTCACCGAGCGCCAACAGTTTATCGGCGGCCGTATCGTCAAGGAAATTCTGGAGCGCCTGCGTTTTCTGGTCGATGTTGGACTCGACTATCTGACACTCGATCGCGCCTCGGCGACGCTTTCCGGTGGCGAGGCACAGCGTATTCGCTTGGCAACGCAGATCGGCGCGGGTCTCATGGGCGTGCTCTATATTCTGGACGAGCCCTCGATCGGTCTTCATCAGCGTGACAACGAGCGCCTGATCAAGACGCTCGAGCGCCTGCGCGATATCGGCAATACCGTTATCGTTGTCGAACACGACGAGGATACAATCCGTGCCGCCGACTACGTGATCGACATGGGGCCCGGCGCCGGTGTCAACGGCGGACACGTAGTCGCGGCGGGAACGCCTGCCGATATCATGGCGTGTCCTGAGTCGATGACGGGCGCTTATCTGACCGGCAAACGAATGATTCGGGTGCCTGATGAACGGCGCAAGCCCGGTCGCGGCTGCCTTAAAATTACGGGCGCTCGAGCCAACAACCTCAAAAACGTTACCGCCAAGATCGAGTTTGGTACGCTTACGGTTGTTACCGGCGTGTCGGGATCGGGCAAGAGCTCCCTGGTTACCGACACCATTGCGCCTGCCCTTACGAATGCTATTCACCGTTCGACGCGCCCTGTGGGTCCGTATAAAAAAATCGAGGGCATCGAGTGTATCGATAAGGTTATCGATATCGACCAGTCGCCGATTGGCCGCACGCCGCGTTCCAACCCTGCTACCTATATCGGCCTGTGGGATGATCTTCGCGCGCTGTTTGCGAGTACGCCGGAGTCGAAGGCGCGCGGCTACTCGCCGGGTCGTTTCTCCTTTAATGTGAGTGGCGGGCGCTGCGAGGCGTGCAAGGGCGACGGGCAGATCAAGATCGAGATGCACTTCCTTCCCGATATCTACGTTCCCTGCGAAGTTTGCGGCGGTAAACGCTACAACCGCGAGACACTCGAGGTCACCTACCGTGGCAAGACCATCTCGGACGTGCTCGACATGAGCGTCACCGAGGCGCTGGCCTTCTTTGGGAATATCCCGCAGATTAAGCGCAAGCTCCAGACGCTGTACGATGTAGGCTTAGGCTACGTGAGCCTGGGCCAGCCCGCCACGACGCTCTCGGGCGGCGAGGCGCAGCGTGTGAAGCTCGCCAAGGAGCTTCATCGACGCCAGACGGGCAAGACGTTCTATATTTTGGATGAGCCGACGACCGGTCTTCATTTTGAGGACGTCCGCCAGCTGCTCGATGTGCTGCAGCGCTTGGTCGATGCGGGCAACACGGTGCTGGTGATTGAGCACAACCTTGATGTCATCAAGGTTGCCGACCGCCTGATCGATATGGGTCCCGAGGGCGGTAACGGCGGCGGAACCGTCGTGGTTTCGGGCACACCGGAGCAGGTTGCGGACTGTCCGCAGAGTTATACGGGCAAGTTTTTGGCGCCGTTGCTCAGGCGTGACCGGGAGCGTCAGGCTCAACTTGATGCTCAATAAATAGGCGATTCAGTTTATGGGCGCCATCGACTCCTTGTGATTCGATGGCGCTTGCTGTGCCGAAGTGACGTATGCAGCCGAATTGGACATATACTTAATCCTTGCGTCCGAATGCGAGAGAAAGGATATGTCATGGCAAAGGCTGTAAAGACGCCAAAAACCAATGCGATGCGCGAGCTGGAAAGTGCCGGCATTTCCTATGTTCTACATACGTACGAAGACGATGGTGATGAGTCGGTGGGCCTGGGGGTCGCGATTTCGGAGCAGCTTGGCGAGGAGCCCGGTCAAGGATTTAAGACTTTGGTCTGCGTGACGCCGTCCAACGACTATGTCGTGTGCTGCATCCCTGTTGCCGACGAGCTCGATCTAAAGTCCGCCGCGCGTGCCGCGGGGGAGAAGTCCTTGGCCATGATGCATGTGAAGGATTTGCTTGCGGCGACTGGCTACGTTCGCGGCGGCTGCAGCCCGGTCGGTATGAAAAAACGCTACCGGACGCTCATTGACGAGACATGCGTCCTTTGGGATACCATTTTTATTTCGGGAGGCAAGCGTGGTTATCAGCTCGAGCTTGCACCCGATGATTTAATTGCATTTTGCGGGGCGACGGTTGCCGCGATTACGAGAGAGGACTGAGCGATGCCGCAGGAAGAATTGAAGCGCGGAGCTCATTTTGCAAAAGAATCTGCGCCTCAGACACCCTCATCCGAAGCTTCTTCGTCGCGAGATGACACTGACGACATGGGCTCGTCGGACTACTCCACGGTTGGTCGTTCCGCCGGGCTTATGACCATCCTGACTATCGTGTCTCGCGTCACCGGTTTTATCCGCACGTGGGCAATGGCGGCCGCTATCGGCATGTCGCTACTCTCGTCCTCCTACCAGGTCGCCAACAACCTGCCCAATATGCTCTACGAACTCGTGATGGGCGGCATGCTCGTGACGGCGTTTTTGCCCGTGTACATGGGCGTGAGGCGTGAGCAGGGTCGCGAGGCCTCAAACGAGTACGTGGGCAACCTGCTCGGCATTCTGCTTTTGGTGCTGGGTGGCATTTCGTTGCTGGGGACCGTGTTCGCCCCGGGCTTTATCTGGACGCAATCGTTCCTTTCGGGTGACGGCGGCAGCATGGATACCGCTGCGTTCATGTTCCGTTTCTTTGCCATCCAGATTCTGTTTTATGGTTTGGGCTCGGTGTTCTCGGGCGTTCTCAACGCACACCGCGACTACTTCTGGTCGACGTTTGCTCCGGTCCTCAACAATGTGATCGTCATTGCGAGCTTTATGGGTTTTGCGCCCGTGTCCGCACAGTTTGGCGAACGTGCCGGCATCATCTTGATTGCGGCCGGTACGACCCTCGGTGTCTTTGTTCAGATGGCATGTCAGATCCCCGCGCTTGGCAAGCACGGCGTGCATCCCCATATCCATATCGACTTTAAGGACCCCGCACTGCGGCAGACGATTGCGCTCGGTATCCCGACGCTGCTCGCCACGGTGTGCATGTTTGTCTCGACTTCTATCACCAACGCTGCCGCGCTGGTGGTCCAGCCCGAGACTGGTCCTTCCGTCATCGCCTATGCGCGCCTGTGGTACACGCTGCCCTACGCGCTGATTGCCGCCTCGCTTTCGACGGCGCTCTATACCGAGCTCTCTCACGACGCGCAGGAGAAGGATTACGACAGCGTTCGCACGGGCATTTCGCGTGGCGTCGCCCAGATGCTGTTCTTCCTGATTCCGTTCGCGCTGTACCTGATTGTCTTCGCGCGTCCGCTCAACATGATCTACTGTGCTGGCAAGTTCGATGAATCCGGCGTGACGCTGGTGTCCGAGTACCTTGTCTACCTGGCGCTCTCGCTGCCGCTCTACGGCGTGGTCGTGTTGATGCAGAAGAGCTTCTCTGCCTTGCTCGACATGAAGCCCTATAGCCGCTATTGCCTGTATTCTGCCATCGGCCAGGCCGGCTCGGTTCTGCTGTTTGGCGTTGTGCTGGGCTTCGGCATGCCGGCAATCGCGCTTTCGTATGTCGTCGACTACGTGATCTTGGTCGGTTGTTCGCTGTGGTGGCTGCGTCGTCGTCTGCGTGGCCTTCAGGTCAAATCTATCCTACATGGCGGTTTCTTTGGCCTTTTGCTCGGTGGCCTGGGTGCTGCCGCAGGCGCCGGCGTCATGTGGGCGCTTGAGCACTTTGTCGGGGCGCTTGGCGGTTTGATTCTGATTACTCTTGGCTATGTTTGCGTTGCGGGTGTCGTCTCGCTTGCTGTTACCTTTGGCCTTGCCGTCGTCCTTAAGATGCCCGAGGTCTCGGCGCTGCTTCGTCGCAAGTAGGTGCGCGTGGCCGGTCACGACAACATTCCAACGCTTGCCGAGCAGGTTTCGCGCGTTCCCACACAGCCCGGATGCTACCTTTGGAAGGATGCCAAGGGCGATGTCATCTACGTGGGCAAGGCGAAAAACCTACGCGCCCGCATGCGTCAATACGTGACACTGCAGGATGAGCGTCAAAAGATTCCGCTGATGATGCAGCTGGTGGCGAGCTTTGACTATATCGTGGTGGAGACCGAGCATGAGGCGTTGGTGCTCGAGCGCAATTTGATTGGTCAGTACCATCCGTACTTTAACGTCGACCTCAAGGATGACAAGAGCTACCCCTTTATCGCCATTACAAAGGGCGACCTGTATCCCGCTATCAAATATACGCGTGAGCGTCATAAGCCGGGAACGCGCTATTTTGGACCCTATACCGATAGCCGTGCGGCACGTGAGACGATAGATACGCTGCGCAAGGTTATTCCCATCTGCTCCGCATCCTGTGCGGAGTGGCGTCGTTGTCGCCGTATCGTTGAGTCCCACAAGGGCGAGGAAGACATCGTCAATATGATTTGCGCGCAAAACGGGCGTCCCTGCTTTGACTACCATGTCGGGCGCGGCCCGGGTGCGTGTGTCGGCGCGATTTCCCCGGCAGACTATGCCAAGAACGTCAAGCGTGTCGAGCGCTTTTTGTCGGGCCATCGCAAGGATGTCGTCGATGAGCTGACCTCCGAGATGACGGATGCCGCCGAGGCGCTCGACTTTGAGCGCGCGGCACGCGTCAAACGTCGTTTGGAGGTCATCAGGGGTCTGGACGATCGTCAGCAAGTCGTTTTTCCCTCCAGTGTCGATATCGATGTCATCGGGTTCTATCGCGAGGAGACCATCTCCGCCGCTTGCGTCTTCGTCGTTCGCGAGGGCCGAACAGTTCGCACCTGCGAGTTCATTCTCGACAAGGGTCTTGATGTTGACGAGGAAGAGCTCCAGTCGGGCTTTCTTAAGCGCTATTACGACGAGACTGCTGATATTCCAGCTGAGGTCAACCTTTCCGTCGAGCTTGAGGATGCGGAGGCGCTGGGGGAATGGCTTGCGGGCAAGCGCGAGCGTTCCTGCCATCTCCATAGGCCGCAGCGTGGCGAAAAGCACCGTTTGCTCGATATGGCATCCAAAAATGCGCGCCATGCCCTCATGCGCTACATGATGCGAACGGGGTACGCTGACGACCGCACCAATCAGGCGCTCCTGGAGCTCGAAAGCGCGCTGGCGCTGCCAGCGCCGCCGATGCGTATCGAGTGCTTCGATATCTCGACGCTGCACGGAACCTTTACCGTCGCCTCGATGGTGGTGTTTACCAACGGACGCGCCGACAAGAGCCAGTACCGTCGTTTTAAAATTCAGGCCGAATTGGACGAGGCAAACGACTTCGTGTCGATGTCCGAGGTTTTGGGACGACGCTATGCTCCCGAGCGCATGGCCGACGAGCGCTTTGGATCGCGCCCCGATTTGCTCGTTGTCGATGGCGGTAAGCCGCAATTGACCGCTGCGATCAAGCAACTTGAGGCTCTTGGGCTCGATATACCGGTTTGTGGCTTGGCGAAGGCCGATGAGGAGGTTTTCGTGCCTTGGGACGAGACTCCAGTCGTGCTTCCGACCGGGTCCGCGTCGCTCTATCTAATCAAACAGGTGCGCGATGAATCGCACCGTTTTGCCATCACGTTCCATCGCGAATTGCGCGATAAAGCCATGACGGTTTCGGTACTCGATGACGTTCCAGGCGTGGGACCCACCAGAAAACGTGCCCTTATGCGCCATTTTGGCTCGATGAAGCGTTTGCGCGCGGCGAGCGAGCAAGAGATCGCGGAAGTTCGAGGCGTTCCGGCCGATGTCGCCAAAGCGGTCCACGAGGCACTTGTTGCATGGAATGCCGAACGCGCCCAGGCATCGGCCAACCGTTCCGAAAACTAAACGTGCTTCTAAACAACTGATATACATGATTGGCCGATTTTCAATCATTTATTTCGCGGCGATTACCTGTCGATTTCGGGTTTTATTAACGCTAAAACGTTTGACTAGCCATGGTGAACAACCCTGCTATCCTGCGGGTTGACGATGACTGATATCTCACCTCGTCGATACATACTGTCTGGCGAATCGTTTGTCAATGAATTCGGTGAACGGTAGTAAATACCGTTCAAGCGTATGTATGTATCGGTCGCCGAGCGCGGCACCTCAGTTGGGTTCGTCGGTAGGTAAGGTATATATCGTCCGCAAGTTGCGCGGGGGCAAGTCTAGGTGCTCCCGGGTAAGATTCTCTATTGATAGGAGAAGACATGGCCATCATCAACAAGGGTATGTCCAGGCGTTCGTTCCTCGGCCTCACCGGCAGCGTCGCTGCTGTCGCAGGGCTTGGTCTCACCGGCTGCGGTGGCAGCTCCAACGACGAGGGTTCCGCTTCCGGTTCCGCCGATTCCGCCAACCGTGGCGGCGGCGTGATTACCGCTGGTTCCGCTTACGCTCCGTCCAGCTTCGATCCCGCCAGCACCGGCTCCGCTGTGGGCCTGGGTGCTAACTGGCACGTCGTCGAGGGTCTCTACGGCATCGATTACCACGACTACAGCACCTTCAACGAGCTCGCCACCGACGATCCCAAGTCCGTGGACGACACTACCTTCGAGGTCACCATCCGCAAGGGCGCCAAGTTCTCCGATGGTACCGAGGTCACTGCTGACGACGTCGTCGCTTCCTACACCGCTTGCGCTGCTTCCGCTACCTATGCTCCGTTCTTCCAGCCCTTCGAGTCCATCGAGGCCAAGGATGCCAGCACCGTGACGGTCAAGACTAAGGTCCCCAACTTCTCCCTGCTCAAGGATCGTCTGGCCATCGTCCGCGTTACCCCGGCCACCCAGACCGAGGAGGATCGCGCCAAGCAGCCGATCGGTTCCGGCCCCTGGATGTACGACTCTATCTCCGATACCGAGATCACCTTGGTTCCCAACCCCGAGTACAACGGTGAGTATGCTGCCGAGGATAAGAAGATCCAGTACAGCATCCTGACCGACCCCACCGCTCGCGTTACCGCTCAGCAGGAGGGCTCCACGCTCGTTATGGAGCTCGTTACCGCTGACGCCGTCGACCAGCTCGAGAGCGCCGGCTGCAAGATCGATAACGTTCAGGGTTTCGGCACCCGCTTCATCATGTTCAACGTCGCCAAGGAGCCTTGGAACAACGTCAAGGTCCGTCAGGCTGTCATGTATGCGCTCGACACCGAGAAGATGGTCAGCAACACCTTCGCCGGCCTTGCCACCGCTGCCAGCTGCTACCTGCCCAAGAGCTTCACCAACTATCATGAGGCTTCCACGGTGTACAAGACCGACGCCAAGAAGGCTAAGAAGCTCATCGAGGAGTCTGGCATCACCCCGGGTGCCATCACCCTGCGCACCACCGACAACGAGCAGATTAAGGGCATGGCCGCCCAGGTCAAGAACGACCTCGACGCTCTCGGCTTCGATGTGACCATCCAGACCGATACCTCGCCGGCCACTTACGCTGCCATCGACGGCGGCGAGGCCTACGATATCCTCCTTGCCCCTGGCGATCCTTCCTGCTTCGGCGCCGACCCCGACCTGCTGCTCAATTGGTGGTACGGCGACAACGTCTGGATGCAGACCCGTTGCCCGTGGAAGGAGTCCGCTGAGTGGCAGAAGCTCCACGGCCTCATGGACGAGGCTCTTGCCGCCGAGGGCGACGAGCAGCAGAAGAAGTGGAACGAGTGCTTCGACATCATTGCCGACAACGCCGTTCTGTACCCCGTTGTCCACGTCAAGACCGTCTCCGCTTCCTGGGACGATCCGTCCACTGCACCCAACGGCGAGGCCCTCGATGGCTTCAAGGGCATCGGCACGACGAGCATGTCCTTCAGGGGCGTTGCGACCGTCAAGGCGTAAGACTCGCTTGAGTCTGTATGCAGGATGTCGGTCGTTGGGACCGTATCCTCATAGTTGAAACAAAGACCCGGGCGGCAACGATGTCGCTCGGGTCTTGTAATGAGTATCCGTACTCATATACCAGTTGGTCCTACCGACAAAAGAAAGGGGAGAGAACGTGAACAACTTGCTACGTTTGATTGGAAGGCGTCTTGTGGCGCTGCCGATCATGGCATTGGGCGTCACCGTCCTGGTGTTCTTCCTTATGTCGTTCTCCAAGACCGACCCCGCCTACACGGCGTTGGGTGACGGTGCCTCGCCCGAGGCGGTTGCCGAGTACCATGAGAAGTATGGTCTGGACGACCCCTGGCCCGTGCGCTACGTGCGCTATATGGGCGATCTGATCCATGGCGACATGGGCACCTATGGTGCTGCTCGCAACTCCGTTGCCAAGCGCATCTCCACGGCCCTGCCCGTCACGATGCAGCTGACCTTTATCGGTCTTGCTATCGGTGCGGTCGTTTCGTTTTTGCTCGGCGTCATCGCGGCACTGTATCGCGACAAATGGCCGGACCAAGTGATCCGCGTCTTTTCCATCGCCGGCTTGGCAACCCCGTCGTTCTGGCTTGCCGTTCTGTTGATCCTGCTGTTCTCTTCCTACCTTAAGGTGCTCCCGGCATCGGGTGCTCTGCCTCACTTCACCACGAATCCGGTTGGCTATCTGGGACGTATGATCATGCCCGCTATCGCCTTGGCATTTCCGCTGACGGGCCAGATGACTCGTATCGTGCGTACCGCCATGGTCGAGGAGCTCGACAAGGATTATGTCCGTATGGCTCGCGGCGCCGGCGTTCCCGAGAAGGTCGTCGTCGGCATCAACGTTCTTCGCAATGCGCTGATCACCCCGGTCACCACCCTCGGTCTTAAGATCGGTTACCTCATGGGCGGCGCCGTCGTCATCGAGGTTATCTTCAACCTCCCCGGCATGGGCACCGCGATTCTGCAGGGCGTTCAGGGCAACGAGGCGAACCTGGTTCAGGGCGTCGTCATCGTCGTTGCTCTTGCCTTCATCATCATCAACATCGTGGTTGACATGCTCTACCTGCTCATCAACCCGCGCATCAGGACGGTGTAGATTATGGTAAAGATTCGAGAGAAGCAAACCGAGCAGCTCGAGAAGGCTGCCTCCAAGGGGCTCAAGCTCGGTGGCTGGAAGAAGATGACGCTGTCTTCTAAGATTGCAGCCGTCGTGCTGGTGCTGGTCGCCCTGACTGCGATTCTGGCGCCCCTTCTTGCCCCCTATAGCCCGGTCGAGATTTTTACGGCTCGCCAGGCTCCCGGCAACGGATTTATTTTCGGTACCGACGATAAGGGTCGCGACATTCTGTCGCGTATGCTCTACGGTGGTCGTTACTCGCTGATTATCGGCTTTGGCGCCACTGCCATGGCTCTGGTCTGCGGCTCGGTCGTTGGCGCCCTTGCAGCGGTTTCGCGCAAGGCCGTCTCCGAGACGATCATGCGTATCTTGGACATCATCATGTCCATCCCAGGCATCGCCCTCGCGGCCGTCTTCGTCTCCATCCTGGGCAACTCCGTGCCGTCGATCATCTTCGCCATCGGCTTTATGTACACTCCGCAGATTGCCCGTATCGTGCGCGCCAACATCGTGTCCGAGTACGGCGAGGACTATGTCCGCGCGGTCATCGTTTCCGGCGCCAAGGCTCCGTGGATTTTGATCAAGCATGTTCTGCGTAACTGCATCGCCCCGATCATGGTCTTCACCGTTACCCTGGTCGCCGACGCCATCATCTTCGAGGCCTCGCTGACCTTCATCGGCGCTGGTATCCAGGAGCCCACCGCTACCTGGGGCAACATCCTCGCCGACGCCCGCGGCGGCGTGCTCGCCGGCCGTTGGTGGCAGGCACTGTTCCCGGGCCTGGCCATCATGATCACCTGCCTGGCGCTCAACATCCTCTCCGAGGGCATTACCGACGCCATGGCCGCTGCTCCCTCCGCCGCCCTGGATCCCACCGATTCCTCCAAGCGTCGCGAGGCCGACCTGCTGGTCTCCGACCCCGTTCGAGCCTACAAGGAGCAGGCCCAGTCCCTCTCCGCTCGCCTTGGCGCCCTGCGCGATGTCGAGCTCAAGCGTGACGATCGCCATGTGCCCGACGAGTCTGTTGAACCGATTCTCTCGGTCCGTGACTTCTGCATCCAGTTTGAGCATCACGGTGATATCAACGTCGTCGACCATGTCAACTTTGACGTCCGTCCTGGTCAGACCATGGGCCTGGTGGGCGAGTCCGGTTGCGGTAAGTCTATCACCACGCTGGCCATCATGGGCCTGACCGACGATGACGAGCACCTTTCCGGCGAGGTCCTCTGGGAGGGCCGTGACCTGCTCAAGATGAGCAAGAAGGAGTGGTTCGGCCTGCGCGGTACCGATATCGCTATGGTCTATCAGGACGCCCTGTCCTCGCTCAACCCCTCCATGCTCATCTCTGCCCAGATGAAGCAGCTCACCAAGCGCGGCGGAACCCGCAGCGCCGAGGAGCTCCTGGAGCTCGTCGGCCTCGATCCCAAGCGCACGCTCGAGAGCTATCCGCACGAGCTTTCCGGCGGCCAGCGTCAGCGTGTCCTGATCGCTATGGCCCTTACCCGCGACCCCAAGCTGGTCATCTGCGACGAACCCACGACCGCTCTGGACGTTACCGTCCAGAAGCAGGTCATCAAGCTGCTCAACGATCTTCAGGCCAAGCTCGGCTTTGCCATGATCTTCGTTTCGCACGACCTGGCGCTGGTCGCCGAGGTCGCCCACAACATCACGGTTATGTACGCTGGCCAGGTTATCGAGCAGGCACCCACCAAGGAGCTGCTCACTAACCCGATCCACGAGTACACCCGCGGTCTTCTGGGTTCCGTTCTGTCCATCGAGAGCGGTTCGGGCCGCCTGCACCAGGTGCCCGGCGCCGTTCCGAGTCCGCGCGATTTCCCCAAGGGCGATCGCTTCGCGCCCCGCTCGAGCCATCCGCGTATTGGCCTGGACACCCGTCCGGTCTTCAAGCGCGTGCCCGGCACCGAGCACTTCTATTCCGAGCTCCCCGACGAGGTGCTCAAGGCAAATGGTTTGACCCCTCACGCGGAGGTGATGTAGATGAGCGAGACCGCAGTCAACGGCGTCGAGCCGATCATCTTCCTTGATGACGTCCACGTCACCTTTAGGACCCGTACCGGCTCGATTCTGCACCCCAACCTGGTTCACGCCGTCCAGGGTGTAACGATTAAGCTCGTGCCCGGTCAGACGATCGGCATCGTCGGCGAGTCCGGTTGCGGTAAGTCCACCACCGCCAACGTCATGTGCGGCCTGCAGGCCCCCACGAGCGGCAAGGTCTACTTTAAGGGCAAGGACGTTACCAAACGTACCGCCGAGGACCGTCGCCACATGGGTCGCGTCATCTCGGTCGTGTTTCAAAACCCGGCCACGGCGCTCAACCCCCGCATGGTCGTTCGCGAGCAACTGCTCGACCCCATGCGCGTCCACAACCTGGGTACCGAGGCCGAGCAGGAGAAGCGCGTCAAAGAGCTCCTGGAGCTCACCGGTCTGCCCAGCTCCGCCGCCGAGGTTCTTCCCGGTCAGCTTTCGGGCGGCCAGCGCCAGCGCGTCGCAATTGCCCGTGCCCTGTCGCTGAACCCCGATGCCATCATCGCCGACGAGCCCACCTCGGCTCTGGACGTTTCGGTCCGCGCGCAGATTCTGAACCTGCTGACCGACCTTAAGAAGGAGCTCGGCCTGGCCATGGTGTTCATCAGCCATGACATCCAGACGGTCCGCTATATCTCTGACGACATCATCGTTATGAATGGCGGCAAGATCGTCGAGCAGGGCGAGGCCAAGCAGGTCTTCCAGCATCCCCAGGACCCCTACACCAAGATGCTGCTCGGCGCTGCGCCGTCGCTGCTGCACCCCAAGCTCGGCGAATAGCCTCGCTTTCCCTCCCGTGGGCCCCGGGAGCCTGGCGCGGGCCCCCCCCGGGGGGGGTGGGCAAGGTGGGTGGACGCGCCCAGCCCCCGTGGGCCGGGGCAAAGCCACAAATTTGTTTATAT
>CAMQHT010000037.1 GCA_947001705.1 uncultured Collinsella sp.
CCCCCGGATTCCCTGCGTTTACGGCCTTGAGGTCGGCGTGGGCGGAGGACTTGGTTGTTGGGAATACGTGTCCCGGTCGCTGTTTCGCGGCTTTGCCGCGAAAGGCGCGCTACTTTGGGATGGGTGGGGAACGCGGCTGCTGCGGCAACTGATCCCCGCCACAAATTACCCTTGGCATACTTGCACGAACGATTGCTCGTGCTACACTTGCAATTGCTGTTTCAGGGCGGGGTGAAATTCCCCACTGGCGGTAAATCGGGCGATGTCAAAGGGACACCGTGGCGCAGGCGAGATGCCTGTGACCGAGCCGATGAGTCCGCGACCCGTGTGTGCGTTGGTTCGCATGCCGGCTGAACTGGTGAGATTCCAGTACCAACGGTTAGAGTCCGGATGAAAGAGGCAGGTGATCTTATGTCTGAACAGTCGCAGCATATCCATTTTGAGAACACGAATAGGTGGAGCACCAAACAGCTCGTTACCATGGCGCTGATGTGTGCCTTGGGCGCCCTGTTTATGTACGTGCAGCTGCCTATCCTTCCTTCGGCGCCGTTTTTGACGTATGACCCGTCGCTGGTGCCGGCGATGGTGTGCGGTTTTGCGTATGGTCCTGGCGCCGGTACTGCTGTTGCCGCTATGGCGATTGTTATCCATGCGCTTACCACGGGCGATTGGGTCGGCGCACTTATGAACCTGGTGGCTACGCTGGGCTACATTCTGCCCGCGGCTATCGTGTACCAGAAGATGCATACCTATAAGGGTGCCGTGATTGGCCTAGTGTTCGGTGTCATTGCCGCTACGGCGCTGTCTATGGTCGCTAACCTTACCATTGGCGTATGGTTCTGGTATGGCTCGGTCGATGTGATCGCCCCGCTCATGATTCCTGCCGTGCTGCCGTTCAACCTTATCAAGACCGTGCTTAACTCGGTGTTGACGCTAGCGGCGTATAAAGCAGTCTCCAACCTCATCACGCCTAAAAAGGACCAGGTCAAAGGCCGCGCATGATTGAGTGTCGGGGCGTTTCCTTTAGCTATGACGGTGCCGTGTCGGCACTCGACGGCATCGATCTGAACATCGAGGACGGGGAGTTTTTCTGCATCCTCGGTGGCAATGGGTCGGGCAAGTCGACGTTTGCCAAGCATCTGAATGCGCTGCTGCAGCCCGATGCGGGCACGGTACGTATCAACGGTATGGATGCGTCCGATCCCGAGCTGGTCTACGACATTCGTTCGACCGCAGGCATGGTGTTCCAGAATCCCGACGACCAGCTGGTGGCAACGCTTGTCGAAGATGACGTTGCGTTCGGTCCCGAAAACCTTGGCGTGCCATCGGCGCAAATTGCGCAGCGCGTACGCGAGGCGCTGAAGGGCGTGGGCCTGGTGGGCTTTGAGCGCCACGAGACCCATGCGCTTTCGGGCGGCCAAAAGCAGCGCGTGGCGCTTGCCGGCGTGCTCGCCATGGAACCGCGCGTGCTCATCTTGGACGAGGCTTCCTCGATGCTCGATCCGCGTGGACGCAAGGGCCTCATGAAGGCTTGCCGCGTGTTGCACGCTCGCGGCATGACCATCGTGATGATTACGCACTTTATGGAAGAGGCCGCCGAGGCCGATCGCGTTGCTGTCTTCCAAGCGGGCCGCGTTGCCATGCTCGGTACGCCCGAGGAGATCTTGACGCGGGCGGACGAGCTCGCGCGGCTGAACCTGGATATGCCGCCATCGTGCTGTCTTGGCAGGGCGCTTCGCGCGAAGGGCGTACCCATTTGCGCACAGGTGCGCGAGGCGGATATGGTCGCTGAGATTGCGCAGGCTTATGCCGAGCGAAGTGGGGCAGGCACCGCGGGGCAGTCTTCCGCATCCCAGTTGGAAATCGCTGACGGCACTGTTCCGGTAGACAACGAGGGCAACGCGTCGGAGCCCGTCATCGAGCTATCCCATGTTTCGTACAGTTATTCGCTCAGTCCGCGCGAGCGCCGCCGCTGGCATAAGCGCTCGGTCACTGCGGGCAAATCGAGCAAACAGGCTCTCTGGGGAAACGACCCCAGCAGTCCGTGGGCGCTGCGCGATGTATCGCTGACGGTGCGTCGCGGCGAGTTCCTGGGCTTGGCAGGTCATACCGGTTCGGGTAAGTCGACGCTAGTCCAGCATCTCAACGGTTTGATTCGCCCCCAGGAGGGATTCGTTCGCGCGCTGGGGCTCGACCTGGCAAACAAGAAAGATGCCGCCGCGGTTAAGGCCAAGGTCGGCGTGGTGTTTCAATATCCCGAGCGTCAGCTGTTTGCCGAAACCGTGACGCAGGACGTGGCGTTTGGCCCGCACAACCTTGGCTTGCCGCAAGATGAAGTCGACCGTCGCGTCGAGTCGTCGCTCTCGCGCGTGGGCCTCGACCTTTCTACGGTCGGCGACAAGAGTCCCTTTGAGCTTTCGGGCGGTCAGCAACGGCGTGTGGCATTCGCCGGTGTGCT
Source organism: uncultured Collinsella sp. (assembly GCA_947001705.1). Classification (GTDB taxonomy): domain Bacteria; phylum Actinomycetota; class Coriobacteriia; order Coriobacteriales; family Coriobacteriaceae; genus Collinsella. The sequence continues at coordinate 2,459 of CAMQHT010000037.1, forward strand.
CGCCATGGAGCCCGAAGTCCTGGTGCTCGATGAACCCATGGCGGGGCTCGATCCGGCTGCGCGCAGGGATTTCCTTGAGCTTATCGATCGACTTCACCGCGATGGCCTGACCGTTGTCATGGTTTCGCATAGTATGGATGACCTGGCCAATTGCTGCGACCGCATCGTCGTGATGAACGAAGGTACGGTGTTTGCAGAGGGAACCCCCGCGCAGGTGTTTGCACATGCCGATGAGCTCAAGTCGATCGGCTTGGGCGTACCTGCTGCCCAGCGCATGGCGTTGGCGCTCGCGGAGGCGGGCGTGCCGCTGCGTTGCGGCGGGCTCTATACGGTTGAATCGCTGGCAGACGAGTTGGTGGACCTGCTAATCGGTCGCTCGGACGGTCCTTCTAACGTCGCGGACATTGCTAAATCCAAGACGGTCGCGCGAGAGGAGGGCTGCTAATGGAGGCGTTTTCGTTTGGCAGCTACTATCCGAGCGATAGTGCGATCCATCGCCTGGATCCGCGCACCAAGCTGCTCCTGGGCTTTGTGTTTTTAATCACGACGCTGACCGTCGGCGGCTTCCGCGGACTGGCTCCTGTCGCATTTTTCGTCGTGCTGATCTATGCCGTGTCCCGGGTGCCGGCTCGTCGCGTTCTGTCGTCGATGGCGCCGCTGCTGGCAATCGTCGTCGTGGTCGCGGTGCTCAACTTGTTTACCGATCAGAGTGGGCGCATCCTGTGGCAGCTCGGCTTTCTGCAGATAAGCGAGGGCTCGCTGCATTCCGCCGCCTTTATGGCGTGCCGCCTGACCTTGATGATGGCCGGTATGAGCGCCATCACGCTCACCACACCGACGCTCGACCTCACCGCGGGCTTTGAGCGCCTGCTCGCGCCGTTTGCGCGTGTGGGGCTCCCTGCGCACGAGCTCGGCATGATCATGGGCATCGCGCTGCGCTTTATGCCGCAGTTTGCCACCGAGATGAAGCAGACGGCCGATGCGCAGGCAAGCCGCGGTGCACGCGTAACGGGTGGCCCGCTCGGCGGCGTGCGTATGCTCGGCAGTGTGGCGATTCCACTGTTCACGGGCGTGTTCCGTCATGCCGAGACGTTGTCTGCTGCCATGGATGCACGCTGCTATCACGGCGAGCAGGGCCGCACGCGCCTGCATGCGCTTGTATTTCGCCGTTGGGATGCGCTGGCTGCGGTGGTGACGGCGCTGCTGCTTGCGTGTGTCATCGTCGTCAACCTTCAACTTGTTTAGGCGCGATTCGAGCGCAAGAAAGGGGCCCCTATGACCGACAACGACCGCACGGCTCAGCTTGAGCGCGCCTGTTCGTATCTCAGACGCATTCCGGCGTGGTATCTAGCCACGACCGATGTGGCCGACGGGCATCAGCCCCGCGTGAGGCCGTTTTCGTTTGCCATGGTCGATGACGGCAAGCTGTGGTTTTGCACCTCGCGCGATAAGGACGTGTGGACCGAGCTCAGCGCGAACCCCAAGTTTGAGGTTTCGGGTTGGAAACCGGGGGAGTGTTGGATTGTGCTGACTGGCGAGGCCGCACTTGAGGACGACGCAGTTGCGAGCGACAAGGTGCGTCAAGCGGGTTTTAAGCACATGGTGGGCATCGGCGAGGAACACGAGAGTGCCAACGACGGCCGCCTTGCTTTCTTTTCGGTCCGCAACATTGCCGCGCGCTTCTGTGATATCGACGGCAGCGAGGAGCGCCTGGAGCTCTAGCTCACACCAACCAGGCTCTCAAACTGGCTAGTACAGGAGGAAACGTGGACGGATTGAATACGGTTTTGGAGTATCTGACGTCGGTGCCGGCGTGGTACTTGGCGACGAGCGTAGACGGGCAGCCACATGTACGTCCATTTTCGTTTGCTCAGATTCAGGACGGCAAGCTGTGGTTTGTGACGGCGCGCACCAAAGACGTGTGGCAAGAGCTGCTGCAAAATCAGCGCTTTGAGGCCACGAGTTGGTGGCCGGGCCATGGCTGGCTCATCTTGCGCGGGCGCGCCGGCTTGGATGACCGGGCTTTAGACGAAATGCGCGAAGCCGGGTGGAAGCATCTAGAGCGCCTGGGCGAGCACTATGAGGGGCCTAACGACCCCACGCTCGTCTTCTTTAGCGTCGAGGATCCCGAGGCTTTTATCTGCAATCACGACGAATGGGTGCCGCTCGAGCTCTAGCCAGCTGGCTCATCCTAACAACTTGGTTTTCGCATGGGCGGGCCCCGTATTGCCCGGCGCCGTTAGGAGCGCCGGTCAATACGGGGCCCGCTCCATTTGTCAATTCCTTCAAGCGAATGTGTCGGGAATGTTTCAATGCATGAATATGCAAGCCATTTACGTATTCATGCATCTTTTGGTGCTAAAGTTTCAACCCACTTCATAACGACCGCTGCGAAATGCGCATCGGTGCATAAATCGCAGACAAGGAGTCTGATATGTCTTTGAAGGTTGGAATCGTCGGCGCGGCTGGATATGCCGGAGCCGAGCTCATTCGCCTCGTCCTCGGTCACCCCGAGTTTGAACTTGCTGCCATTACGTCCAACGCCGATGCCGGCCAGCCGTTGTCTGCGGTGTACCCGAGCTTCACCGGCATAAGCGATCTTGTCTTCACGACGCATGATGCCCCCGAGCTCAAGAACTGCGACGCGGTCTTTTTGGCCGTGCCGCACACGGCTGCCATGGCACAGGTGCCCGCGCTGCTTGCATCGGGCGTCTCCTGCATTGATCTCTCGGCCGACTACCGCCTGAACGACGCGTCTGTCTTTGAGGCTTGGTATGCCGCCGAGCACACGAGCCCCGAGCTGCTCAAGACCCGTGCCTTCGGTCTGCCCGAGCTGTTCTGCCAGGACTTGGAGACCGCCGCATCCGACCATGCCGACGGCAAACCCGTGCTGGTCGCCTGCGCCGGTTGCTATCCCACCGCAACGAGCCTTGCCGCCGGCCCCGCCGTGCGCGCGGGCTGGGTGGCCGAGAACGGTCCTGTGATTGTCGATGCCATTAGCGGCGTGACGGGCGCCGGTAAGTCCTGCAACGCCCGCACCCATTTTTGCAGCGACGACGAGAACTTGGAGGCCTACGGCGTGGGCAAGCATCGCCACACGCCCGAGATTGAGCAAATCCTTGGTCTGACCGATCGCGTCGTCTTTACCCCGCACCTGGCACCGCTCAAGCGCGGCCTGCTCTCCACGGTGACGCTGCCGCTTACGCCGCAGGCTCTCGACACGCTGGCTCTTGAGGATGTCGTCGACCATTACAAGCAGTTCTACGCCGGTCGCACCTTCGTACGCGTACTCGATGCCGGTCAGCAGCCCAAGACGGCTTCGATCGTCGGCACCAACGCTGCCCAGATTGGCCTCGCGCTCAACAAGCGCGCGGGCGTGCTGGTGGCGACGGGCGCCATCGACAATCTGTGCAAGGGCGCTGCGGGCCAAGCGGTCCAGTGCGCCAATATCGTCTTTGGCTTTGACGAGCGACGAGGCTTGCCCACAGTGGCGTGCCCGGTGTAGCACATTCGATTGTTAACGATTTGGTAGTCGGGCATCGAGTGGGGCGCCACTCTTGAGCTGGTCTCATGATCACGACTGGCATGGCGCACCAACCGATGTCCGTTTTTTTGTTTGACATAAGGAGTCATAAAGACGATGAATACCGAGCTGTTTGATATCAAGATTCGCGCCGTCGAGGGTGGCGTTACGGCTGCGGCTGGTTTTAAAGCCGCAGGCATCCACGCTGGGTTCCGCAAGAATCCCGAGCGCCTGGATTACGCGCTCGTCGTGCCCGATAAACCCTGTCCCGGTGCCGGCGTGTTTACCGCCAATCGCTTTTGCGCGGCGCCCGTGCAGGTGAGCCGTGCCAACCTGGGCGGTACCGACAAGGGCTACGGTATCATCGCCGGCGTTTCGGTCAACTCTGGCAATGCTAACGCCGCCACGGGTGAGACCGGCCTTGCATGCGCGCGCGAGACGTGCAGCATCGCATCGCAGGTCATCGGCTGCGAGCCCCAGCAGATCCTAGTCGCCTCCACGGGTGTGATTGGCCAGATTCTGCCGATCGACACGTTTGAGACCGCCATTCCTGCTGCCTACGAGGCACTCTCCGCCCACGGTGGCGCCGATGCCGCTCGCGCCATCATGACGACCGACACGCACTCCAAGGAGTACGCCGTATCCTACGTCAGTGAGGCTGCGGGTCATGCGGACAATGTCTATACGGTAGGCGGAATGTGCAAGGGCTCGGGCATGATCATGCCCAACATGGCCACCATGATCGCAGTTATCACCACCGATGCCCCCGTCGAGCCTGCGGCGCTTCATGCCCTGCTGCTCTCGACCGTCAAGCAGACCTTTAACAAGGTAACGGTCGATTCCGACACCTCGACCAACGACACCTGCATCATGCTTGCCTCCGGCGTCGCTGCCGCAGATGCCGAGCCTATCGTCGAGGGCTCCGATGCCTTTGACGAGTTGGCATTTGCCGTGCACGAGGTGTGCGAGAGCCTGGCGTGCAATATCGCCGCCGATGGTGAGGGCGCATCCAAGCTTGTTACGGTCAACGTTACCGGCGCCGCTAACGACGAGGAGGCCGATATCGCCGCCCGTGCCGTTGCCAACTCGCCGCTCGTCAAGACCTGCATCGCCGGCCACGACTGCAACTGGGGCCGCGTTGCCATGGCGCTTGGCAAGTGCGGTGTGAAGTTTAATCAGGAAGACGTTTCCATCGACATGATGGGCATGCCTGTCTGTCGCGACGGTCTGACTGTTCCCTTTGACGAGGACGAGGCTCTACGACGTTTTGAGGCGCCCGAGATTGTGATCTCAGCCGACCTGGGCGCAGGCGACGCGGCAACGACCGTGTGGACCTGCGACCTCACGCACGAGTACATCTCCATTAACGGCGACTACCGTTCCTAGACTCCGGACGCGCACCGTCCCGTGCGTCCCGCTGCAATCGTGGGCAACGAGGTACGGCGCGATAGCTACACGAAAGACGAGGCAGACTATGAAGTTCGCACGCGATTGTCGCTCGAGCGAATCCAACGAAGTTACCGCGCAGCTGCTGTTCGAAGCGCTGCCGTGGATTAAGAACCTGACCGGCAAGACGGTTGTTATCAAATATGGCGGAGCCGCCATGGTTGATGAGCAGCTGCGTCGCGACGTGATGAGCGACATCGTCCTGCTTAAGATCATTGGCATGCGCCCCGTTATCGTGCACGGCGGCGGCAAGGCCATCAACGAGGCGCTCAGCCGCTATGACATCCCCGTCGAGTTTAAGAACGGCCAGCGCGTGACCACGCCGGCGACTATGGATATCGTGCGCGAGGTGCTGGGCGGCAAGGTTAACCAGGAGCTGGTTGCTGCCATCAACCACCACGGCAACCTGGCCGTGGGCGTGTCGGGCAGCGATGCCGGCACGCTCATCGCCGAGCCGCTCGACCCCGAGCTCGGTCGCGTGGGCAAAGTGACGCACGTTAACACCGACTATATCGAGCGCTTACTCGATAGCGAGTACATCCCCGTCATCGCTACCGTCGCGGCGGGGGAGGACGGCGGTTTCTTCAACATCAACGCCGATACCGCCGCCGGTGCCGTTGCGGCGGCGCTCCACGCGCATAAGGCGATCTTTTTGACCGATGTCGATGGCCTGTACAAGGACTTTAGCGACAAGGACTCGCTTATCTCCAACCTAACGCTCGACGAGGTCAATGAGATGCTTTACGGCGGCGAGGTCGATAAGGGCATGATTCCCAAGCTGCGTGCGGCCGTCGATGCGCTTGCCGGCGGCGTATTTCGTGCTCACATCATCAACGGCACCACGCCGCATTCGCTGCTGCTGGAGCTGCTGACCGATGCCGGCGTCGGTACCGTGATCCATTCCACCGAGACGGCTTACGAGTTCGATACGCATCCGCATCCGCTTTCGACGTTTGCTGCGCGTCTGACCGAGAACCTCGACGAGGTCGAGAAGCTTCAGACGGTCTAGCTGACCCGCAGCCGCCCCATTCCTGCACCCATAGGCCTGCGCCGTCCGGCGCTCAACGAAAGGCATCCCATGTCACTTGCAGCTCAGCAATCGCTTGAATCCCATTACGTTATGCATACCTTTGGCCGCTCTCCGGTCGAGTTTGTCGAGGGTCACGGCATGAAGCTCACCGGCGACGATGGTCGTGAGTACCTCGACTTTCTTGCCGGTATCGGTGTGTGCAGCCTTGGCCACGGTAACCCTGCAGTGCTCTCGGCGCTCGAGGCGCAGACCAAAAAGCTCATGCATGTGTCTAACTACTTCTACATCGAGCAGCGTGGCCAGGTCGCGGCGCTGCTGTCCAAGCTTGCTAACGACGACGTAGATGGTGCGTGCGTGCTGGCCGATGCCATTGCCGCCGGCGATGAGACCACGGCCGCTGCGCTCGGTGCCCCGGCTGCGGACGAGCAGGTGTGGGAGACGTTCTTTGCCAACTCCGGCGCCGAGGCCAACGAGGGCTCGATGAAGCTCGCGCGTCTGTACGCCAAGCGTGCTGGTAACGGCGGCAATACCATCGTATGCATGCGCGGTGGCTTCCACGGCCGTACGCTCGAGACCATTGCCGCCACCATGCAGGATTGGCTGCAGGATAGTTTTCGCCCGCTGCCGGGTGGCTTTGTGGCCTGCACGCCCAACGATATCGATGAACTGCGTGCGATCTTTAAGCAGCTGGGGAGCGAAATTTGTGCCGTGATGCTCGAGCCGATCCAGGGTGAGAGCGGTGTGCACCCCATGACCGAGGAGTTTATGGCGGCAGCGCGCGACCTGGCACACGAAGTGGGCGCCGTGCTTATCGCCGACGAGGTCCAGTGCGGTATCTTCCGCTCCGGCAAGCCGTTTGCATTCCAAACCTATGGCGTGGAACCCGACATCATGAGCCTTGCCAAGGGCATTGCCGATGGCGTGCCCATGGGTGCCGTCGTAGCAAAGAAGGAGATTGCCGACGTGTTTAAGCCGGGCGACCACGGCTCGACCTTTGGCGGTAGCTGCTTGGCTGTCGCGGCGTGCGCCGCGACGCTCTCCGCGCTCGTGCGCGGCGATTATGCCGACCATGCTGCCAAGGTAGGCGCCTATATGGAGGCAAAGCTCGCCAAGCTGCCGAACGTGACCGAGGTGCGCGGCCGCGGCTTGATGCTCGGCTGCGATCTGGACGATACTGTGGGTGATGCACACGACGTTGTGGCCCGTGCATTGGGGGCTGGTGCCGTGATTAACGCTACGGGTGCCCATACGCTGCGTTTCCTGCCGCCGCTCGTCTGCGAGGAATCCGACGTGGACAGTCTGATTGAGATCCTGTCGGACGTTTTGGCCTAACACAGCGAAATAACTTAACTTTGACCGGGTTCCGGACTGCGGACGTGCCCTATGTGGCATGATTCAGCGGTCTGGAGCCCGTTTTGCCTTAGATTTGCTAAGGCGGGGAGACCTGCTGGTCAAAAAACATCAAATATGAGTACTGTTACCAGCTGAATCTCATATGAAACCGACTATCTAGGATTAGTTAGACCACACATGTTCAGTTATGTTAATGGGGAAACAGCTAGCAAAGGCTTCAAATCGCTGATTCAGGGCTAGATTTACCCAGCGAAACCCAAAAATCGCTGCTACAAAATTAGTAACAGTACTCATTTTTGCCATTTTTTGGCCACGGCCTTTGTGACGGACGTGCTGGCGGGTTCGAATCCCTCTGCGCTGGGCCCAAAAAAGAAAGGCCCCCATAGCTGGGAGCCTATCAAATCAGTGGTGGGCGATGAGGGATGTCGCGTGCGGCTGACGCCGCCCGCTCTCGCTTCGGGCCTGCGGCCCTCGCGTGCTGCGCTGGAAAACGCTTCGCGTTTCCTCAGCTTCGCACCCTGTCGGGTTCGAATCCCATGCACCGGGCGCAAACAAAAACGGTCCCCTTTCGAGGACCGTTTCCAAATCAGTGGTGGGCGATGAGGGATTCGAACCCCCAGCCTTGTGCGTGTAAAGCACCTGCGCTAACCGTTGCGCCAATCGCCCGTGCGGAGAGAGTATAGCAAAACAATCGCCTCATTCACCTCATATCCATTAAAGGTAACCGTCGCGTGTCACAGCGGAGCTGATTCAGTTGAGATTGCCTGAACATTCCGCCCCTCTTTACGCCCTCGGGTATACTCAAAAGCTACTGATTCGATTTGATGCCCAGCAACAGCAGAGGGGATAGTATATGTGCGGTTTTGTCGGTTTTGTCGGTGGGACGGATAACCAATCCGAGGTGCTCACCAAGATGATGGACCGCATCGTCCATCGCGGTCCCGACATGGGCGGTCAGTTTATCGACGGCCGCGTTGCCCTCGGCTTCCGCCGCCTGTCGATCCTCGACCTGACCGAGGCCGGCGCTCAGCCCATGGCCAATGAGGACGGCAGCGTCGTTATCGTCTTCAACGGCGAGATCTACAACTTCCAAGAACTCCGTTCCGAGCTCGAGGCCAAGGGCTATAAGTTCCACTGCGGCGCCGACACCGAGAGCCTCCTGCACGGCTATGAGGAGTGGGGCGAGGCAGTACTTGATCGCCTGCGCGGTATGTACGCCTTCGTCATCTGGGACAAGAAGAAGAACAAGCTTTTTGGCGCCCGCGATATCTTTGGCATCAAGCCGCTCTACTACTATCCCATGGCCGATGCGGGCGACGGCGCTCCGGGCGTGCTCTTTGGTTCCGAGATCAAGAGCTTCTTGGACTACCCGCACTTCCACAAGGCGGTCAACAAAAAGGCCCTGCGTCCGTACATGACGCTGCAGTATTCGGCAACTGAGGAGACCTTCTTCGAGGGTGTCTACAAGCTGCCGCCGGCGCATTACTTTACCGTAGACATCCCGACCGGCAAGATGAACATCGAGCGCTACTGGGATTGCGATTACTCTGCCGTCGAGAAGCCGTTCGAGGAGTACGTCGACGAGCTGGACGAGGTCGTGCACGAGAGCGTCGAGGCCCATCGCATCGCCGACGTCAAGGTCGCGTCGTTCCTCTCCGGTGGCGTCGACTCCAGCTACATCGCCGCTTGCCTCATGCCCGACAAGACCTTCTCGGTGGGCTTCGATTACAAGAATTTCAACGAGACCAACTACGCCAAGGAACTATCCGACAAGCTCGGCGTCGAGAATGTTCGCAAGATGATCACCGCCGACGAGTTCTTCGGTGCGCTCGAGGACATCCAGTATCACATGGACGAGCCGCAGTCCAACCTGTCTTCCGTGCCGCTGTGGTTCTTGGCCGAGATGGCCCGCAAGGACGTCACCGTCGTGCTTTCGGGCGAAGGCGCCGACGAGCTCTTTGGCGGCTACGCCTACTACGAGGACACGGTCCCGGTCCGCAAATACAAAAAGATGGTGCCGCTGCCCATTCGTCGCGCGCTCGGTAACCTGGCGCTGCATATGCCGTACTTCAAGGGACATAACTTCCTGGTCAAGGGTGCCGAGATCCCCGAGAAGTCGTTCCTGGGACAGGCTCTGGTATGGCCGGAGCGCGAGGTCGACGGCGTGCTCAAGCCCGAGTACAACACCGGCGATGGCGCCTTCGAGCTTGCCGCTCCCATCTATGCGCGCGTGAAAGGTCAGCCCGAGCTGGTCAAGAAGCAGTACCTGGACATGAACATGTGGCTCCCGGGCGACATTCTGCTCAAGGCCGACAAGATGTGCATGGCGCACTCGCTGGAGCTGCGCGTGCCCTTCCTGGACCGCAAAGTCATGGAGTTCGCCGAGCATATTCCCGACCGCTACCGCATCAACGAGAACGGCAACAAACAGGTACTCCGCCACGCTGCCAACAAGTCGCTGCCCGATGAGTGGGCCACCCGTCCCAAGGTGGGTTTCCCGGTGCCGATTGTCTACTGGCTGCGCGAGCAAAAGTGGTACGACTATGTCAAGGAGTACTTCACCGCGCCGTGGGCAAGCGAGTTCTTCGATACCGACGAGCTCATGCACCTGCTCGATCTGCACTTTGCGGGCAAGGGCGATTTCCAGCGCAAGATCTATACGCCGCTCGTGTTCCTGGTGTGGTACAAGCGCTTCTTTATCGACGAGGACCAGCCCGCTGTTCAGGCTGCCTAGCCTCGGCTTACGAACGCCTGCGCGTAACGGCTCCTCCGGGAGCCGTTTTTGCGTGGGTGCGTTTCAGTTACTATAAAAACCGTCCCTGCCAAATGGCTGAGAAAGGCGAAAGATGCACCATTCGGATTCCGCGACCGTGACCACGGTCGATACGCTTGCCAAGCTTCTCGATGTGTGCGGCGAGCTGCGCGCATCAGAGCAGGTTGACGAGCGTGCCGTGACCGGCTGCTCGTTTGATTCGCGCGCGGTCTCGGCAGGTGACGTGTTCTTTTGCAAAGGCGCTGCCTTTAAGCCCGCGTTTTTGAGTATGGCGCTCGATGCGGGCGCCGTCGCATTTGTGTGCGAGGAGTCGCTGGTCGAGTCTCTGGAGCCGCTGGCGAAGGAGAACGGCGCGGCGATGCTGGTCGTGGACAGCGTCCGCACGGCCATGGCCCTGTTGCCGCCGGAGGTCTACGACCGTCCCGACCACGACGTCAAGATCGTGGGCATCACCGGTACCAAGGGAAAGACCACGGCCGCTTTTATGCTCCAGTCGATTATCAAAGCGGCGGGCGAGTCCTGCGGCATGATCGGCTCGGTGAGTACCGACGATGGCATCGAGTGCTACGAGAGCACCAATACTACGCCCGAGGCCCCCGAGGTCTGGCGCCATATCGCCAACTGCCGTGAGTCCGGTCGCCAGTCCATGGTCATGGAGGTCTCGAGCCAGGCGCTCAAGTACCAACGCGTCGAGAATCTGCCGTTTGACGTGGCGTGCTTCCTCAACATCGGGCGTGACCACATCTCGCCGATCGAACACCCCACGTTTGAGGATTATTTTGAGAGCAAACTCAGGATCTTTGACCAGGCGAAGACCGCCGTGGTGAATCTGGGCACCGAAGAGGTTGACCGTGTGTTGGAGGCAGCGTCGACGGCCGAGCGCTTGGTGACCGTTGGCGTCGAGCATCCCGAGGCAAGCCTGTGGGCGAGCGATGTGCGCATGGTCGGCTTTAACATCGAGTTTAACCTGCATGGCCTGTGTGCCGACGAGTCCGAGGCGGGGGAGAAGGTCCTGCTGGGCATCGCGGGCGACTTTAACGTGGAAAACGCGCTGGTCGCTATCGCCGCTGCGCGCGAGATCGGCATCGGTATCGAGGCTATCAAGAAGGGCCTCTCCAAACTGCGTGTACCGGGCCGTATGGAGGTCGTGGAGTCGAAGGACGGCCGCGTGATCTGCGTCGTTGACTATGCGCACAACCAGCTTTCGTTCCGTTCGCTTTTCTCGTCGGTCAAGCGCGCGTTTCCCGCTAGTCCAGTCATTGCAGTGTTTGGCGCTGCCGGCGGCAAGGCGCAGGAGCGCCGCGAGCAGCTTCCGCGCGAGGCCGCACCATATTCCGACCTGATGATCTTTGCCAACGAGGACCCGGCTCACGAGGACCCGATGAAGGTCTGTCGCGAGCTTGCCGAGCATGTTCCCGACGATACGCCGAACAAGATCATCCTCGACCGCGAAGCCGCTGTGCATGCGGCGTTCAAGGCGGCGCGCGAGGAGTACGTCAACCCCAATGCTCCCACCATTGTCTTGCTGCTGGCAAAGGGTGACGAGGAGCTCATGCACGTGGGCGACGAGTTCGTGCCCATCGAGAGCGACCTTTCGTTGGCCAATCGCCTGATCGATGTTACCCAGTTTGACTAATGAACCATGATGGCGAAGGCGCCCTGAGTGCGCTGTCGCCATAAACGTGTTCCCTCAATCAAAACATGCCGTCCAAGCCCAAACCCTTCTACGTAAACGGAGTAACCATGTCCCACAACACCCTGCCGACCGTCGCCGAGCTTTCGGGCGAGATGCGCGAGCGCTTGGCCAAGGTTAAGTACGTCTTTACCGACCTGGATGCTACGATGCTCGCACCCGGCTCGTGCGTGCTGCGCGACAACGACGGCAACCCCTCGACCAAGCTCGTCGAGGCTGTCGTGGCACTTGCTCGCGCCGGCATCCAAGTGGTTCCCACCTCGGGCCGCAACCGCACCATGATCCACGAGGATGCACGCGTGCTCGGCCTCAACTCCTACATTGGTGAGATGGGTGGCCTGGTCATGTACGATCTCAAGGCCAACGATTGGGAGTATCTGACTGGCGACATGCCTTACGACCCCGCCTGCGGCCTTACTCCGCACCAGGTGATCGAGCAGACCGGCGTGTGCGAGAAGATTCTTGCCCGCTGGCCGCACAAGATCGAGTATCACAACGACATGTCGACCGGCTACAAGTACCGCGAGGTCACCGTCGGCATGCGCGGCGATGTGCCCGACAATGAGGTCCAGGCCATCCTGGACGAGGCCGGCTGCGGCCTGGTGTGGGCCTGTAACGGTCACCTGACGCATCTGTCCAAGCCGACGACGCTCGAGCTCGATCGCGTCGAGGACGGTCGCGCGTTTAACATCAATCCCGCCGGCCTCAACAAGGGCGTTGCCATCGCGCGCTTCTGCGAGCACCTGGGGATCGAGCGCGAGGAGACGCTCGCGCTCGGCGATTCCGAGTCCGACTTCTACATGGCCGATCACGTGGGCACGTTCTGCCTGGTCGAGAATGGCCTGACGAGCGCCGGCGCGCCCGAGTTCCTGGCTGCTTGCGAGAACGCTTTCGTTACGCGCGGCAAAATTGTCGACGGTTGGGCGGCGACGGCAGAGCTGCTGGTCGCGGCGCGTTCGTAGCGCGGCGTCGCCGCACTTGGATACGTCTTTTCGAGAGAGACTGGTGAGGTAATGTCCGATATCGAGAATCCGGCAGGCGACACGCGCCCGATCGGTGTGTTCGATTCTGGCCTGGGCGGTCTGACGGTTGCGCGCGCCATCGCGACGGCGCTGCCGCACGAGTCCGTCTACTACTTCGGCGACACCAAACGCTGCCCCTACGGCACGCGCACCGAGGATGAGGTGCGCTCGTTTGCGTTGCAGGCTGGCCGTTGGCTGTCGAAGCACGACGTCAAGATTATGGTCATCGCCTGCAACACGGCGACAGCTGCGGCCTTACGTCTGGCCCAGCAGGTGCTCGACGTTCCCGTGATCGGCGTGATCGCGCCGGGTGCCCGTGCGGCAATCAACAGCACCCGTTCGCGTCGCGTGGGCGTGCTCGCCACCAACCTCACCATTCGCTCGGGCGCCTACACGCGCGCCATTCAGGATCTAGATGCCGGCGTCGACGTATACGGCTGCCCCGCCTCGAGCTTTGTCGAGGTTGTCGAACACGAGCTCGCCTCGGGTGCGCATCTGCAAGAGCAATGGCTTGAGAACGAGGACATCTTCGATACGCCAGCCGTGCGAGCGCTGGTCGGCGCAACGGTTGAGCCGCTGCGCGATCGCGGAATCGATACCGTGGTGCTCGGCTGTACGCACTTTCCGCTGCTCGTGGGGCCTATTCGCCATGCGCTGGGGCCCGGGGTGCGTGTGGTGAGTTCCGCCGAGGAGACTACGCGCGAGCTGACCGATATCCTCACGCGCCGCGAGCAGCTGGCGGGCGACGCTGCCGAGCCTCAGCATCGCTTTGCGACGACGGCCGATAACATTGCCGAGTTTGCGGTGGCGGGTAGCTTTATCTTTGGCCAGCCGCTCAAGAGCATCGAACATATTGATATCGACGAACTGAAATAGATGTAGGGTTACCGTCCAAAGACTTGCCCTCTTCTTCTGCCGAAAGGATATTTCTATGGAGTACATGCAGGTCAACCGCGCCAACGGCCGTGCCGCCAATGAACTGCGCCCCGTCAAGCTCACCCGTGGTGTTATGAAACATGCCCACGGCTCGTGCCTGGCTGAGTTCGGCGACACGTGCGTGCTGTGTGCCGCCACAATTGAGGAGGGCGTGCCGGGCTGGCGCAAGGGCGCCAAGGCCGGTTGGGTAACCGCAGAGTATGCCATGCTGCCGGCATCGACCGGTAAGCGTTGCAAGCGCGAGTATACCAAGCGTAAGGGCCGCTCCATGGAGATCGAACGTCTCATCGGCCGCAGCCTGCGTACCGTCGTCAACATGAAGGCGCTCGGCGAGTACACCGTCACCGTCGACTGCGATGTGATCCAGGCGGATGGCGGCACGCGTACGGCGAGCATTACCGGTGCCTGGGTGGCGCTGCATGATGCTCTTGCTATGTGGGTCGAGGCCGGCAAGATCGAGCGCATTCCGCTCACGGGCCAGGTTGCCGCCATCTCTATGGGCGTTGTCGACGGCAACACCATGCTCGACCTCGATTATTCCGAGGACAGCCACGCCGAGGTCGACATGAATCTCGTCGCTACCGACACCGGCGAGATGATTGAGCTCCAAGGCACCGGCGAGCAGGCGCCCTTCGACCGCAAGCGTCTCAACGCCCTGCTCGACCTGGGCGACAAGGGCGTTGCCGAGCTCATCGAGCTTCAGCGCCAGGCCCTCGCCTAACCTGCCAAAAGGGGACAGGGTTATTTTGGTAGGTTTTATCTGCGAAAACGCCGAAGTATAAGACTGCCGTTGATTGAGAGGGGAGAGAGGCCGAGGTCCTCGTCGCCCTCAACTCGGCATTGCTATAGAGACAAAGGAGGCCAGCTATGGCACTAGAGAAGATCGATATCGACACCCTCGACCCGGCGGCAACCATCGTCGTGGCAACGGGCAATGCCCATAAGCTCACCGAGATCGAGGCCATTTTGGGCAAGGTCATGCCCGAGGTTCGCTTTGTGGCGTTGGGTCAGCTGGGTGATTTTGAGGACCCCGAGGAAAACGGCACGACGTTTTTGGAGAACGCCATCATCAAGGCGCAGGCCGCGGTAGAGGAGACGGGGCTTATGGCCATCGCCGACGATTCGGGCCTGGTCGTTGATGCCCTGGACGGTGAGCCGGGCGTGTACAGCGCACGCTATGCGGGCGTGCACGGCGACGATGCCGCCAACAACGCCAAGCTCCTCGTTAACCTGGAAGGCGTGGCGGACGAGGATCGCACCGCGCGCTTTATGAGCGTTGCCGCGCTCATCGACACGGACGGTTTGGTCACCTATGGTGAGGGCGCCTGCGAGGGCGCTATCGCACACGAGGGCCGCGGCGATCATGGCTTTGGCTACGACCCACTGTTCCTGCCGGTCGACACGCCGGGCAAGACTATGGCCGAGCTCACGGCGGACGAGAAGAACGCCATCAGCCATCGATTCCATGCGCTCGAGCATCTGTCCGCCAAACTGACGGGCGAGGAGTAAGCCGTGCGTGCGGTGGTGCAGCGCGTACTCAACGCCGGCGTGACGGTCGACGGCGAGTGCGTGGGTAAAATTGGGCGCGGCTATCTGGTGCTGCTGGGCGTGGGCCACGGCGACACGCGCGCCGAGGCCGATAAACTGTGGGGCAAGCTCCGGGGCTTGCGCATTAACGAGGACGAGAACGGCAAGACCAACCTGGCACTTGCCGATGTCGACGGCGAGATGCTCGTGGTGTCGCAGTTCACGCTGTTCGCTGACTGCCGCCACGGTCGCCGTCCGTCGTTTACCGATGCAGGCGCGCCCGATGTTGCCAACGAGCTCTACGAGTACTTCCTGACGCTTGTGCGCGAGGACGTCGAGCACGTAGCGCATGGCATCTTCGGCGCCGACATGAAGGTCGACCTCGTCAACGACGGTCCATTCACCATCGTTCTGGACACAGACAATCTGTAAGTAGTCAATTTGGGACGGGGCTTATTTAGCTACTTGCGTATGGCGGCAGCAGAGTGCTATAGTATTAGAGTTTTGTCTATCTTAGGGGTATTATCCCCTTTTTGAATTGCACCTTCTGGAGGCCCTGTTCATGGAAGAGATGGAAGTCAATCACGTCGACGACATCCACGAGAAGCTGACCGATATGGTGGGCGATCGCGTCAAGGTGAAGGCCAACATGGGCCGCACCCGCGTCGTCGAGCGCATGGGCACCATCAAGAGCGTCCACCCCGCCGTCTTTATCGTCGAGGTTGACGAACGTCGCGGCCGCAAGTCGCGTCAGTCCTACCAGTATATCGATGTCCTCACCGGGCAGGTCGAGCTGTTCGACCCCGAGAGCGGTGAGCACATTTTTACCCCGCTCGGCAATCAGCTCGAGGAGCACTAACGGTGACCGATCGGTCCCTGACTCTTTCCGCGCCGGCAAAGATTAACCTCTACCTGGGGGTTCATACCGAGCGCGATGACCGCGGCTACCACAGGGTCGATTCCCTGATGGCAGCCGTCGGTCTTTCCGATTCCGTGACGGTCGCGCCGGCGCAGGCGCTGACCGTCCAGACGGTTCCGGCATCAGATTTTCCCATGCAAAAGAATACGGCGTATCGGGCTGCGGTTGCTATGGCCGAGCATTATGGTCGCGAGGCAAACATCTGCGTGACGATTGAGAAGCGCATTCCATTGTGCGCCGGCTTGGGCGGCCCCTCGACGGATGCGGCCGCGGTCATTGTCGCCTTGGCGGAGCTCTGGGGAATTGATCGCACCGACCCCGCGCTCGACGACATTGCGCGGGGTATTGGTGCTGACGTCCCGTTCTTTTTGCACGCGAGCCCTGCGTTCTACGTAGGTGGGGGAGACGTGCTGGCAACTGAGTATCCCGCGCTGCCCGCAACGCCCGTCGTGTTGGTCAAGCCGCGCGAGACAAGCGTTTCGACAATTGAAGCCTATCGACGTTTTGACGAGGCTCCGGTGCCTGCAGACAAGCCCGGCGCGATAGCTTCTGCCTTGCATGCTGGTGATGCCGAGACGGCATATGCGCTCATCCATAACAACCTGGGCGTCATTTCCGCACAGATGGAGCCGCAGATTCAAACGGTTCTCGATTGGCTGCGTAAACAGGACGGCACGGTTGCTGTAGATGTGTGTGGATCGGGCGCCTGCTCGTTTGCCATTTGCGACACCGCCGCCACGGCCGAAAGGCTTGCCGACGCTGCCCAGCAAAACGGCTGGTGGTCCTGCGCGACGGAGCTCATTCCCAACACGGTTCAAATCGACGCGCCAAAGAAATAAAATTTTCTCTAGCACGCGGCGAAAATCTTTGTTACTATAGTCGAGCTAACGGGTTGTGGCTCAGTTTGGTAGAGCACTGCGTTCGGGACGCAGGGGTCGCTGGTTCAAATCCAGTCAACCCGACCAGAGCATGAGGAGGGACCGCTTCTTGCGGTCCCTTTTTTTAGCTATTGTTGTGATACCGCGACACCCGCGGTATACTCATTCGAGCTTGTCTCGCTGTATTGTGGAGGTCTAAATGTTTGGACTGAGGGCTCCTGAGCTCATCATTATTCTCGTCGTTGTCCTGATTATCTTCGGGCCCAAGAACCTGCCGAAGCTCGGCAAGTCCCTCGGCTCTACCGTCAAGAATATCCGTGAGGGTATGGAGGGCGACGATAAGGCCGAGACCAAGCAGGCCGAGGAGGTCGTGGTCGAGCAGTCCGAGGAGGACAAGGAGATCGCTGAGCTCGAGGCCAAGCTCGCTGCTGCCAAGAAGAAGCAGGCAGAGGACAGCGACGCGGACGCAGAGTAGTCCCATCCCTTTGGGGTGAGCACCTGACCGGCTTGCCCGCAGGCTAGCCGGTCTTTTTCGTTTTGTTGACAGTTGATTGTTTGATCAGAGTTGGGGAGATATCCGTATGGACGCAAGCCAGATCGTACTGACCGCTGAGGGCCGCCAGAAGCTCGTCGAAGAGCTCGCTTGGCGTGAGGGCGATTACGCCAAGGAGATCGTCGAGGACATCAAGGAAGCCCGCGCGTTCGGCGACCTTTCGGAGAACTCCGAGTACGATGCCGCCAAGGACAAGCAGGCCCAGAATGCTGCTCGCATCGCCGAGATTCAGGCTATTCTCGCCAACGCCCAGGTTGCTGCCACCACGGGTGATCTGACCGTCTCCATCGGCTCCACCGTTTCGCTGATTGATCCCAACGGTGAGGTCATGGAAGTCACGCTCGTCGGTACCACCGAGACCAACTCGCTCGAGCACAAGATCTCCAACGAGTCTCCGGTCGGCCACGCCATCATCGGTCACGGCGAGGGCGACTCCGTCGAGGTCGTTACGCCTTCGGGCAAGACCCGCGTCTACACCATCGCAAAGATCGCACGCTAGACCACGGTCCCGCGTAAAGGTATGTTTTCGCTCCCCGGGACCGAATCCTGGGGAGCGTTTTAGTTTGAGGAGCTAACTATGGCAGAGAACCAGAACGCCGCCGAGCAGGCATCGACGCTCAACGACGAGCGCGCCACGCGCCTGGCCAAGCGCGCCGCCCTGTTCGAGGCGGGCCAGAACCCCTATCCCGAGCACTCCGAGATCGAGGACTACGTTGCCGACATCGAGGCTAAGTATGCCGAGCTTGCCGATGGCGAGGACACCGAGGACGTCGTGAAGATCGGCGGCCGCGTGGTCGCCAAGCGCGGTCAGGGCAAGATCATGTTCATCGTCGTGCGCGACGCTACCGCCGAGATTCAGCTGTTCTGCCGCATCAACGACATGGATGAGGCAGCCTGGAATACGCTCAAGGCCCTCGATCTTGGCGATATCCTGGGCGTGACCGGCGTGGTCGTGCGCACCAAGCGTGGCCAGCTTTCCGTCGCCCCCAAGAGCGCGAAACTGCTCTCCAAGGCCGTTCGCCCGCTGCCCGAGAAGTTCCATGGCCTCTCCGACAAGGAGACCCGCTATCGTCAGCGCTATGTCGACCTGATTGCCAACGACGATGTTCGCGAGACCTTCCGTAAGCGCTCGCAGATTCTTTCCACCTTCCGCCGCTTTATGGAGTCCGACGGCTACATGGAGGTCGAGACCCCCATTCTGCAGACTATCCAGGGTGGCGCTACGGCCAAGCCGTTCATCACGCACTTCAACGCGCTCGATCAGGAGTGCTACCTGCGCATTGCTACCGAGCTGCACCTCAAGCGCTGCATCGTCGGCGGTTTTGAGCGCGTGTTCGAGATCGGCCGTATCTTCCGTAACGAGGGCATGGACCTTACCCACAACCCCGAGTTCACCACGATGGAGGCCTATCGTGCCTTCTCCGACCTCGAGGGCATGAAGGCGCTCGCCCAGGGTGTCATTAAGGCGGCTAACAAGGCCATCGGCAACCCCGAGGTCATCGAGTACCAGGGCCAGACCATCGACCTTTCTGGTGAGTGGGCCAGCCGTCCCATGACCGACATCGTTTCCGACGTGCTCGGCAAGCAGGTCACCATCGACACGCCGGTCGAGGAGCTTGCTGCCGCCGCGCGCGAGAAGGGCCTGGAGATTAAGCCCGAGTGGACCGCCGGCAAGATTATCGCCGAGATCTACGATGAGCTGGGCGAGGACACCATTGTCAACCCCACGTTCGTTTGCGATTACCCCATCGAGGTCAGCCCGCTTGCCAAGCGCTTTGAGGACGACCCGCGCCTGACGCACCGCTTTGAGCTGGTTATCGCCGGTCACGAGTACGCCAACGCGTTCTCCGAGCTCAACGACCCGGTCGACCAGGCCGAGCGCTTTGCCGCCCAGATGGCCGAGAAGGCTGGCGGCGACGACGAGGCCATGGAGTACGACGAGGACTACGTGCGCGCCCTCGAGTACGGTATGCCTCCCGCGGGCGGCATCGGCATCGGTATCGACCGCGTGGTCATGCTGCTCACCAACCAGGCTTCCATCCGCGACGTGCTACTGTTCCCGCACATGAAGCCCGAGAAGGGTTTCCAGTCCGGTGCCGCTGCCGCCAAGGCTGCCGAGGCCGGCAACACCGCGAGCCCGTTCGTCAAGCCGCTCAAGCCCACGGTTGATTACTCCAAGATCGCCGTCGAGCCGCTGTTTGAGGAGTTCGTCGACTTTGATACCTTCTCCAAGAGCGATTTCCGCGCTGTGAAGGTCAAGGCGTGCGAGGCCGTCAAGAAGTCCAAGAAGCTGCTGAACTTTACGCTCGACGACGGCACCGGCACCGACCGTACCATCCTCTCCGGCATTCACGGTTATTATGAGCCCGAGGACCTGGTCGGCAAGACCTTGCTCGCCATCACCAATCTGCCGCCGCGCAAGATGATGGGCATTCCCAGCTGCGGCATGCTCATCAGCGCTATCCACGAGGAGGATGGTGAGGAGCGTCTCAACCTGATCCAGCTCGACGCTTCTATTCCCGCCGGCGCAAAGATGTACTAAGGGGGTTACGCGGTTCTACGAACCGCGTAACGGCTCGACGCTGCGCGGGCCGCATTTGGACAATCTGACGTTCAACTTCAAGGGCGCGACCAGAAGGTCAGCGCCCTTTCGTTTCACGTCACCTTGTCTCAAATGCGGCCCGCTCGCTGAC
>CAMQHT010000038.1 GCA_947001705.1 uncultured Collinsella sp.
AAAAGATCAAGTCGTCCTCGCAGACGCTCAAGCAGGAATACCTCGATACATACGAAGGAGGTGAATGACATGATAGGCAAGAGCTATGCAAAGATAGCGATTGTTGGCTCTGTACTTTGTCTTGCAATGGTTCTATGTGCATCATTTGCGAGGTATAGGTCCGAGCAATCGTTTATCGATGGCGCTGAGAACGGTTTTGGCATAGACGGGATGTATGTCAACGATGGCGCGACCAGGCCGTCTATGGCGATTCTTGCAGGCGAAGACATGGAATGGCAAATCTGTAATGGCGATGGCTCTTGTCTGAGTGGTCGTTTGGCCGCAACGAGCGATCCGAATTTGTTCGATCTTCTCGACGATGATGGAGCGGATTGCGGTTCTGTTCACCTTTCATATGCATCGCGAGACGGGATGGACGGCATTCTCTACGTCTCCCACGAAACTGGCGATTTCAAGATGCGCAGGACTAACCGGGTGCCGGCTTTTATCGAGGAGTGAGAGTTCCCGGCGGCCTGCCGATCAGGCCGCCGGGCTATCGAGCCCCGCATTCATCCGTACACGCACGGATGAATGCGGGAAGTGTCCGGATAAAGTTGATAATCAAGGAAACAAAGCCGTTCTGCCTGGGACGGCTTTGGCCTGGACTTTAACTACAACATCGCAATCGACACTTATCAGCTCGCGCAACGCGCATGGCCAAATCTCGGACGCTGGTGCATGGAGGACCTTCGAGATTTACTGGACATCCAAAACGACGACGCACACCGCGTGCTCGCCGACAGCGAAGACGAGATGGCTGTCTACAATGCGATCAGAAACGGTGTGAAGTCCGGAGAGCTTTCTGTGGAACCGCCGCGCCGTCGCGCGAGCCGACCGGGCAACCCGGGCAATCTGGTCCCGGCTCTCCCGGTCGTATTCCTACGATATCGCCCCTAGATCACCAATGTGTCAGATAAAGAATGAGGCAATGGCTATGATCACGCCTACGGCAGATGCAACGACTGCGCCTTTTTTCCTCTCCTTTAGTCCGACGAATAGGGTTGCCGTAAAGTAAAGGGCGGAAATGCAGTCTATGGCAAGCGAAACGAGTTCCTTGGGCGGTTTCAGCAAGAGGTCGCTAGCAAAGAGTAATGCAAGCAGGGCAAAGCCGATTGTGGTCAAGTATCTCGATTGATTTTGCGACAGCATGGCAACCGCCTTTTAGAACATGCAAGTGAAAAGTCGGCACGATGTCATTGCGGTTGCAAAAAAGCCGCCGCTAGGACCGGTTGTCACGAGACCGGCGATAACTTCAGCGGTGCCAGCAAGCTAGAGATCGCGCAGGCAAGCCTCCTCCTTCGTGTTCAGCGTGACCTTGTGAGGGACGGTGCGGTTATTTGCAGATCCGTGAGAATCGCACCACGCCTTGGAATATGAATCCGTGCAGCGCCCGCGCTCAAAAAAAGGGATATATCGTACTTTTCGTCGTAGTTGTCTCCGACGTAGATCTCGCTGCTCTCGGCGGGAGATCCCTCGTCGGCATGGGCTGCCGCAACGGGCACAAATGGTGTCATGACAAGGGAGAGGCAAAGAGCTGCTGAGACGATGGAGGGCAGGCATTTCTTCATGGCTGGCTCCTTAATCTGGCCTTTGATAGTTACTTGATGTCGCCTCCTTCCGCTTTATATCCGTTGTATTTGGCGTATTTCTTTAATAAGGCAAGAGGTTCTTCCTCTCCTTCGGATAAGCCGATGATGTTTCCTTGATCATCCAGTATGAATACGGACGGAATATGCTCAAGTTCATATTCGTCATACACGGTATTATCTTAATCTATGTATATGGGAAAGTCTCCTTCATGGACCGAGGCTTCGTTTTGAAACGGGATACCGCTTCGATTCGTTCCGGACGCGGATGTGGACGTAACTGGTCTCGGTGCCAAGTGCGATTTCAGTGACGTATATGACTAAACGGGAATGTTTGAGCAGTGCCGGAGTCTTCATCTGGATTGTTCCGACTGAAACGTCAGCCCGAATACACTGCATGGCAACTCCAACAAGAATGCCCCCGGCGTAATCCTTCCCAAGGCACGGCAATAGCCAAGTTCAAGTGAACGCATAAAGGTGGCTCCCGATGGTTCGGAAGCCACCTTCACAATTTAACCGATGGAAAAATCGATTGCTAATTCAATTTGACCCAGATGGCTGGGCGAACTCCGAGAGTCGAATCCTGCGTGCTGCCGAGGTCGCCGCAGGAGATGCCACCTTCTTCGTCAATGTAACTAGTCAAGGGTTGACTGGCGTAGTAGGCCCCATATGAATCGTCTTCGCATTTCTCTATATCGGAAGCCCACCATGCCTCGGGGACGTCCGTGCCGGCTAGAGTCGCGTACATATTATCCTCGCTAAGGTAATCGCTCCAGGAGTCTAGAATCGTTACGTCGCCTGCTAAAATCCCGCGCTCGGCATCGTTGAAGGCGTATTCTTTGAAGGGTCCGTTCAGATACCTATACAGCGAGCTTGACTTGAAGTCCCATACGTCTCCATTCTCGCTGAATTCCATCTCATCGATGCAATGCTCGGTCATGAGGAGAGCCCTGTCGCCCTCCTTGTGGAGGACTATCCATTCAATCGGTTGGCCCTCGATATCCTTTCCTGTATAAGCCGAGAGCTCGCCCGAATATGTTCCCAGTTCGACGGTCTGCTCAATCGCGACGCTTTCGATTTTCTCCTGCTCCGCCTTCATGTCCGCCCTTGCTTCGAGCATGGACGGCAGGGGCGAGATGGCGACCATGACGGCAAGCAGGACGATGCCCGCGACAGCCGCGACGGCTATTTTCTTCCTCCTTTTGGAGAGGTTCGCAATCTTCGCGCCGGCCTCTCTTGCCTTCTCGCCCGAGTCCCCGTATCCCTGCTCGGCCAGCCTCTCGAGGCTTTCCTTTGCGGCCTCAGCTTCCTTCCTGTTGCCCTTCTCGAGTATCGCGACGCTCGTCTTGTAGACCCTGTCCCTTCTGGATTCATCCAGGAACGCGGCATCTTCCAGATCCGCCAGTTTCTCGCGCACGGCGCCGCAGTTCCAGCAGGTTCCGCGCTTGAGGTTCACCGCCCCGCAGCCGCACTGCCACCATCCCTCGTGCTCGGAATGGACACCCGAGCATTTGCAGGCATCGGCGCCCATCTCGGAGAGCAGGACATCGCGTTCCGACTCCTCGATTCCGTTGAGCGCGAGTGGCGCGGGGTTATCGATGTCGACCGGGTCGTCGAAGGACGTCTCGCAGTCCGCTCGGGTCACAACGGCACGCGAGCCGGTGATAACAGACAGCTTGATTCTCACCGCCTTGGGCCTGAGCACCTCGCCGGCGGGCAGGTCGGCATCTAGGAGCGAGAAGTCGACGTTCTCCGTCTCCCCTCCCTCGCCCTCGAGCCCGACCGTGAACTCTATGCGGCTGATGGGTTTCGTCGATACGTTGACGATCTTTGTCTGGAGGAAGCAAGCTCCCGTCTCGGTGTCCCTGGAGACCTGGACGGCCAGTACCCTGACGGGGCAGAGTTCCTGCCAGGAGGGGTTGGCGTCGCGGTAGACGATCTTGTACTTTGACATGTCTACACCTCGGGCAGGGCGTCTTCATCCGTTTTTGCGCTGGGCGCCGGCGCAGCTCGGTCTGGCAGTGCGCAGACGATCAGGCCGACCATGAGCGCCGTGCCGAAAAGGCCGATGAACCAGAGGATTCCCGCGTCATTGGTGTAATGCCCCTTGGCCCTGGCAATCTTAACGAGCTCCGCCACGCCGCAGATGTTGGCGGCGATCGCCAGGAGAGGCAGGAAGAAGATTATCAGCTCCATAGTTCTCATTTTCGGTCCTTTCTTTTCGGCCGCCAGCTTCGACACCGGCGGTCATCCGTCACTTCCGATAACACCAATTCTACTGTCCTCACCTGCGAATTTGTTGAGCAACAAATTCGATTGAGTGAGCGGTTGATTGCGCCGCGAAGGCGTTTAGTTAATTACGTTTGCCGCTGCGGCAAGACCGATGCAGAAATCTGAAATAGCCCTACGCTCGGCGATGTATCTACAAACCCTGAGCGAAGGGAGCCGCAAATGCATGCAGCGGCAATTAACCTTCGGGGGGGGGTATCTCCTAGGAGAACCCGCCTCCAAGGCCAATCTATCATCGAGTACGTCCTGATCATCGCCATCATCGGCCTGGTGATCGTGTTCGCGGGACCCGGCGTGGCGGGGGCCATCCGCAACCAGTTCAACCTGGTCGGCAACACGGTGAGCAATGGGACGACCGGCGGGGTCGAGGGCGGCGCAACCGGCGGCGGCTCTGCGGGAGCCGATTCCGCGACCGTCCAGGCGGCTGTCGCCAAGGACGCGAAGGACTGGACGCTCGACGAGCAGGAGGCCGTGGCCGAGGACATCGCCGCCAAGGGCGAGGCGTCGCCGGCGTACGCAAAGGCGAAGGCCGCGATGGACGCGGGGACGAAGTTCTCGATGAAGTTGACGAACGGCAAGACGCTCGAGTATCGCATCATCGGTATCAACCACGATGACCTCGGGGACGGCTCCGGTAAGGCTGGGCTCACGTTCGAGGTAACCAACACTGCCATGGACGAGCAGCGAATGAACGCCACGAGCACCAATGCCGGCGGCTGGGAGAAATCGGAGATCCGCGGCCGCCTCAATTCCGGTGACCTCTGGTCGCTCCTACCGATCGAACTCCAGTCCAAGGCGAAGGCCGTCACGAAGATGACCGATAACAAGGGTGGTGGCAGTGCCAGCGCCCCATCGGCCACGACCGATAAAGTCTTCCTGCTCTCGATGACCGAGATCTACGGAGACCGCCAGACCGACGGTACCCAGTACGAGTACTACAAATCCAAGGGCGTGACGTACTCGAACCATTCAGGGGTGTCGTCGAGCTTTTATCACTGGACGCGCTCCGTGGATCCGAGCGGCTCCGCGTACTTCCGCTGTATCTATAGCAACGGTAACTATAACGACTACGGCGCGACGCACTCGTATTGCATATGCCTCGCCTGGTGTTTTTAACCTGTCTTCTAGCTTGTCTTCTAGTTTGTCTAGTGAAAGGCCCGTGCAATCCTGCGCGGGCCTTTCTTTTGGCGATTACTTGAACAATTTGAGGTTCATGGTACAAAGGTAGTCGGTTCGAGGAAAAAGGGGTCGTACTGCGCCTCTCAGAGCGCCTGCCGCACTTCACCTCTATTACCTCTGCGGCGCCCTCGTATAGGGCCCATCCCGCTTGCCGTTTCGTTGCAACCGCTCACTTGTCCACCGGTCAAGTGAACTACTGGAATAAATACAGCGACACGCTTGTCCGTTACAGTCGCTATATCTGTGTAAATCGCCGCGATAAATACAGCCCGTACTCGGCTGTATACCAGCTACGCGTATGTAGATTCATATCGCGTTAATAAATCGGCTCAAGCGCGTGCAAAACGCGCAAGTAGCCGCAAAAGGCGAATATCGCGTAGGTAGATTTTTAGCACCCTGTTGCTTAATCAAAATTAAGCAATTGCTTAAAACAAAAAAGGTCAGGTACTAGGTGCCTGACCTGCAAACTTCTGGTCGGGACGACTGGATTCGAACCAGCGACCCCTTGACCCCCAGTCAAGTGCGCTACCAAGCTGCGCCACGTCCCGAAGCTTTTGTTTGTTGCTCTGCTCTCGCTCGCAACAGGGAGTATATTAACCCGAAACTTTGCCCTTGTGCAAGAACTTTTTTAAATATTTTGAAGCAAGTCCAAAATTGTATCTGCAAGCTGGGGTTTTGTTAGTACGGGAAGTTCTTGCGTACCCGCTTTGCTCACGATCCAGGCCTTGTTGGTATCGGTTCCGAAGCCTGAATCAGCGCGCGAGACATCGTTGGCGATGATCGCATCGCAACCCTTACGGGCAAGTTTGCGCTGTGCGTACTCCACGACGTTATCGGTCTCGGCCGCAAAGCCGATCACGCACCGCTCTCCCTTTTGGCGTGAAAGCTCGGCCAAAATATCGATCGTCTCGACCAGTTCGATGTGGTCCAGGCGCTCGTTGGCCTTTTTGAGTTTGTGGTCCGCAGGGGCGGCAGGCGTGTAGTCGGCGACGGCGGCCGCGCAAATGGCCGCATCGGCCGTCTGAAAGGCGCTCAGAGCCGCCTGCAGCATATCTGCTGCGGTCTGCACGCGCACACACTCCACGCCGCGGCCCACGTCGAGCGATGTCGGCCCCAGCACAAGCGTGACCGCAGCGCCGCGGCGAGCGGCCTCCCCCGCCAGGGCGATGCCCATCTTGCCCGACGACCGGTTGCCAATGAAGCGCACAGGGTCAATCGGCTCGTGCGTGGGGCCGGCGGTAATCACGACGCGCTTGCCCGCCAGGTCTTGCGGGACGGGGTTGAGCACCTCGCAGACGGCCTCGACGATGCCCTCGGGCTCGCTCATGCGTCCCGTGTCCACGTCACCGCAGGCAAGGTAGCCGCTGCCGGGCCCCACCACGTGGACACCGCGCTCGCGCAGCGTGGCCATATTGGCCTGCGTCGCCGGCGCCTTCCACATACCGTTGTTCATGGCGGGTGCGACCACGATGGGTCGCGGTGTGGCAAGCAGCGTGGTGGAGATGAGGTCGTCGGCGATACCGTTTGCCATCTTGGCGATGATATTGGCCGTCGCGGGCGCCACGGCCACCAAATCGGGCTCCTGCGCCAGCGAAATATGGTGGATGGGGTCGGAGGGGTCGTCGAATAGCCCAACCGCGACCGGCTCATTGGTGAGCGCGCGGAAGGTGAGCGGCCCCACAAACTCAGTGGCATGCTCGCTCATGACGACCTTGACGTGCGCGCCGCGCTTTTGGAGCAGGCGCACGATATTGCACGACTTATAGGCGGCGATCCCGCCGGTAATGCCCAGCAGGATCGTTTTTCCCTCAAGTTGCATTGTATTGTTGGATGCCGCCGTCATCATTTAGGCTTCCTTGTTGGGAAGCACCAGCAGGCGGTGGCAGTACGGGCAATGCGTAATCTCACTACCGTCGTGGTTGAGGTCGCTCATGGACGACGCCTGCAGCGCGGTGTGGCAGACCGTGGGGATGTTACCCTTGATGGTCTCGACTGCCAGGCCGCGGAACTGCTTGAGCAGACGCTCGTAATCGGTGAGTACGTCGGTCGGCAGCGTGGCGGCAAGCGCGGTGCGCTCCTTGGTGGCGGCATCAATCTGAGCCTGGAGGTCGGTGGCCTTGGCGCGGGCGGCCTTGGTATCGGCCTTCACGCCCTCCTCGAACTTGGCGATGATGGCCTGCGCGCGAGCCTCTCGGTCAAGCGCTTCCTTATGGGCGACGACGACGTCCTTGCGGGTGTGCTCGATCTTATCCAAGCGCTTGGCCAGGGTGGCGAGCTCGTTCTCCAGGTCCTGAACCTCGCGGTAGTCGGAGCCGTCCACGTGGCGCTTCTTGGCGGCCTCGATGGCGTTGTTGGTCTGAATCTCGGTGGTGTTGAGATCGTCGAGCTCAATGTCCAGATCCTTGCGCTGGGCGTAGAGCTTGGTCATCTCGGACTTGAGCTTCACATAGGTCTTGCGCTTGGAAGCGAGCTCCTTGAGCTCCGGCATATTGGCAAGTTCGCTCTTGTTGCGGGCGAGCTCCAAATCGATCTGTTGCAGTTTGAGTAGCGTGGCGCCGGCGCTCATAAGTTCTCTCCTTTTGTCACAGTCCACCATTGGCAAGGGTTCAGTATTTTAATCGCATGACGGGGGTCGACCCCGGCGTCAACCGCAGAGTTCATCAAGATATCCACGAACGGCTCCTCGGAGCGATCGTGGCCGAGCAGGATCACCGGCAGCCCGCGTAAAGCAAGGTCTTGCGCCACGTGATAGCCCGCCTCTCCGGTCACGATGACATCCGCAGCGGCGGCGATGGCAAGTTCGCCAAAGTCACCCAGCGAACCGCCCAAAATTGCGATGGTTCGGCACGGGTGATCGGCCTCGCCCCACACGCGCGGGTCGCTGCCAAACGCCGCTGCGGCGCGTGCGGCAAGGTTGTGCAGGCTGCAGGGGTCGTGGAGGGTCGCGAGTACGCCCAGTCCGCAGGCCTCGGGGTCGTCCTTGCGCTCCAGCGAGCTCACGGGCGCGGCGCCCAGCAGCTCACTTAGGCAGGCGCGCGCCTCGTGCGAGCGGTCCAGATTGGTATGGAGTGAAATAATGCTCACGCCGCAGCGGGCGGCCTCAAACAGTGCTGCGCTGCACTGGGGACGCGACGCATCCGCCGGGCAAAACGCCTCGGGTGCCTTGATGTAGATAGGATGATGCGTCAACAACACGTTGGCACCGGCCTCCTGGGCGCGGTGCACGTTGGCTTCGGTCGCGTCGAGTGCGCAGGCCACGCCGGTAATCTCGGCGGCAGGGTCACCTACGGAAAGTCCTACGTGATCCCAGCTCTCGGCATTTGCTTTGGGATAGCGTGCCAGCAAGGCACGCGCGAGATCGGCAACAATCATGCGGCACCTACGATCGAGAGCAGCGTCTGGGCAAAGTCGTCCAGATCGCCTGGATTCACGCGATCATCGAAGGAGATGCGCAAGGCACCCAGCGCCTGTTCGCGGCCGATGCCCATCGCGCTGAGCACGTGGCTCGGGTCCATGCTGCCACTCGAGCATGCCGAGCCTGCCGACACCTCAAAGCCGGCGGCGTCGAGCTTAATGATGAGTTCCTCGGAGTCCATGCCGTCAATGTAGATCGATACCATGCCGGGCAGACGGTCGGCTTGTGCGTAGTCACCCATGGTGGCGTGAATGCGCTGGTGGGCCGTAAGCGTGGCGTAGAGCTTGTCGGAAAGGGCTTGCAGCTTCGCGCGCTCCTGAGCCACATGGGGCGTCAGAGACGAGGCGGCAGCGGCAAAGGCGAGCTGCGTTCGCAGGTCTTGCGTGCCGGCACGACGACCGGCCTCCTGTCCGCCGCCAAAGATGCGCGGGCGCAGCGGCGTGCGGCTCTTAAGGTAGAGTGCGCCAGATGCCACGGGACCGCCAATCTTGTGGGCTGCGACGGACATGGCGTCGACGCCCAGCTCGGTGACATCGAGCGGAATATGCAAGTAGCCCTGGATGGCATCGGTGTGGAACAGGGCACCTGCGGTGTGCGCAGCTGCGGCAAGCTCGCGGATGGGCTGCACCACGCCGGTCTCGTTGTTGGCGACCATAATGCTCACGAGCGCCACGTCGTCGCCGAGCAGCTCGACAAGCGTGGCAGGCTCAACGTAGCCCGCGCGGCAGGGCTGTACCAGGTCGACGGTAAAGCCGGAGGCACGCAGCAGCGGCAGGTTGTCCAGAATCGAATCGTGCTCGATGGCCGAAACGATTACACGACCGCGCTTGCGATCGCGCTGACGAGCGCCCTCGGCAAGACCGAGAAGCGCCAGCTGGTTGGCTTCGGTGCCGCCGTTAGTCAGTACAATCTCGGACGGGCGGACGCGCGCGCCAAAGCTGCGGGCGATCTCGCGACGTGCAACCTCCAGACGCGCGGCAGCCTTGCGGCCGAGCGAATGCAGCGAGTTGGGGTTGACGCCGGCAAGCTCGCTGTCGTCGTACTCGCGCTGCGCAAGGAGCGCCTCGGCGCGCATGGGCGTCGAGGCGGCATAGTCAAGATTCACGGGTATGCGGTTTTGACCTGCGGTCATAAGGGTTTATGCCTCCTGTGCGGCCTCGTTGCCCAGCTTCTGCAGCAGCGCAACCTCGGCAGCGGGATCTTCGGACTTAAATACGGCAGAACCGGCCACGAGCACGTTGGCGCCGGCCTTGACGACCTCGGCAATGTTCTTGGGAGAAATGCCACCGTCGACCTCGATGAGGGGCGAAACGCCGTGGCGCTCGCACATGGCCTTGAGCTCGTGAAGCTTTGCGATGGTGCCCGGGATAAAGCTCTGGCCGCCAAAGCCCGGGTTCACACTCATGAGCAGCACCATATCGACGACGTCGATGATGCTCTCGAGCACGCACACGGGGGTGGCGGGGTTGAGCACCACGCCGGCCTTGACGCCGCGCTGCTGCAGATGCGTGAGCGTGCGGTGCAGGTGCGTGGAAGCCTCGTAGTGCACGGTGATCATGTCGGCACCGGCGTCGGCGTACCAATCGACCGTCTCGTCGGGGTTCGTCACCATGAGGTGCGCGTCGACCGGTACATCGGTGGAGCGCTTGACGGCCTTAAGGATGTCAACGCCAAAGGTGAGGTTGCCGGTAAAGTGACCGTCCATAACGTCGAAGTGCACGTAGTCGGCACCGGCGATCTTGTCGAGTTCGCCCTTGAGGTTGGCCATGTCGGCCGAAAGGACAGACGGAGCGATTTTGATGGAACCCATGGTAGAAGCCTTTCTGCGCTAGTCGGTGAGTCCGTAGAACTCTTGAGAAGGGACGCGATCGGTAAGAATCTCGAGTGCCCTATCCAAAGTAACACCGTTGTAGAGCGTTTGCTCCACGGCAAAGGTGAGCGGAATGTCTACGCCCAGTGAACGGGCAAGCTCACTGACGCTGCGGGCCGCGACGGCGCCCTCGACCACCATATGCGTACGTGCCTGGTACTCGTCGAGCGAGACGCCGTGGGCAAACTCGTAGCCAAAGGTGCGGTTGCGCGAATGCTCGGAGGTGCAGGTGGCAATGAGGTCACCCATGCCGGCAAGACCCATGCAGGTCATGGCTTGACCGCCGCGGGCGTGCACCAGACGGCTGATCTCGGCCAGGCCGCGCGTCATGATAAGGGCGAGCGTGTTGTCGCCCGCGCCGGAACCGGCGGAAATGCCGCACACGATGGCGATGACGTTTTTCATGGCGCCGCAAACCTCGACGCCGGTCATGTCCTGCGACAGGTAGATGCGGAAGGCCGTGGATAGGAGCAGGTCCTTAAAGGTCTCCCCTACCTGTGGGTCTTCGCTGGCGATGACGGCGGCAGAAAGTCCGCCGCGGCAAATCTCCTCGGCATGGTTGGGGCCCGAGAGGGTCGCCACGCGCGCCTCGTTGCCGATCTCGCTGGCGATGACCTCGCTCATGAGCAGGCCGGACTCGGGCTCAATGCCCTTGGTGAGGCAGAGCACCGGGGTATCGGCGGCGATAAAGGGCGCGGCCTGGTGGCACACGCTGCGAAGGTGCGTCGAAGGAACGGCAAAGATGATGGCCTCGGCGCCGTCGAGCGCCTGCACGAGCTCGGTCGTGGCGACGACGTTGCCGGGCAGCTCGTAGCCCACAAGGTAGCGGGGGTTGCGGTGCTCGCCATTGATGCCGGCGGCCGTCTGCTCGCTATGGGCCCACATGGTCACGCGCTCGGCTCGCGCGGCGGCAAGGCCGGCGACGGCGGTTCCCCAGGAGCCGGAGCCAATCAGCGCAACATTCATGACTCTCTCCTACTTATCGTCGGGCTCGGTGACGCGCTTGGTAAACGAGAGCTTGGACTCCTTACCGCACGTGAGCTTTTTGATGTTCGCACGATGGGCCCACACCACGGTGATGCCGATCAGCGCCATGCAAAACTTAAGTCCCAGGCTGCTGTACGGAAAGACCGCGCAGACGGCAATGGGAAGACCGATGGCCGCGGCGAGCGAGCCCACCGACACGAACTTGGTGATGGCGACGGCCACGATAAACATGCCCAGCAGCGACAGGCCAATAGGCCAGTACCAAGCGAGGATGACGCCCAGACCAACCGCGATACCCTTGCCGCCGTGGAAGTTGAGATAGGGCGAGAAGATATGGCCCCACACGGCTGCCAGGCAGATGACGCCGAGCATCCAGTCGCCGGCGGCGCCGGGGGCCATAATGCTCACGGGGAAGCCATAGCCCAAGTCGGCAATGAGCGGACGCGCGATAAGGACGCAGATGGCGCCCTTAAGGCAGTCGAGCAGCAGCGTGAGCGCGGCCACCTTGGGGCCGGCCACACGCAGGGCGTTGGTGGTGCCGATGTTACCGGAGCCCGCCTTGCGGATGTCCGTGTGGTTGAACACGCGGCCCAGAATCAGGCCAAACGGAATCGCCCCGATAAAGAACGAGACCACGGCGCAGATGGCGGTCAGCAGAATCGGATTATGCATCCTTTTGCTCCTTCTTCCTAAAGAAGAGTCGAATGGGCGTGCCGGCAAAATCGAAGGTCGAGCGCATGCGGTTCTCGATGTAGCGCTGATAGGTGTCGTTGACCAGATCGCTGTGGTTGACGAAGAACGTGAACGTCGGCGGGTTGATGCCCGTCTGAGTCACGTAGTGCATGCGCAGGCGGCGCTTGCCGTCCACCACGGTGTGGCCGAACTCGCGCAGGTCGGTGAGGAACGTGTTAAGGCGCGAGGTGGTGATCTTTTGCGAGCGCGTCTTTTCGGCGGCGTCGACCATCGCCCAGATCTTCTCGACGCTGCGGCCGGTGAGCGCAGAGATGCGCAGATACTGGGCCCAGGGAGCCATGACGCCCAGACGGCGGTCGACGGTCTCCATGCAGGCCTCGCGCTTGCGGTCGTCGTCGAGCAGATCCCACTTGTTGAGCAGCACAACGATGGCGCATCCGCGCTCGATGGCAAGACCCATGACCTTCTGGTCCTGCTCGGTAACGCCCACGGAGGCGTCGACGACGAGCAGCGCCACGTCGGCGCGGTCGATGGCGCGCAGGCCGCGAACCATGGAGTAGTACTCGATGTTCTCGTACACGGTGCTCTTCTTGCGGATGCCCGCGGTGTCGACCATGCGGTAGTGCTTGCCGTTGCGCTCGACGACCGTGTCGATGGCGTCGCGCGTGGTGCCGGCAATGTTGGACACGATGGAGCGGTCGGCGCCCAGGATGCGGTTGAACAGCGAGGACTTACCGGCGTTGGGGCGGCCGATGATGGCGACGTTCAGCGCGTCGGGGAACTCATCGGCGACCTCGTCCTCTTCCTCCGGAAGCAGGGCCACGATATCGTCGAGCAGGTCGCCCGTGCCGTGGCCGTGCAGGGCCGAGAGCGGCGTGGGCTCGCCGATGCCGAGCGAATAGAACTCCCAGATGCTGTCGTTCTCGCGATCGGGGTTGTCGAGCTTGTTCACCAGCAGAAAGACCGGCTTGTCGCAGCGCTTGAGCATGCGGGCGACCGACTCGTCCTCCTCGGTGACACCGGTGCGGCCGTCGACCACAAACAGGATGACAGCGGCTTCCTCGGCGGCGGCGAGGGCTTGGTCGCGGATGGACGTGGCAAAGACGTCATCGCTCTTGAGCGGCTCGATGCCGCCCGTGTCGACGATGGTGAACTCGCGGCCGTTCCAATCGGCCGTGTGATACGAGCGGTCGCGCGTGACGCCGCGGGACTCGTGGACGATGGCGTCCGAGGTCTGGGCCAGGCGGTTAACGAGCGTGGACTTGCCCACGTTGGGGCGTCCGACGACGGCGACGATAGGTTTCATCTGCTCTCCTTTAATGGGTAGGGTCAGTGGAAGTGTTAGAGTCTGCGGGCACAATGCCAAGGATGCGCTCCAGGGTATCGAGCAGCTCATGCGGCATGGTCGATACCACATGAACCTCGGCGCCGCGACTGGTAAGGCTTGCGAGTAAATCGTCACGATGATACTCGTCAAGCGTCATGCCGTCAGCGTTGAACATGAGCTTAGGCACAAAGAGCATAACCCCCGACAGATCTTGGGGCAGCTGCTCCAGAATGTCACACGCGACGATGAGGCCGGTCACGTCCACGTTGCCGCCAAAGTAGCGGTTCTTGATGGCTGTGACGGTGCCGGCGAGTCCCTTGGGCGATTCCACAAAGCGGGCCACCGTGTCGCGTGCGCTGGCGCCCGAGAGGCACAGCAGGTGTTGGCTGCGGGCGGCGATGTCCCCGCGGACGCGGGCCAGTCGCTCGCCGTCGGCGGCAAGCACGTCGTCGGTCTCGTCCAGATACGAGCGGATCATGCCGATGCCGTCATAGTACTGCGGGTAACCGTCGTAAAAATCTGCCTCGGGAGGATCGATGCCGGCGTCCAGATAGAACTCGTCGCTCATCTGGAAGGTGTGGCGGCCAAAGCGCTCGAAGGCACGGTCCTGGAACGGTCGGATCATGGCAATGGTCTCGCGCGCTAGCTCGGGTTTGTCGCTGTAGGACCAGCTAAAACGGTTCTGGTGTTTGGTAAAGCCGAGCGGCACGATGCCCAGGCTGGTGATTTGCTCGTGCTCCTCGCAGTAGCGCAGGGTCTTTTCCAGCTCCTCGCCGTCGTTCATGCCGGGGCACAACACGATCTGCGCGTGAATCTCTATGCCGGCGGCCATGATGGCCTCGAGCACGTCCATGCCGCGCTGGGCGTTGCGGCCCATCATGCGGCGGCGGACGTCGGGGCTCACGGCGTGGACCGATACGTTCATGGGGCTCATGTTGCGCTGGATGACGTTTTGCACGTCCTCGTCGGTGAGGTTCGTGAGCGTGACAAAGTTGCCCTGTAAAAAGCTCAGGCGATAGTCATCGTCGCGAATGTAGAGCGTGGAACGACCGCCCTTGGGGAGCATCGTCATAAAGCAGAACACGCAGGCGTTCACACAGGTGCGCATGCCATCGAAGATGGGGCCATCGAACTCAAGGCCCCAGTCCTCTCCTGGGAAGCGGTCGAGCTCGACGGAAGTGACGGTGTTGTCGCGCGGGTCGAAAACCTCGAGGTCGACGGTGTCGTCGTCGGCCTCCCAGAGCCATACGATCATGTCGGTGAGCTGCTCGCCGTTGACCGTAAGCACGCGCATGCCCGGCTCGATACCCACATCCCACGCGGGCGATTCGGGACGCACGTTCTTTACGAGCGCGCCCTCACCCGGCTCGGGGTCGCGGCTGCGCCCGTAATCGGCCACCTCGGCGGCGTATGCGGGTACGGTCTGGTCCATGATTAGCGGCAAAGCTCCTTGATGCGCTCGACGGCGCGCTCGATGTGTTCTTGCGGGGTGGAGGCTCCGGCGGTGATGCCGATGTGGTGAGCGTCGGTAAACCAAGCGGTCTCAAGCTCTGAAGCTTCCTCGATGTGATGCGTGCGTTCGCAGGCGTCTGCGCAAATCTGCGCCAGGCGGCGGGTGTTGCCCGAGTTCTTGCCGCCCACGACGACCATGCAGTCGCAGCGGTTGGCAAGTGTGGCTGCTGCCTGTTGACGCTCACTCGTGGCGGCGCAGATGGTGTTGATCACACGCAGCTCCTGCACGCGCGGGGTGATAGCTGCCACGACCTCGGCGAGGTTCTGCGCGGTCTGGGTGGTCTGCACGACGAGGCCTACCTTGCCCTTGAACGACAAGGCGTTGGCGTCGGCGGCACAGCTCACGACCAGCGCATCAGTGCCGGCGTGGCCCAGGATGCCCTCCACCTCAGGGTGACCTGGCTCGCCTACGACCACCACGCGGTAGCCCTCGCGCACCAGGCGCTCGGCTGCCATATGGACCTTCTTCACGTAAGGGCAGGTGGCGTCGACGACGTTAAGGCCACGCTCGCGAGCGGCATCGATCACCTGCGGCACCACTCCGTGCGCGCGAATGATTACGGTGCCCGATGCGGCGTCGTCCAGGTTCTCGGCCAGGCCAACGCCTGCCTCAGCAAGCTCGCGCACCACGATGGGGTTATGGATGAGCGGACCCAAGGTATGAACCTGAGTGCACTCCCCTGCCTGCGGCGCGGCGGCTAGCGCCATATCGAGCGCACGCTGTACGCCGTAGCAAGTACCGGCGTGGGCGGCGATCTCGATGGTAGGCGCGGTTGCCTGGTCGGACGCAGTCGCGGCGGTGTTCGTCACATTCTCGCTCATGGCTAGAACCTGCCCGGATGCTCGGCGCACAGCTCGTCTCGCATAGCGTAGACGCGGTTCATGGCCTCGGACTCAAACCATTCCAGGCGCTCCGTGCGTTTAAGCCCGGCCGGTGCGTCGGAAAGCGAGACGGCCTTGCCGGCGCGGATCCAGCACTTCTTGGGGCGCATGAGCTTTTTGCCCGCAGGCGTAATATCGGACCAGCCGCAGATGGCGAGCGGGTTGACGGGCGCCTTGCCCATCTGGGCGATGAGCGCAAAGCCGCCGTGGACCTCGGGCTTGATATCGCGCGAGCGGATGCGCGTGCCCTCGGGGAAAATCAGGACGTCCTCGCCGCGCTGCAGCGCATGCTGGGCGGCGCGCAGGCACTTCATATCGGCAGTACCACGCTCCACGGGGATGCCGCCAACGCGGCTGAAGGCCCAGCGCACAATCTTGCTCTTGGCGAACTCGGACTTAAAGATGGGACGAATGCGGCGGCCGCCAAAGAACAGCGCCGTCTCCACAGCTAGGAGCTCGGCCATCGATGTGTGGTTGCAGATGACCACGCTGCCGCGGCCTTCCTGGCGCTCAAACAGCAGGTCGCTGTCCTCGACCTTCCAACGCCACATGAGCTTGGAGAAGACCCACAGGATGCCCATGACCACGGCGACGGTGCCGCGGATGAGCGCCGGGAACTCGGCGTAGGGGGCGTTGTAGTAATCCTCGGGCGTCTGCTTAAACAGGCGCATGGGCTACCTCCTTTGGTTGATGAGGTCCTCGATGATCGAGACGACCTCGTCGATGGTGTGGGCGGTGGAGTCGACATGTACCGCGTCCTCGGCGGGAACGAGCGGCGCGACCTCGCGGCTGCTGTCGAGCTTATCGCGCTGCTTGAGGGCGTCGAGGGTCTCGTCGACCTCGGCCTCAAGCTGCTCTTCGGTGAGCGGCTGGGCGTCGTTTTGGTGGCGCTGCAGCACACGGCGACGGGCACGCTCGCGCGGGTCGGCGGTCAGGAAGACCTTGACCTGTGCGTTGGGGAACACGACGGTTCCGATGTCGCGACCCTCGGCGACGATATCGCGGTCCTCGGCGGCGCGGCGCTGGTGGATGAGCATGGCGGCGCGCACGCCCGGGTAGGCCGAGACCTTGGACACGTTGGCGTCGACCTGCGGGGTGCGAATGGCGGCCGATGCGTCCTTGCCGTCGATGGTCAGGCGCGTGTCCTCGCCGGTGCCGTTGGTAAAGCGGATCTCGATTTGCTCGGCGAGGGTGTCAATGGCCGCCTCGTCGTCCAGGTCGATGCCGCGGTCGAGCGCGGCGAAGGTGACGGCGCGATACATGGCGCCCGTGTCGAGCTTGTTAAAGCCCAGCTGGCGGGCAATCTCCTTGGCGATGGTGGACTTGCCGGAACCGGCGGGGCCGTCGATGGCGACGATCATGCAATGCTTCCTTTCGGTGGTTGACGTGCTGGTATGGGACGCGGGCGCTGGGGCTTTGCGATTGCCTAGCTCGTGTAGCGCTCGCGGTAGGTGTTGCGCTTGGGCGCGGAGCCGTGGCTACCGTGGTGACGCGTGCGACTCGCGGTGTTGGTCGCCGGCGCGGCGCTGCGCTTGGAGCTCGCCTGCTTGGGCGGGATGCCGCCGCTTTTGAGGATCTGCACCTCGCGGTCGGTGAGCTCGCGCCACGAGCCCTTGGCCACGCCCTCGAGCTCAAGGCCGGCAAAGTTGCAGCGATGCAGGCGGATTACCGGATGGTGGATCTTGCTCAGCATGCGTTTGACCTGGTTTTTGCGGCCCTCGCGGATGATGACCTCCACGGCGGTGGTGCCGGGCTTTACGCCTTGCGGAGCCACGGCCTCTGCCTCGCGCGCGTTGATGACGCGGCAGATCGCCGGCTGGCACAGGCCGTCGTCGAGCTCGATGCCACGGCGGAGCGGGTCCAGATCGCGGTCGGTCAGCTGCCCGTCCACGAGCGCCTGGTAGGTCTTGTAGACGTGCTTGCTGGGGTGCAGCAGGTCCTGCGACAGGTCGCCGTCGGTGGTAAAGAGCAAAAGGCCCGTGGTGTCGCGGTCCAGGCGACCCACCGGGAAGAGCCCCGGAAAGCGGTCGCGCGGGACAAGATCAGCCACGCAAGGGCGCTCCTGCGGATCGCTCATGGTGGTAAGGTAGCCGGTCGGCTTGTAGAGCATCAGGTACACGGCGCCCTGGTTGAGCTTGACGGGCATGCCGTCGACCTCGATGTGATCGCGGTCGACATCGACCTTGGTGCCCAGCTCGGTCGCAACCTCGCCGTTAACCGTCACGCGGCCGGCGGTCATCAGGTCCTCCGACCCGCGGCGGCTCGCTACGCCCGCACGCGCCAAAAAGCGCTGCAGGCGCATGGTATGCGGGTAGACGGGCTGGGCGTCGGTTGCGGGTACTGCGTTGCCCATGGCGCGCGTCTCCCCTGCTTCGTTAGTCCTCGTCATGCAAATCCTCCGAGGTCTCGTCGACGACCAGGGTCTCCAAGTCCTCGACTGCCTCAACATCTTCAACATCGGTATCAAGCAGTTCGCGCTCTTCGTCCAGGTCCTCGGCCTGCTCCTCGAGCGTGGACTGAATGCTGCGGCCGCTCAGGCGCTCACGGATAAACTGGCGCGACTGCTCGTCGGGGGCAAACTGCTCCAGATCGGGCAGGTCGCGGGTGGAGCGCAGACCGAACTTTTCCAAGAAGGCGTTGGTCGTGCCGTAAATGATGGCCTGACCGCGCTGGGGGTCACGGCCGAGCTCGCGCACCAGACCCTTGTCCACGAGCGACGCGATGACGCCGTCTGAGTTGACGCCGCGGATGCCCTTGACCACCTCGCGCGTTACGGGCTGGTGGTATGCGATGACGGCCAAAGTTTCGAGCGCCGCCTGCGACAGCTTTTGCGTATCCCAGCTCAACACATAGGCCTCGACCACATCGTGGTAGGCTGGGTGCGTAAACAAGCGCCAGCCGCCGGCGACCTCGCGCAGCTGAAAGCCGCGGTTGGCCTCCTCGTACTCAACCTTGAGCTCGGCGAGCAGCGACGCGCACTCACCGGGGGCGATATCCAGTGCGCCGGCGAGCGCGGGCGCACTCACCGGGTCGCTCGATACCAGCAGCAGCGCCTCGAGGGCGCCTTTGAGGCTGTTTGCCTCCAGCGTTGAAAGGGTTGTCATGGTTGCCGCTCCTATTCGGTGAGCTCGGGGCCCTCGCCGGGCACGTATGCCTCGGCGCCCTCGACTCGGTTGATGCAGATGGTTCCGAAGATCTCGTCCTGGCTCAGCGTGAGCGAGCCGCGCTTGGCGAGCTCGAGCATGGCCAGGAAAGTGACGACGAGCTGCTCGGTCGTGGCTTCGCCGTCCAGCAGTTCGCGGAAGGTGCAGGTTTGGTGCGCCATGGTAAAGCGGTCGACGGAGGCCACCGTCAGGTCGAGTGGCACGCGATGCGGTGCCACGTGCTCGGCCTCCAACAGGAATGTCTGGCGCTTGCCGTCCAGGTCGGCACAGATGACGGCTAGGCCGCGCAGGGTGATGCCGGCCAGATAGTCGGGCATAAGGCCCAAGAACTCGGGGTCGGGGCCGGCCACACGCGGGTGCATGCGGCTTTCGGCCTGCATGCGGGCACCGAGGGCCGCGGCCGCGCCTTTAAACTGCTTGTAGGCGATCAGGCGCTGGATCAGGACCTCGCGCAGGGCGTCGCCGTCGAGTGTGCTGAGCTCCTCGAGGTCTTCGTCGAACTCGCCATCGTCGTCATCGATTTTACGCGGGGCCTCCTGCGGCACCAGAGAGGCGGCCTTGATGTCCAAAAGGGTTGCCGCGACCAGCAAAAAGTCGCTCGCCACGTCCAGGTCTAGCGCCTCGATGCGCTCGGCCTCGGCAAGGTACTGCTCGGCCACCTCGCTGATGGAGATGGCGCCGATATCTACTTTTTGGCGGGTTACCAGCTGCAGCAGCAGGTCGAACGGTCCGCTGTAGACCTGCGTCGACACGCGATACGACATCTTCGACCTCCTTTGACGGCGCCTTCGCGGCGCGGTTTGGGTGCATGTTACGACCGTTTTGCACGGTCGACCTGTAAGTTTACCTTAGATGCCGGCGATTGCGAAGTTGAGCAGCTGCTCAGCGAGCGGATACACGGTAACGTCGAAATAGCGGCCGATCACGTCGATGCCGGTCCACATGGGCAGCAGATACAGCACAATGATGAGGATGGGCATGGCGTATTGCTGCAGGTGGTAGTAGTTGTTGAGCGCCTTGCCTTTGAGGAACGGCACGATAATCGACGAGCCATCGAGCGGCGGGATTGGGATGAGGTTGAAGAACGTGAGTGACAGGTTGACCACGATAAACGTGGCGCCGAAGTTCATGATCTGCGACGCCAGGGCAAAGGACATGCTGGCGTAGAGGTTGCCGTACGTTGCGTGCATGAGGACGGCCGCGAGGCACGCGAGTGCGATGTTCGATGCGGGGCCGGCAACGCTCACCAGAACCTCGTCGCGCTTGGGGTGCTTGAGGTTGTTGAGGTAGACGGGTACGGGTTTGGCGAAGGCGAACACCGGGCCACCGGCTGCGAGCATGAGCAGCGGCAGGATGATGGTGCCAAACGGGTCGATATGGTTGAGCGGGTTGAGCGAGACGCGTCCGCGCGAACGGGCCGTCTTGTCGCCGAGTGCCAAGGCTGCGGCGGCGTGCGCGCTCTCGTGGATCACAATACCTATGATGACGGCGACGGCGCTGGCGAGCAGATTCATCATGTAGCTGCTGGACATGGCGCTCCCCTAGCGGACGCGACGCGAAGCGCGCGAGAGCAGGTAGTCGGCCACAAACAGGATAACGGCCACGATGGCGTAATCCAGGCGGAACACGCCGCCAAAGGGCGACGTGATGACGCCGTAGCCGGCGATGGCGCTCGGCAGCGCGCGCGAAAGCTCAACGACAAAGCCCACGATCTGCAGTTTGGCGGTGAGGCCGCTAAAGCACAGCAGCACAGTCATCGCGCTCATAAAGATGCCGCAGATGCGACAGGCGATGGCGATGATGCTCATCGCCACGGCGGCGGCCTTACGAGAGTTCACGCGCGGTCTCCTCTTCGATCTGGGTGGAAAGCTCCAGCCATTCGTCCTCGAGCTTGGGTAGCTCTTGCTTAAGGCCGTTATATTCCCCCAGCGCGGCGTTGAACTTGTCCTGATCGGCATAAAGTTCTTCGCTTGCCATCAATTCCATAAGCTCGTCATAGCGAGCGCGCTTTTTGTCGAGCTCGGCCTCGATCTTCTTGAGCTGGTTACGCACACCCTTGAGCTTTTTGTTGAGCGCGGCACGGGCCTGGGCCTCGGCACGCTTTTGCTCCTTGGTCTTTTTGCCCTCAGCCGGCTTGGAAGCAGCGGCGGGCGCATCGGGCTGGGCCGCGGTGACCTTGGCGGACTTGGCCGTGGCCGGCACACTCTCCCCTGCCGCCTCGGCGGCGGCGCGGGCCGCAAGGTCCTCGCGCTTGTAGAGGTAGTAGTCGTAGTCGCCGTCGTAGACCGTTACCTTGCCATCGCGGATGTCGATCACGCGGTTGGCAACGGCGCGCACCAGGTGCTCGTCGTGGCTGATCAGCACGATGGTTCCGGGGAAGTTTTGCAGTGCGTTTTCGAGCATGTCCACCGAGTCGATGTCCAAGTGGTTGGTGGGCTCGTCCAGGCACAGGAGCGCCTCGGGGGCCACGAGCATCTTTGCCAGGGCCAGACGCGCCTTTTCGCCGCCGGAAAGGACGCGAACCTGCTTTTCGATGGAATCGTTGTCGCTAAACAGGAAGGCGCCCAGCAGGCTGCGCTGCTGCGGCACGGTCCACTTGGGCGTAACAGTGTCGATCTCTTGCAGGACGGTGTTGGACTCGGTCATGCCCTCGAGCGCGTGCTGGGCGTAGTAGGCTACGCCCACGTTGGTGCCCAGGTCCCGGGTGCCGGTGGTGGGCGGCTCCAGGCCGGCGAGGATCTTCATGAGGGTGGACTTGCCGGCGCCGTTGGGGCCAACGAGTGCCACGTGTTCGCCGCGGTAGAGCTTGAGGTCGATGTCGCTGTAGATGCGCTTTTCACCGTAGGACTTGGACACGCCCTCCAGGCCCACGACCATGTCGCCGGAGCGCGGCGGATCGGGGAACTTAAAGTCGATGTGCTTGTGGCCCTCGGGCAGGATGACGAGCTCCTTTTTGATCTGCTCGATCTTGCGGATGCGCTCCTGGGCCTGGGCGGCCTTGGTGGGCTTGTAGCGGAACTTGTCGACGAAGACCTGCATGTGGGCGATGTCGCGCTCCTGGGCGGCACGCTTGGCGCGCATCTGCTCCAGGTTGTCCTCGCGCTGTTTTAGGTAG
The DNA here is from genome assembly GCA_947001705.1 of uncultured Collinsella sp. Taxonomy (GTDB): domain Bacteria; phylum Actinomycetota; class Coriobacteriia; order Coriobacteriales; family Coriobacteriaceae; genus Collinsella. Next base: position 22,059 of record CAMQHT010000038.1, read on the forward strand.
CTGCTGTAGTTGCCGGTGTAGGTGGTTACGCGGCGGTTTTCGAGGGCGGCGACGTGGTCGACGCAGGCGTCCATAAAGGCGCGGTCGTGGCTGACGATGAGGACAGCGCCGTCGTAGTTGGCGATAAAGCCGCGCAGCCACTGGACGCTTTCGAGATCCAGGTGGTTGGTGGGCTCGTCCAGAAGCAGCAAGTCGGGATGGCGCAGGAAGAGCTTGGCCAGCGCGATGCGCATCTGCCAGCCGCCCGAGAACTCGGAGCACGGGCGCTCAAAGTCGGTGACTTTAAAGCCCAGGCCGGACAGGATTTTGCGCGCGTTGCTCTCGAGCTCGTAGCCGCCCAGGTGCTCAAAGCGGTCCTGGACCTGGCCGTACTCGTTAAGGAGCGCGTCGACGTCCTTGCCCTGCTCGGAGAGCTCGGTGATCTGGGCCTGCAGCTCGTTGGCGCGCTCGCCCATGCGGCGGATTTCCTTGGCGGCGGCCATGACCTCGGCGAGGATGGTGGTGTCCTTTTGCTCTAGATTGGTTTCCTGCTCTAGGTAGCCTACCTGGCAGTCCTTGGCGTACTGGACCTGGCCGGAGTCGGGACTGTCGATGCCCATGATGATTTTGAGCATGGTGGTTTTGCCGGCGCCGTTGGGGCCCATCAGCACATGGCGCGCGCCCGGGGTGATCTGGAAAGACCCCCCCCAAAACACGCCCCCACCCCCCCAACATTTTTAGCAAATTTCCACCACCACCAACAA
>CAMQHT010000039.1 GCA_947001705.1 uncultured Collinsella sp.
GGCAGACCGCCACATGTAATATCCCACCAGCTGAACCATATAGGGATGCCCCATGCTCTTGTGTGCCGCAAGATCAGCCGTCCCCGCGTCAACGTAAAGACCAGCGTTTTTGACCGTCTGGATATATGAATCGCGCACCTTGGGCAAAGAAATCGCCCCCAGCGTACGCTGCTGGGCACGCCGCAAAAACGTCACGCTCGGCTCTTCGAGCAGATCGTCAACCATACTGGGTAAGCCGGCAAACACCAGCGCAAGACCGTGCTGGTCGCTATCGGACAAGCCCGTGGCATCCTGGTCTCCGAGCACCTGCTGATAGAGAACGGCAAGGGCCGCCAGCTCCTCGATAGACGCCGATTGTGCCTCGTCAATCGCAAACAGCATGCCTTTGCCTGGATCGAGCTTCTTAAGGCGCTCGTTGACCAGCCCGCGCAGCGTTTCACCCTTTGCACGCGCCGCCTCGACCGACATGCGCCCGAATGATGGACCGAGTTCCATTGACGTCGCAACGGGTTTATTCGAGCGAAGTGCATCGGCCAAGCGGTCGCATAAGCCAAGCGAAGCGGAATCGGAGACAACCGCCCATCCGCGCTCATTGGCTAGACGTTGCAGCTCCCGCAGGAGAACCGTCTTGCCGCAACCGCGGTTTCCCGTAATGAGCATGAGCCTGCCCGGCGCTCCGGCGCCGTTATCGAGCCCTTCCTCGAAATCTTCGATGACCGACTCGCGACCGATGAGTATCGGAGGCCGCTTGCCAGCCGTGGGCTTGAAGGGATTTGGATTCATGTCGGCCTCCTCGGATTGGCAACCCTGGTAATAGTTATACCAACTTGTACCGAGTTATACCAATAGCATGTGACAAAGGAACTGTCCCTTTGTCACATGTGGCCGAAAAACTCGGCGTCTGCTGCTCGCCAGGGGCGGAAGGTGGCGGGATCGATCTTTACGTGCGCCGCGGCGGGCACGTCGTACCATTTGACCGTGTAACCGGCGCCGTGAGAGCAAAAGACCGAGTCGGGCGTGTTGGGCAGATCGGCCTCGGGCTCATAGGCGGCCGTCTCGATTACGCGCTCGGCATCATGGCAAGCCGCATAGCCGGCGAACTCCAGGTACAGATGACCGCGACCGCTCGTGTAGGCAGCCACCTCCAGCGCATAATCCTGCACTTCGGATGCCGGCACGCGACCCGCAAGCTTCGCCCGGTCGCCTGTTATCGTCGGCGGCTCGTACTCGGCACCCATACGCGTGGCATCCGAGAGCGCCCGGCCCACGCACTCCCCCGGCACCTCGAGCTCAAAGCGATACCACGGCTCCAACAGTACCGCCGCGCCAGCCTCACGCGCCTGCATGAGCCCCTGGCGAATCGCGCGGTACGTGGCCTGGCGAAAATCGCCGCCCTCGGTGTGTTTGGCATGCGCACGGCCGCCCGTGAGCGTAATGCACACATCGGTGATGGGCGAGCCGGTCAGCGCGCCCAGGTGATCGCGCTCCATGGCGTTGGTGAGTGCCAAACGCTGCCAGTTAAGATCGAGTTCGTCGGTCGAGGTCACGGTGCCAAACTGCACGCCCGAACCCGCTGGCAACGGCTCCAGGCGCAGATGTACCTCGGCATAGTGGCGCAGCGGCTCAAAGTGGCCCACGCCCTCGACCGGCTGCGAAATAGTCTCCTTATAGAGAATGCCGCCAGACTCAAACGCAACCGAAAGGCCAAAGCGATCGGCCAACACCCGCTGCACGACCTCGAGTTGCACGGCGCCCATCAGCTGCAAATGAATCTGCTCAAGATGAGTGTTCCAGCTTACGCCGAGCATGGGATCTTCGTCCGCCAACTCTGTCAGTGCTTTGAACACCGCGTGGACATCGTGTTCGCCCGGAAGCACCGTATAGGTGAGGACCGGAGCGATGACAGGCGCATCGCCCACGGGCTCCGCGCCCAAGGCATCCCCTGGGCGAACGTGCGCAAGGCCCGTCACGGCACAAATACCGCCAGCAGCAACTTCTTGGGCAAGCTCATACTTCTCGCCGTTATAGATGCGCACCTGGTCGACCTTCTGCTCCCATGCCTCGGCACCGGAACGTCCGTCAATCATCTGCTTGGCATGCAGCGTGCCGCCGGTCACTTTAACCCAAGCCAAGCGCTCGCCACGATCCCCGCGGCTGACACGATAGACGCGCGCGGCAAACTCAGGAAGCCATGCCTGTTCACGCATCAGCGCGCATATGCCGTCCAGCAGCTCGTCCACGCCTTGGTCCTTGAGCGCCGAGCCGGCAAAACAGGGAAAGAGCTTGCGCTCGGCAACCATGCGCGACAGCGTTGCGACGGAAAGCTCACCCGCCTCAAGAAACTCCTCGAGCGCACCCTCGTCCAATGCAGCAGCGTCCTCCTGAACGGCACCACCCGTCAGCAGTTCGTTGGCATCCAGGCAACCCTCGGAAAGACGTTGCCCAAGTTGTGCCAGCAAAACATCGCGGCCGGGATTCTCCAAATCGATCTTGTTGATAAAGATGAACGTCGGGATCTCATAGCGCGCAAGCAGGCGCCACAGGGTTTCGGTATGCCCCTGCACGCCGTCGTTGGCGCCCACAACCAAAATCGCGTAGTCGAGTGCGCGCAGCGTGCGCTCCGCCTCGGCCGAAAAATCAACGTGGCCGGGCGCATCCACGAGCATGACGTGGGTATCGCCGTGGTCGAGCACGGCCTGCGACGAGAAAATCGTGATGCCGCGCTCGCGCTCGATCGTGTTAGTGTCCAGATGCGAATCGCCATCGTCCACGCGGCCACGCTTGCGAATGCGGCCCGCGTTGAACAGCATGGCCTCGGCCAACGTGGTCTTGCCGGCATCGACATGCGCCAAGATTCCAACGACCGCTTGCTTCGACATGGCTCTCCTCTTATTGCAAGCCCATCGCACGCGGCAACGGGCGTTCACGCTCCACACTGGATGATACAATTTACGGGCCGGTGGGCGAAGCGGGCCCTATCCCCCGACCGAGCTCATCGCCCCGCGTTGCCGCGCGGCGATTTTCGTAGGTTCGCGCCTTGCGAAAGCCGGCACCTCCCCTTTTTGTCTGCCCGGGTTCATCTGGGGCGGTAACAATGCGAGTCCCACAACGACGCGTTTTACCAAAAATGGCCCCACTCGGGGCCATTTTTTATTTGAGCTGGGTGATGATACGTGCCTTGGCTCCTACGCCTCGCGCAGCCAATCGAACGCGACGCGCGGCGTACCGTCCGACACATATACGATACCGGCGCGCTTAAACCCGGCCTTGGCGATGGCGCCCTGCATAGGCAGGTTGTCTTGGTGCGTGTCGATACGCAGATGGTCGATACGTTCCTTGGCAAAGGCAAACATCGCCGCCGCAACGCCATGCGTGGTGCCGTCGGATGCCACGCGGTGCAGCACGGCGTACGGAGTGTCGCTACGCCATTGACCGTCCTCAATTACGTCATAGCACTCGTCCGGGCCCTGTAAAAATGCAAACGTCGCCACCACGCGACCGTCGACTTCGCGCACATAGCTGCCACCGGCGGCGATGTCGGCAGCCAGCTGCTCGGCCGAAGGCGTGCCCTCGGGCCACTGCGTGGCGTTGCCATGCGCGCGCATAAAGGCGCGGGCCGCGTCATAGATAGCCATGACGGCGGGAATGTCGGTATCGAGGGTTTTTCTGATCATCACGCGGCGACCTCACGTTTATTGGTATCACTTTGATTGGGCAATGATACCAGCGTTTGGAGAGGGGCACGAAGCAGATGGGAAGCAAAAAGCGAGCCGCCTGGTCAAAAGCAAAAAGCGAGTTTTTGAGCACTGCCACCGGCGGCGATATGAACGACCTGTTTGCACGCGAGGACGAGCGCCGCGACGCCCTGGACGCCGAGCGCGATGAGGCCTGGCGCTACAAATCGTGCGAGCGCAAAAACCGTTACGACACGCGCGCCGAGGCCGAGGCAGTTATGGCCGACTGCGAAAGCCGCGGACGCCGAGGGCTGGCCTGCTACAAATGCGAATACTGCGGCGGCTGGCACCTGACGTCGCATCCTTGGAAATAGGCCTCGCATCGGCACGGCACTGACGGAGCGCCAGTCATCTCACGAAAGCTACGGGCGCGGCGGCACCAAAACATCATAGCGAACGGCCTTGCCCGCAAGTTGATAGCTCGGCTTAACGCCGGCAAGCAGCGGGCCCTTTACCGGCCGCTTGATAACGACTTTGCGCGGGTGCACCGCAAGCGCAGCTTCGACCAGCGTCTCCTCATCGGCGCACGGCTGTTCCAGATGATGCAAGAGTTGGAACTTCTTTTTGACCGCCGCGCTCTTGGTGCGTTCGGGAAACATGGGGTCCAGATATACCACGTCGGGAGTCGCGAGCTCGCTCTGCCCGATCAGCTCAGCTGTATGGCGAAGGCCGGCAATGCTGTCCTCGCCGGCATGTAAGCGCATGCGCGCCACAGCTGTCGCAAGCGCCGGATCATCTGCCGCGCGATCCAAGGCATCCTTGAGGAGCGCCGCGATCACGCAATCCTGTTCATATAGATCGACGGAAAAGCCCGCGGCAGCCAGCAGCAGCGAATCCTCGCCAAAGCCTGCCGTGGCGTCAATCGCCCATGGCTGCTCGATGCCTTTTGCGCGCGCAGCCTTTACCAGCAGCTCTTGCTGCAGACGACCCTGCTTGAGTCGTGGCAGCATGCGGGTAAAATCGGCGCGCAGCTCCATCGTGCCGTCGGTGAGCGTGAGGCCCTCGGGCTTCCCGATTAGCTCAAGCCCCGCGGACCGAGCAACAGAAAAGGGATCGACGACGCCCATGGGTACTCCTTAACAAGCAAAACGAATACGCGAGCGCCGTTTATGTCGGCACCCAACCGTCCGCTATTGTCCCACATGCGACATGGCCCACAGCATCCCAATGCAAAGCACCGCCATCAATCCCGTGCACACGGCAGCGATCACAGAATCACCCATGCGCCTTCCCAACGACCGCGGCTCACGTACTTGCCCTGCTCCGTACATCATGGCTTCTCCTTCGGTCCAGCTCTTACCATGGCCCCATCATCGCAGCGCCGCGCATACGCTGCCATCGATTTGACTTACGCCCAGCTTTCTTTTTTGAAAGGTTGGACCGTGCGGGCAAGAGACGCTTTCAAACGCATGCATCGCCGCGTTGAACTACAATGTGCTTCACCATATGTGCAGTACATTGGGTGCGCCAAGTTGGCGTACTCGTATCGAAAGGACCAGCCATGAGCTTCACTCGCAAGACTCTCAAAATCCTTGCTCTCATCTACTTTGTTTTGGGCATCGCCAGCCTCGTCACCGCCGGCGTCGGTATCGCCACGGGCGGTCTCGATTCCACGTACGGTTCGTACGCCACGCTCGCAGCGGTCGTGCTTATCGCCAAGGGTCTCGTCGACCTTGCCGCAGGCGTCGCCGGCATCAAGGGTGCCAACAAGCCTTCGCAGGTGGACGGCGCGTTTAAGCTCGGTATTGTTGCCGCGGTCGCCACGCTCGCCCAGGCGGTGCTCACGCTTCCCGCGTTTGGCGGTGACGCCATCAACTATGGCGCCTTTGTCATCGTGGTCTACGACCTGTTCTTTATTCAGCAGGCGCACGCCGTCAAGGCCGAGAACAAGGACCGCCTGTAAGCGCTCGCTTCTCATAACCTCTACAGCCAAGCAACTAAAAAGGGCCGATCGCGCATCTCCGCGGTCGGCCCTTTGCGTTTGTCCAGATAAAACCTACCAAAATAAACCTGTCCCTTTTTGGTAGGTTGTTAGCTGTGGCGGTACTCGGCGATGATGAAGTCGATATCGGTTTGGAGCGTGTCCAGGTTTGCCAGGCGCTCTTTGTCGGCAGGGCGCGTGCGGTAGTAGTACGGCGTCATTTGGAACACCGCCTCGATATCGGCCTGGGTCTGAAGCGCAATATTCGCAGATACCCGCTGCGTTCCGACCAACTCGAGCTCGGTGGTCTGCGGCAGCTTCTCATCGTTAAGGTACGGCGTGTCGTAGAGCACTTCCTTAAGCCCAAAGAGATGACGGGCGCCCGGCACCACGGTATAGAGTGAGCCCTCGGGCGCCAGCACGCGGGCAAACTCGCGCTCGTTAAAGGGGGCAAAAAGCTCGGTCACCATATCGAAGGCGCCATCGGCCACGGGAATATCCTTCATGTTGGCCACGAAATAGGTCGCATCGCCGCGCTTGGCGGCCAGGCGCACCATCTCCTTGCCCAAGTCGAACCCGTAAGCGTCCACACCCGGCACCGCGCCCATGGCACTGGTGTAGTAGCCCTCACCGCAGCAAATATCGAGCAGCGTCATGGAACCATCCGTAGACATGGCACGCCCAGACACCTGCTTGCGCACCAGCTCAACCATCGCGTCGCGCAACGGCGCATAGTAACCGCGATTCAGAAAGTCACGACGACTGCGTGCCTGCGACTTGGGATCGCCCATGGAGTCGCCGCTCTTGGACGAGCGCAGCAGATATAGATAGCCCTCGCGCGCACGGTCAAACCGGTGTCCGCCCGCGCATGCAGCACCGCGTTCGTCATCCACCAACGGTTCATGGCAAACAGGACACAACAACATGGCAACTCCTTAGCGCGAACAACACAACGCCCACCATTGTCGCACGCCTTCCCCACCTAGTCATTGGGGACGTTCTTGAATGACTAGTTAGAAGAGATAAGGAGTGTCCCCAGCTGCCGACAGAAAAGGAACGTCCATAAGTGCCGACTGGTTGCATTAGGAGTATCATCGTCTGCGCAAATAAGCACGAAAGAGCATGTTAGAGATTGAGAGCGTATGGCTGTCACCGTATCTAAGCACATTGACATGACCACCGGATCGCTGTGGCGCAATATTCCCCTGTTCGCCTTCCCCGTGGCCGCCACGAGCATCTTAGAGCAGCTGTCGAACCTCATCGCTACGGTCATCATCGGTAACTTCTCGGGCGACCAGGGAACCCTCGCCATGGCGGCGGTCGGCTCCAATGTTCCGCTTACCAGTCTTATGCTCAACCTGTTTATTGGCATGTCGCTTGGCTCCAACGTGGTCATCGCCAACGCTATCGGCCGCAACGATCAGAACATGGTCAAGCGCGCCGTCCATACCTCGATTTTAATGGCGCTCGTGGGCTTTGTCGTCATCGCTCTGGGCGAGATCTTTGCCGAGTCCATGCTCGCCGCCCTCAACGTTCCCGCCGAAACCATGCCGCTCGCTTCGCTCTACCTACGCGTCTTTTTGCTGAGCATGCCCTCGATCTTGCTTTACAACTTTGAGGCCGCGATCTTCCGCTCCGTCGGCATCACCCGCATGCCGCTGCAGGCGCTTGCCGTGTCCACCGTCCTCAACATTGGCCTGGACCTCATCTTTGTCCCCGTACTCCACTGGGGCGTCGCGGGCGTCGCCATCGCCACCGCCATCGCCTACACCGTCAGTGCCGCTACGCTCTTTATCCGCCTGCTCAAGACCGACTCCGTCGTCCGCGTCACCCCGCGCGACCTGGCTATCGACCCCGTCGCCCTCAAGCGCATCGTCAAGATCGGCCTGCCCGCCGGCATCCAGAGCGCCGTCTTTGCCGTCGCCAACATCATCATCCAGTCTGCCATCAACAGCCTGGGCACCGAGGTCATGGCCGCCTCGAGCGCCGCCATGAGCCTGGAGTACGTGTGCTACAACCTGCTCAACAGCTTTAGCCAGGCTTGCACCACCTTTGTGGGACAAAACCACGGTGCCCGCCAGATCGACCGCTGCACCAAGACCCTTAAGGTCTGTCTGGTCGAAGGCGGTATCGTTGCACTCACCACGATTATCGTCATCGTCGGCTTGGGACGCGAGATTTTGTCGCTGTTCAACAGCGATCCCAACATCGTCTCGATCGGCTATATCCGCGTATGTTCGATCTTCCCGGCGTACGCCTTTAGCATGTTCTACGAAAACATGTCCGGCTACCTGCGCGGCTTTGGTATCTCGCTCACGCCCGCCCTCATCACCATGATCTGCGTCTGCGGCATCCGCTTCTATTGGGTGTTCTGCGTGTTCCCGCACTTCCGCACCTTTGCGAACATCATGATGGTCTATCCCATCAGCCTGGGCACCACGGCGTTCTTTATGGTCGTAGCGGTACTACTTTGCCACCCTGCACGCACCTATCGCGCCACCCAAGCCAAAGCGACAGCCCGCTAAACACCGCACTCAACGCCACGCCAGTCATTAATTGACAATATGTGAGCTCATATAGTCGATAAAGTGCCTCGTGGCGATGGGCATGGTGTCCCAGCTGCGCCAGGCGGCCACCACGTCGCGCGAGGGGGCATGCACGATGGGCCGCACACGAATATCGGCTCGCATGCCCTCCACAGTACGACGGTAGAGCATGCTCACGCCTAGGCCTTCCTCCACCATCGCCATAATGGTGTAGTCGTCGGTCACTTCACTCGTCACGTGCGGCGACAGGCCATGCGCCGCGAATGCATCGAGCACCAGGCTCTGTTCGCCCTCATCCAGCAGCACAAACGGCTCGGACGCCAGGTCGGCGAGCGTCACCTTTTCCTTTGCCGTCAGCGGATGCGCGGCCGGCAACAGCGCCACCAACTCGTCGTGATAGACCACGCGCTTCTCGAGCCCGGCGGTAAATCCGCGCGCCGTAAAGCAAAAGTCAACCACGCCATCGTGCACCCACTGGGCGTTGCGCGTGTAATCGCCCTGCTTGAGGGTAAAGTGCACGCCCGGATGCAGAGCCCCAAAGTCGCGAATCACGCGCGGCAATACGGTGCGGCTCACGTTAGTAAACGTCGCGATTCGAATATCAGTCGAGGAGAGTCCCAGCAACTCCTGACGCTTGCCCTCAAGCTCGGCCTCGGCAGTTACAATCTGGCGCAGATACGGCAGGTACTGCTTGCCGTCGCGCGTAAGCGAAACGCCCTGCTTGCCGCGCTCGATAAGCGTGGTACCCAGCTCGCGCTCGAGCGCTTTGACGGCCTGGCTCACCGCGCTTTGCGTATAGCCCAGCTCGTCGGCCGCGCCCTTCAGACTGCCGCAATCGACCACCATACATACAATCTGATATCGCGATGCCATCGTGCCTCCACATCGGTGTAGCCGTAAAACGTTTTGCCAGCGCTTTATCTAGCAACATTAGTATTTCTTAATCATACTGAAGATACATTCGCTTTACTACATCCAAATCTGGGAGCAGAATCCTTTTTGCGAAACCGTTCTGTAACAAAAGGAGTCCCATGGATCGCAAAAAAGCAATCGCGCTCTCATTTTCCGTTCCCGTCGCATGGGGCTTTTCGTACCCCCTCATGAAGATCGGCATGGACAGCATGAACGCCACGAGCATCGTTGCGCTGCGCTGCATCATCGCCTTTGTGGCCTGCCTGCTGCTCTTCCACAAGCACGCGCTGCGTATCAACCGTGACGTGATGATTCGCTCCGCCATCATCGGCGCCATCATGGCAACCGAGCTCACCTGCATGTGCCTGGGCTCCAGCCTCACCTCCGCCTCAACCGCCGGCTTTTTGCAGAGCCTGACGGTCGTAATCGTGCCGTTTGCCAACGCAGCTCTGCTGCGTCGCGCCCCCGAGCGCAAGGTGCTCATCGGAACTGCCATCGTCACCTGCGGTATGCTGCTGCTCTCGGGCGCCGACTTTACCAGCCTGAATCCCGGCGCGATCATCATGCTGCTCTCGGCCTTTATCTATGCCGGCCACATTATCGTAGCCAAGCGCTTTGTCGAAGAAGTCGACCCACTGGCCCTGGGTGTTTGGCAGCTGGGCTTTGGCGGCCTGTTCTCGGGCATCGCCACGTGCACCTTTGTCGGCTTCACGCTTCCCAGCACGCCCAACGAGATCGTCGTCGTCGTCGCACTCGCACTCATCTGCTCTGCCTATGGCTTTATCACCCAAACGCTCGTGCAGCCCCACGTGCCCGCCGAGACCACCGGCTTCGCCTTCTCGCTCGAGCCGGTCTGCTCCGCTGTCTTCTCGTTCTTCCTGGTCGGCGAGGTCCTGAGCCCCATCGCCTTCTTTGGCGCCGCCCTCATCCTCACCGGCGTCATGGTGGCAACCGTCGAGCTTCCGCGCCTACGCGCGCATGAACAGGCTCGTATGGCAGGAACGCCCGAGCGCGTCTCGTAGACCCCACTCTTCATACAGCCGCGGCATAAAGGCAACCGGTGCGCCTTTACAATAGATACCAACAGAGTATCTGCCACAAAGGAGCCCCATGGACACCGCAACTCGCGACCGCAACATAGCAACCTGGTTGGGCGATGCGCCGCAGCCGGTACGTGACACGACGAACCAGCTGCTCGAGCGCATCGCCCTTTTGCGTGCCGAGCAGACCATCTACCCGGCACAAGACGACATCCTTAATGCCCTCGCCTACACGCCGGCCGACCAGGTCAAGGTTGTCATCTTGGGTCAAGATCCCTATCACGGACCCAACCAGGCCATGGGGTTATCGTTCTCGGTCCCCGCGACGCAAACCAAGTTGCCGCCGAGCCTGCGCAACATCTATAAGGAACTCAAAGCCGATCTGGACTGCCCCTTTCCTGCCACGGGAGACCTAACCCCATGGGCACAACAGGGCGTCCTGCTCCTTAACACCACGCTCACCGTGCGCGAGCATGCCGCCAATTCGCACGCCAAGCTAGGCTGGAGCACGCTCACCGACTATATTATCGAACGCTGCTGTCAGCTGCCCCAGCCGGTCGTCTTTTTGGCATGGGGCCGCTTTGCCCAGCAAATGGTTGAGGGCAAGCTCGACGCGATCGGCGCGGGCAAGGCAACCGGCAAGTTCTGCCTAGCTTCTACGCACCCCTCGCCGCTTTCGGCCAACCGCGCCACGGCAGAACTCCCCGCCTTTATAGGGTCGCGCCCCTTCTCGGCAGCCAATCGGCTACTCGAACAGCACGGCTCGACCCCCGTCAACTGGACTTGCCTCGGCTAAAAATCAATACATCAAAAACGCGCCCGACGGATTTCCATCGGGCGCGTTTTCTACTCGGGCCAGATAAACTGGGTGCGGCCGGCCTCGCCGCCATCGATCAGCAGGCTCTGCCCGGTCATAAACCGGTTGGTCACGCCCACAAAGTAGATCCACTCGGCGATCTCTTGGGCGGTGGCCCAGCGTTTAAGCGGCGTGAGCTCCATAATCTGGTTCCACAGGTGCTCGTCTTCCATCACGCAACGGTTGAGCGGCGTGATAACGCCGCCCGGGTCCACACTGTTGGCGATGGCCTGCGGTGCTAGGCGGTTTGCAAGGTTTTTGGTGTAGGCGATAACGCCGCCCTTGCTGGCGGCATAGGCGGGAAACTCCGATCCCGTATGTCCGCTCGCCGACCCCACATTGACCACGGATTTGATAGCCGCTGTCGGCTTGGCGGCAAGCCCCTCCCCCACAAAGGCGTAGCGTTCGGTCACGTTGATGGTGCCACACAGGTTGGCGGCAATGTCGTCGGCCGAATCCTGCGTACCGGCAACGTTTACGATTACCTGGGGTTCAAGGTCGTCTGGAAACGAGTCCGGTTCGCGGACATCAACGATCAGATGGCGGTAGCGCTCGTGCTCGACCGCCGTCGGCAGCAGGTCAAAGCCCACGACCTCGTGGCCCTCGTCCAAAAAGCGCTGCACGCACGCGGCTCCGATACCGCCCGAAGCGCCCGTGATCAAAACCCGCATACTTGCTCCTTAGGCGGTTGCGTGGCGCTCGAGGTACTCGGAGCCCACATTCTCGCGCTCCCAGCCGCGCACGACCTTATAGCCCACGGGGCTCAGAAAGACCTCGCACAGCAGCTCGGCAACAGCGCCGGTCAGCGAGCACATAAGGACCTGCACCCAGGTCCAACCAAAGAACGTGTGGCTCACCACAATGGCAAAGACCAAGTTGTCGATAAACTGGCCAACACCCGTGGACACATAGGAGCGGAAGGCAAAGCTCGCAAAGTTATTCTTTTTGAGCATACGGCCGAGCGACTGGTTGAGCGTGGAATTAACCACGGCAGAAACGAGCATTGCCAGCGAAGAGCCCAGCACCACGTACCAGGTGCCGCCAATGGTGGCGTTAAGGGCAGTGTTGACCTCGATCATGCCCGTGTCGTAGTAAGCGCCCCACATGCCGGGCGTGAGCGAGCACGCCCAAAAGCACAGGCTCACGGCCAGGTTGACCAGCAGCGCGAGGACAGAGATTTTGATGGATGCCTTGGCGCCAAAGCGCTTGCAGATCATGTCCTGGCACAAAAACGAAACCCAGCTCACCACAAAGCCGCAATCGAGTGCCAGATACGGCAGGCTGATAAGCTCTTTGTTGGCCAGCAGGTTCATCATGATGACACTCACGAAAAACAGCGAAACCGTTGCCGCGGGAATGCTCCGCAACAGGACCTTGTAGTCCTCCATGACCTTCTTGATCATTATGTACTCCTTTGGTTTTAGGTTTAACGAGCAGGATATCGGACCCGAACTGCTCGGACGTCACGGGCTTGAGACGACGATGGGTATAATAGCCGCTCACACGGCATCAGGCAAGCAAACGGCGCGGCAGCCCCACAGGGCCACCGCGCCGATGCATTAAAAGGCTACGTTGCCAAACTCCGACAGGATAAGATCGGGGTTGTGATCGGTTGCCCAATCCACGTTCCACGGGCTCGTGAACAGCAGCAGCTTACCGCCGCGCATGTCCTCGACGCGCAGCGTGTCACGCGTGAGCGAAAGGCCCGGGATATCAATGGTATCGGGGTCGTTCTGAATCCAGCGGATGTCCGTATAGGGCAGCGGCTGGCGACGGACCTCAACACGATACTCGGCCTTGAGGCGGCGCTCGAGTACCTCAAACTGCAGCACACCGACCACGCCCACGATGACGCTCTCCATGCCGGCACCCAGCTCGCGGAAGATCTGGATGGCACCCTCCTGGGCAAGCTCCTCCATGCCCTTCACAAACTGCTTGCGCTTGAGCGTGTCGACCTGCGTAATGCGGGCGAACATCTCGGGGGCAAACGTCGGGATCTGCGGATACTGCACGTGGCGCTTGCCGGAGCACACGGTGTCGCCGATGCTAAAGATACCCGGGTCGAACAGGCCCACGATATCGCCCGCGTACGCCTCGTCCACGATGGCGCGGTCATCGGCCATCATCGACGTGCCCGTGGCAAGCTTGAGCTTGCGGTTGCCCTGCACGTGGAAGGCGTCCATGCCACGCTCGAACTTGCCCGAGCAAATGCGCACAAAGGCGATGCGGTCGCGGTGGTTCTTGTCCATATTGGCCTGGATCTTAAACACAAAGCCGCTAAAGTCATCGCGGCAGGGATCGACCGGTTCGCTGGTGAGCGTATCGGTATAGGCGCGCGGCGTCGGAGCCAGACGCAGGAACTCCTTGAGGAAGGGCTCCACACCAAAGTTGGTGAGCGCCGAGCCAAAGAACGCCGGGCTCAGCTTGCCGCAGGCCACGGCATCCAAGTCGAGCTCGTCGCCGGCACCATCGAGCAGCTCGATATCGTCTATTAGGTTCTTGTGGTTCTCCTCGCCGATGAGCTCATCCATGGAAGGATCGCCCAGCTCGGCCTCGACCTCGGCGACCTTCTTGGTGGCGTTGGCATGACCGTCGCCCTCAAAGGCGATAACGCGACGGGTCTGACGGTCGAACACGCCGCGGAAGTTGCGGCCGCTGCCGATCGGCCAGTTCATGGGATACGTATTGATACCCAGGACGTTCTCGATCTCTTCCATGAGCTCAAACGGATCGCGAGCCTCGTGGTCGAGCTTATTCACAAAGGTGAAGATGGGAATATGGCGCAGCGTACAGACCTTAAAGAGCTTTTTGGTCTGGGCCTCGACGCCCTTGGCGCCGTCGATGACCATGACTGCGGCGTCGGCGGCCATAAGGGTACGGTAGGTATCCTCCGAGAAGTCCTGGTGGCCGGGGGTATCGAGGATGTTGACGCAGGCGCCATTATAGGTGAACTGCAGCACCGAGGAGGTAACGGAAATGCCGCGCTCCTTCTCGATGTCCATCCAGTCCGAGACGGCGTGCTTGGCCGAGCTCTTGCCCTTGACCGAACCGGCAGTCTGGATGCTGCCGGTATAGAGCAGCAGCTTCTCGGTAAGCGTGGTCTTACCGGCGTCCGGGTGGCTGATGATCGCGAATGTGCGGCGCGACGAGATTTCATCCGACAGGCTTGCCATGCGGATCCTTTCTTGCATTGAGTGCATTACGTCGATGTAACCGCACTATTGTAGCCGCGAAATCCCGCTCTAGGGCGCCTATCAGGACAAATTCATCAGTTGGGGCCTGGGTAGCCGGCCCAATCCGAATTTGTCTCTTGCGTAACTGTACATAGTGTATATATACTGTGCTTACCGGTTATATACACGTGTAGCCCAACAGCTAAGGAGCCGCTGTGGACATCATCCTATCCAATTCGAGCGACAAGCCCATCTACGAGCAAATAGCCTCGCAAGTCAAAGCTCAGATCCTTTCGGGCGCGCTCGCTGCGGGAGCCAAACTCCCCAGCATCCGTGCACTCGCGAGCGATCTTGGCGTGAGTGTCATCACCACCAAGCGCGCCTACGCCGACCTGGAGCAACTCGGCTTTATCTGCACCGTGCAGGGCAAGGGCTGTTTTGTCGCCGAGGGCAACCAAAAACTCTTTCGCGAAAACCAGCTCTGCCATATCGAAGAGCTGCTTGCGAAAGCGGCGAGCCAAGCCGAAGCCTTGGGCGTCACGCGCGACAAGCTGCACGAGATGCTCGACCTCGTAGCCCCCGAAACCATGCAGTAGCCATCTGCAAGAAAGGCTATACCATGCAAAAGTTGCTAGAACTCAAAGGTGTATCGCGCCGCGTGAGCGACCGCTTTTCACTGCGCGACGTCACACTTGCCATGGAGCCCGGCCAGATCGTTGGCTTTGTGGGCGCAAATGGCGCCGGCAAGACGACGACCATTCGCGCCGCGCTTGGGCTTATAAAGCCCGATGCCGGCGAGGTGCATCTGCTTGGACAGCGCTGCGACGCCAACGCGCCCGACGAGACGCAGCGCCACCTGCGCTCCCGCATCGGGCTTGTCCTGGACACGTGTCCCTTCCCCTCCACGCTCAAGGTGGGCCAGGTCGAGAAGCTCGTAGGCCCGGCATACCCCACGTGGAGCTGCGAAACGTTCGCCGGATTCATCGACCGATTTGGCCTCGATCCCAAGACGAAGGTCAAGGACCTCTCCCGCGGCATGGGCATGAAGCTGCAGCTCGCCTGTGCGCTCAGCCACAATGCCAAGCTGCTCGTTTTGGACGAAGCCACCGCGGGCCTCGATCCCATGGCACGCGAGGAACTGCTCGACGAGTTGCTTGCCTTTGTCGCCGACGGCCAGCACAGCGTGCTGCTCTCGAGCCACATTACATCCGACCTCGATCGCACTGCCGACCGCGTCATCTGCATCGATAACGGCTCGATTGTGTTTGACCTGCCGCGCGAGGACATTACCGACCGAGCCGGCATCGCCCACTGCACCCAAGCACAGGCCGCAGAGCTTATGGCTTGCGTCGAAGGCGCCCGTGCCGCCCACCACGCCTATAGCGTGGACGTGCTCGTACCCAACCGTCGCGAGGCGCTCGAGGCCTTCCCCGAGATTCCCTGCGACCGGGCAACCATTGATGACTATCTTCGCCTCATACTGAAAGGGGCTTCGAAATGAAACGCGCCTTTATGTCTGAGCTCGCCATCGTCCGCACGCTTGTCCCGAGCATCGCGGGCGTCGGCCTGTTCATCTTCGTCGTACTGACCCTCGCCAACGCATCGGATGGCGATGCCAGTATGAGCGCCGGCGCCTGCGCGGTCAGTGCCATGTCGCCCATCGTGGTCATGAACTCGCTGGCCGGCTACGACAATCAAAACGGATGGGAGCGCTATCGGGCAACGCTGCCCCTCTCGCGCAAAGACATCATCTGCGCACGTTACCTCTGCATTGTTGCCTTCTCGGCCATCATGGCGTGTGCGACCGTGCTTTTGAGCACCATCACTCTTCCGTTCTTCGATCACACGGGCATGCCCTCGACGGGACAGATCGTCTTTGAGACCACAATAGCCTCCGCCGCATCGATGCTCATCTCCCTCATGATGGTGTTTCTGGCACAGCCGCTGTTCTTTCGATTTGGACACATGGAGGCGCTGCGCCTTTCCGTCGGCCTGTTTGCCCTGCTCGGGTGCCTTGCCATGGCCACGCTGAGCTCCTCCAACCCCATCAGCAACTGGCTCATGTCGATTGCTGGGGCGAATCCCAATCCTGCCGTCCTCGGCTGCCTGTGCGCAGGAATTGCCGTACTGGCCCTCGCGCTATGTGCAATCAGCTGCACCGTCAGCACCAAGGTCTATCGAGCACGCGATTTGTAGCCACACGAAACTTGACCCACGTAGGCCACAATCGGTCGTAATCGCCCATCCGCAAATCCATGACAAACGGCATGTCCCCGGCGTGCGCCACCGTACTACTTGCGCAGCGGCTTGGGCAGCGGAATGCCGGCGGCGATGGCTGCAGCGATAATCATGCAGACAATGCCCTTGAGCGGGAAACACATGAGCAGCAGGCCCACGACCATGACCGGCTGGCGCATAACGGCACCCATCGTCGATGCCGTGCAGACGGCGACACAAAAGACCGGATCGGCGCCAGTGAGGATGGCAAGGCCATAGCCCAGGCTCACACCCGAGAAGATAACCGGGAAGAAGTGGCCGCCGCGCCAACCAAGGTTGATGAGGGCGGGCGTCAGCATGGCCTTAACAAGACCGGTCGCGATAAGCACGCCAGCGGGAATGGTCAGATAGGTTTCCATGAGCACATCGGCCTGGGTCTCGCCGGCAAACATGGTGTAGGGCAGGACCGTGCCACAGATGGCGAGCGCCAGGCCGGCCAGCATGGCCTTGACGACCGGGCGCTCCCCTATTGCATGGGACAGTGCCTCGCTTGCATGCTCAGAGACAAAGTACAGCCAACCGCATACGGTGCCGACCAACGCCAGCGGAATGAGCCAGACAAGTTCCAGGTTACCCACCTGGGCGGCCTCGAACCTGGGCATGCCCATGCCGCCGCCCATAAGCTGGCCGAGCAGCAGATAGGTGCCCAGACCGCCGGCAATCGCGATGCCGTAGACCACGGTCTTTTGCGCCTTGGGCAGCTTGATGGTGATCTCATCGGACGCGGAGTCCTCGCCAGCGCCCTGGCCGTCGGCGCTACCGGCGAGCGGCGCCACAAAGCCAAACACGGGCGCGGTAAAGAGCGCCGTCAGGGCAGCCTGGGTGCCCAGCAGCGTGAGCTCCCTAAACTCGGCGCCAAAGCGACGCATGCGGTCGCCGACCCAGCTGCACAGACCCGCGGTAACTCCGGTCAGGCCGGCCTCCGGTCCAATACTTCCGCCAAACAGCAGCGGCAGCAATGCCGCAAGCGAAAGCTTGCCGAGGTTGTCGTACGGGTAGCGACCGTCTTGTTTAACCTTGGCCATCACCTGGTTGAGGTCATCGGTCTTGGTGCCCGTAATCTTTTCGTACAGACCGATCAGCAGGCCGCCCAGCAAGCAGACAAAAAACGGGTACGGCAGAAAACCGAACGGGCCGCTCGCGAGCTCAGGCGAAGCGACGCCCAGCGCGTGCGGAATCTCGGTCCATAGATAGTCGACACCGTGCTCCATCGCAAAAAAGAACAGCCAGACCGCGGCGCCTGCGAACGCACCGGTCACGGCAACGCTAACTAAAAACAGCGCACGGTTTTTGGGTTTTGCAAGACTATCCATCGGGACCTCCCGTGGTCAAATTCGGCAAAGATACGTTTTATTGTAGAGCGAGCGTTACCCGAACGAGCCAACCGTCTGCGCCGCAAACGGCACCATTGGGAGTCATAGTGGGGCAGGCTCAAGACTTATCCGTTAATAATCGAGGCAATCTCGCGCAAATCGTCGGCAAAGTAGATGCCATGCTGGCGCTGCGGGCTCGAAAGTCCTTTATCAATCATGCGTCCGAGCAGCGCCTTGAGATCGTTGTAGTAACCGTCCAGGTTATACAGGATGCACGGCGCGCTCAGATGCCCCAGCGACACGGCCGACATGACCTCGGCAATCTCCTCGAGCGTACCCGTCCCGCCGGGAAAGGCAATGAAGGCATCACCAAGCTCGATCATCTTGGCCTT
The DNA here is from genome assembly GCA_947001705.1 of uncultured Collinsella sp. Lineage (GTDB taxonomy): Bacteria > Actinomycetota > Coriobacteriia > Coriobacteriales > Coriobacteriaceae > Collinsella. The sequence goes on from CAMQHT010000039.1 coordinate 18,165, forward strand.
GCGCTCGGCCATGTCGCTCGTCACGATGAGGTCGTCGATGCCATCGTGCTGAAACTCGGCCTCGATAAAAAAGCTCGGCTCCACGCCCGTCACGTGCCCACCGGCATCGAGCACGCTATCGGCGAGCGCGCCCATCAAGCCCGACTTGGACCCGCCGTATACCAACGCGTGTCCGTTAGCGCCAATCCAGTTGCCCAGCTCCTGCACCGCGGGCAGAAACGCCGGGTCATTACCGACGCTGGCACCCAGATACACGGTGATATTCATATTCAGTCCCCCTCATCGTGACGCACGGCGCCCGTTCTAGCGCTGGCGTCGACGATACTCGCGCACGCGACGCGAAAGATCGGCGAGCTCGTCACGATCGAGCTCTTCCAAATGCTCAAGATCGTCCATAAAGCGCGCCATGGTGTCCTTTTGGCGCATCTTGATGAGCGTATTGCAGTAGTTCACCGCCACGCCCGTAAGCATGGCGATGTAGAAGATGCTGATGACGCTCAAGACGACGGTAATCGCGCGGGCAACCGGTGTCTCGGCCGGAATGTCACCAAAGCCGATGGTCGAGACCGTCTCAAAGCTAAACCAAAGTCCATCGCCAAAGGTGAGGGTCGTGGGCTCGGACAGCCAGACGGCCGTCGAGCACAGCAGATAGAACACAAGAAACAGGCCCGTGATGCGCGCAAAGCCAGCCTGGCGCAACACGTCGGCAAGCGTCCTCAACTTGTTCATCGCGACCCCTTTTCCAGACGCCCAATCACATTCGCTCGGTATTGTCCCACGCCTCCCCCGCAAACGGAACTAGTCATTGGGGACGTTCTTAAACGACTAGTCAGTTAAGAACGTCCCCAATGACTACCTAACCGTTTAGCGGTGCGGCGGCTGAATGGGCAGGCTGAGCTGGTATCCTTATGCGAAACTGTCTCAACTCGATAGGATTTCATGTGAAACCTTCCGCCGTCCTTCGCTTGGCTCTATATCGCACCCTGGCCGTCGCGCTTGCCGCGCTCGCCATACTGAGCGCCGTCATGCCCGCCCCCGCCTTTGCCGCCGACTCCGACCAGCAGGTCAAGACGGTCCGCGTTGGCTGGCTCGTCAACAACAAAGGCTTCCAGGAAGGCATGCCGGGCGAGCGACTCTCGGGGTGGGGCTACGAGTACCTCCAGACCCTCTCGTATTACACAAAGGGCTGGCAATACGAATACGTTAGCGGCACCTTCTCCGAGCTTATGGACATGCTCGAAGCAGGCGAAATCGACCTCATGCCCAACATCTCGTATTCGGCAGAACGCGAGCAGAAGCTGCTCTTTTCCTCGAACCCCGAGGGCACCGAGCGCTACTACATCTACGCCAGGCCCGACCGCGACGACCTGGCCAAGGGTGACCCCCAGGCGCTCCAAGGCCTCACCATCGGCTGCAACTCTGGCGTTATGCAAACTATCGTCGGCCAGCAGTGGCTCGCCGACGAAGGCGTTACCTGCACCTATAAAGAAATCGACACCGGCAGCGCCCTCTTTGAGGCGCTTGCAGACGGCGAGGTCGACGCCGTCATCATGAACGACACCATTTCGTCGCCCGATGCGTCACCCATGTTCTACGTAGGCTCGAGCGACTACTATTTTGCCGTTCCCAAAAGCCGCCCTGACCTGATGAACGACATCAACGCCGCCATGACGACCATCGCCCGCGATAACCCGCGCTATAACGAGGAAGTCAAATCGAGTTACTCGACCCAAAACAGTGGCTCGTCATCGCTCACCGGCCCCGAGACCACCTGGCTCAAAGCAAACGGCAATACCATCACGCTCGGCTATCTTAAAAACCAACTTCCCTACTGCACGCAAAATGACGACGGCGAGATGGAAGGATCGCTCGCCTCGCTTGCAACGACGTTGCACGACAAGTTTGGCATTACGGTCAAAACAATCGCACTCTCGAACAACAAGCAAATGATCAAAGCCCTTTCCAACGGAACCATCGATGTCGCCCTGCCATTGTTTCGCGACTACTGGCTCGCCGAGCAGACAGGGGTCATCCAGTCAAACTCGATGGGAACGGTTTCGCTGACCGCCATTCACAGTGGCAAAAACCTGAACAGCGACCTTAAGAACATCGCTTGTACAAAGAGCACAATCGTTAACCGTTTTGAGCTCGAAAGTCTCTTCCCGAACGCAACAGTAACCGAGTACTCGAATGACGGCGAGGTGCTCAAAGCCCTCAATGAGGGGAAGGCACGTTGCATCATTGTCCCCAGCACGCGCCTGGAAACTCTCCGCGACACCTACGACATCGAGGATTTCGAAACACAGGAACTCACCAACACGGCGCAGCTATCGTGTTTAATTTCGCGCGGCAAGCCCGAGCTGCTGGGAATCATCAATAAGGGCATCGTCAATGCAGGTGAATCGCTCTCTGCAAACAGCTATTTCCCCACATCGTACTCGGCGCAAGAATCGGACACGTTCCAGTTTTTCTATCGCAACCGCACCGCCATTGCGACTGTTATCATCTGCATCTTGCTCACCAGCATCGCCATCCTTGTCTGGTCGCTTTACCGCGCACAGGAGGAACGGCAGAAAGCTGATGCCGCCAACACCGCCAAAACCGCTTTCCTCACGCGCATGAGCCACGACATCCGCACGCCGCTCAACGGCATCCTGGGCCTTATTGAAATTGAGGAATTGAGAGAAGGCGACATGCAGGTCGCCCGCGAAAGCCGCGCCAAGGCGCGCGTTGCCGCCAATCACCTGCTGTCACTGATTAACGACATCCTCGAGATGGGCAGGATCGAGGAGTGCAAAGTGACGCTCGAGCACGAATCATTCAACCTTAAAGAGCTGTGCGACAATGCGCTCATACTGTGCAAGCTCCGCGCATCGGACCGCGGCATAACCATGCTCGACACCAGCGAGCCCTACGCTGTCGATCAATATATGATCGGCAGCCCCACCCATATTCGGCAGATCCTTGTCAACCTGCTCGACAACAGCATCAAGTACAACAAGCACGGAGGCACCGTCACGTTCTCATCGACCATCAAACCGGTCGACGACGAGCACGCCGTGTTTTGCTTTAGCGTCTCGGATACCGGCATTGGTATGACGCCCGAGTTTTTGACGCACATTTACGAGCCGTTTGCCCAGGAAGGCGACGATGCGCGCAGCAAGTTCCAAGGAACCGGCATTGGCATGTCTATCGTCAAATCGCTCATCGATATGATGGGCGGCACGATTGAGATTTCGAGTGAGGTTGGCGCGGGAAGCACGTTCAACGTCCAGATACCGCTCGATATCGACAAGAACCCTCAGGCAAAAGAACGTGCCTCCAAGCAGGCATACAGTTGCTCGCTTGCCGGCATGAACGTCCTTTTGGCAGAAGACAACGAGCTCAATGCCGAAATTGCCCAGGCTCTACTCGAAAGCGAAGGCATCGTCGTAACGCGCGCCGCCGACGGCAACAAAGCAGTCGACCTATACGTTAGTCGTCCCGCCGGCAGCTTCGATGCGATCCTGATGGACATCATGATGCCGGGCATGGATGGCTACGAGGCAACCCGCGCGATTCGTCTGAGCGAAAAGGCCGATGCAGCCGACATCCCCATCATCGCGCTCACTGCCAACGCCTTCAACGAGGACGCCAAGGCGGCACACGATGCCGGTATGAACGCCCATCTGCCCAAACCGCTCGACTTTAACAAGCTCAAAAACATACTCGCCCGCATCAAGAAATACGGATCCGTTTCGCTATAGTTTGTGCTCAACCACCATGCACAGCCAGAAAGGAAGCCAACGATGTTTAGGCCCTTACGTCGAAAGAAACGCGCCATCACTGACGAGGAAGCGCGCGAGTTGCTCGCCACCTGTAAGCGCGGCGTCTTTGCCGTCAACGGCGATGATGGCTACCCCTATGCCATTCCCGTCAACTACTTCTTTGACGCCGAGCACGACAAGATTTATTTCCATGGCGCCAAGGCCGGCCACAAGGTCGATTCGCTCAGGCGTGACGATAAAGTCTGCTTTACCGTTTACGGCAACGAGTGGTACAAGGACGGCGACTGGGCTCCTTACGTCATGAGCACTGTGGTCTTTGGCCGTTGCCGCCTGGTAGATGAAGCGCCTGCGTTTATCGAGGACAAAGTCCGCCAGCTCGCGCTTAAGTACTACCCTTCTGCCGAAGAAGTCGAGGAAGAAATCGCCAAAGACATCAAGGGCGTCCAACTCTACGAGATTTCAATTGAGCATCTTTGCGGCAAGCAGATTCAGGAAAAGTAGCGAATGCGAAAAACGCGCTCGCTACCCTCTGCGCCCCATGCGCCCCCGCATTTTGACGGCGTGGGCGCCTTGGGCCGCACGCGAATCCAGCGCCCCCCGATACCCCAAAAACCTAGCGGGCCCGGCGCGCCCCCCCCGCCGTTAA